>NZ_JBICZA010000060.1:0-26158 GCF_043201585.1 Streptomyces sp. NPDC048297
CTACTGCCCTCTCGCACCGGCCGCGCTCGCGCGCATCGAGCAGAACGATCTCGGTATCAGCACTGCTGTCCTGCGCTTGCTGCTGCAGAGGTACCGCGTCGACGACGGAGAACTGGTCGAGCAGCTCGTCCGGCTGGCCCGCGAGACCGGGTACGGGGATCAGCTGGGTGAGTACCGCCCCTTCATGGCGACGGGGCTGTCACGCGTCGTCGCTGTTGAGGCGGAAGCCGGGGAGATCCTCGCCTGCCATCCGACTGTCGTGTGCGAACCAGTCCAAACAGAGCGATACATTCGGGCATGGTTTGAGACTCAGCGCCTGGCCGAGGGCTTCTCGAGCGAGTACACGGATCGGAACACCGAGCTGCGGCTGGAACGGAACAAGTGCATCCTCGCCCGCAGGACTCCGCCCGTGCTGCGTGTGGTCCTCGGCGAGGCGGCCCTTCGTACGCCTGTAGGGGACAGCGAAGTAATGCGCGAGCAATACCGTGCGATCGCCGATCTCGTCGGCCAGGAAGGGGTCTCGATCCGAGTACTGACATTCCGGCGCGGCTACCGGTCAACCCACGGCTTTACGATCCTCCGCTTCGGCGACATACCGGACCGTGTGCACGCCGAGAGCGCCTGGGGAACAGTGTCCAGCTCGGACAAAGCCCGAGACGTGCAGCGGTTCACGCGCCGATTCGAGTCGATGGAGAACGCAGCACTCAGCCGCGAAGCCACGATCAGGCACCTGCGGGCTCTCGGGTAACGGCAGTAGTCCCGCTCCTCTCTTGCGGCGCAGGCGCAGGGCCCGCACCGCCTCCAGCCTCCGGGTGGTCGCCCCGGGGTGGTGGAGGAGCTCGCTGAAGGGAACGTCCTCGTACGCCGTCGACAGGATTCGGGCGGCGACAGCGGGGGCAATGCCCAGTGGCCCGCGCCGATGGAGCGGCGCGGGCCGGGGCGGGGCAGCCGGGGCCGGGTGTCAGGCGGCGTCAGGCCGTCGGGTGGTCCGCGGCGGACGCCGCGTCGTCGGCGGAGCCCTCGATCCAGCTGACCGTGGCGCGGGGGCGCCGATCGACGGTGAGGTTGAAGACGTCCGGCCGGGCGTAGTGGCCTGCGACGTCGAGATCGTGCTTGTAGGCGAGGGTCTGCTCGACATCGATCTCGGCGTGCACGATTCCGGGCGCACCGAACAGCGGCTCGGTGACCCACGCCCCGTCCGGTCCCGCGACGGCCGAGCCGCCGACGAACCAGAGGCCGGTCTCCGGGGTGTCCGGGCCGACCCCGGCCCGGTAGGCGTCGCGCACCCGCTCGGGCACGTCCTCGGCGCGCAGGAACTGCGGTGCGGCCAGCACAAAGCACCGGCCCTCGAAGGCGTAGCTGCGGCTGGCGACCAGATGCGCTTCGGTCATGTCGGGCCAGGCGGCGACATGGATCTGCTCGCCCTGGGAGTGCATGGCCTGGCGGATCAGGGGCTGCCAGTGCTCCCAGCAGATCATGCCGCCGAGGCGGCCGAACTCCGTGTCGTACGCCCGGAGTCCGGCCGCGTCCGGGGACGGCGCCCAGACGATGCGCTCCGTGTGAGTCGGGGTCAGCTTGCGGTGCACACCGAGCGTCTCGCCCTGCGCACCGATGGTGAGCAGGGAGTTGTATACGGTGCCCGAGTGCCGCTCCGCGCGCTCGTTCATGCCGAGTACGACGGTGGCGCCGGCCCGTGCCGCGGCCTCGCGGATGGGGTCCAGCTCGGCGGAGTCGGCGGTCGGGCACTCCCGGAGCAGCGCCGCGTACCAGCGCCGGGCCTCGGCGTCGTCCCAGCCGGCCAGGCCGAAGATCCACGCCGGGTAGCCGGTCAGCCAGGTCTCCGGGAAGGCGATCAGCCGGGCGCCGTCGCGCGCCGCGGCGGTGATGTGCTCGGCGGCGCGGCGGACTCCTTCGGCGAGGTCCAGGACCGCCGGGGGCTCCTGGATGATCGCGACATGTGCGGTGGTGCTCACTGTTCGACTCCGAGGTGTTCTGTCGTCGCCGGGGCGGCCAGGCCCTGAGAGACGAGTTCGGCCAGTTCGTGGTTGCTTTCCTCGATGCGTACCGCCTCTTCGCCGAGATCGAGTCCGCGGGTGAGGAGGTAGTACAGGCCGCTGCCGACGACGAGTCCGACAAGGAAGGCGATGTCCACGCCGCCGAGGGCCTCCGCGACCGGGCCGACGTAGAAGCTCAGGGACACGAACGGGATCATGGCCAGCAGGCCGACCGCGTAGGCGGTGAGCCCGCGCCAGGCCCAGCGGCCGTACATGCCGTTGGGGTTGAAGAGCTCGGTGATCGCGTAGTGGCCGCGCCGCACCAGGTAGAAGTCGGCCAGGTTGACGGCCGTCCACGGGATGAGGAAGTACAGCATCAACAGCACGAAGTTGTTGAAGGAGCCGAGGTAGTCGGCGGGCAGCGCCAGCGCGATGGCCACGGAGAGCACAGCAACGATCGCGATGCCGGTGATCCGGACCCGGACTCCCGGGCGTACGGGGGTGAAACCGTCGACCGCGCTCGCGCTGGTCAGCATGGCACCGTACGAATTGACCGCGCAGATGCTGAGGAGCGCGGGGACGGATATCAGCACCAGCAGCGTGCCGAAGCCGGAGAACACGTCGTTGCCGACGGTGACCAGGCTGGCCACGGCGTCGGGCGCCTCCAGGTGGGTGCCGAGCAGGGCTCCCAGGCACATCAGCCAGATCGCGGAGGCGCCGGCGCCCAGGTAGGTCCAGGTGATCACGCCGCGCGCCGGGGTGTCGGCGGGCAGATAGCGGGAGTAGTCGGAGACGTAGACGGAGTAGCTGATCTGGTAGCCGGCCGACACCGAGAACATGATCAGGAAGCCGGTGAGAGTCCAGCCGGTCTTGGCGACCGTGGGGGTGCTGCCCAGGTGCAGGGCGGCGTAGACGGTGAACACCCCGAAGAAGACCAGGAGGACCGGGGTGAGCCAGCGCTGCACCCAGTGCAGCAAGTCGTGGCCGATGACGGCGAGGACCACGGCGACCAGCATCAGGAACGGGTACCAGAACCACGGCCCGCCCGGCAGCACCGTCTGCAGCGCCTGGGTCGCCAGCACCAGGTCGAAGACGATGAAGCCGACGTAGACGAAGACCGTCGCCGCGAACGGCACGATCGCGCCGCGGGAGCCGAACTGCGCACGGGACTGGATCATCTGCGGCAGGCCCATGGTGGGCCCTTGGTTGGCGTGGAAGGCCATGAAGAAGGTGCCGAAGCCCACGCCCAGGACGATGGCCAGGCAGGTGTAGCCGAGTGAGAGCCCGACCGCCGGGCCGAGGAACCCGGACACCATGGTCACCAGGACGAAATTGCCGGTGAACCAGAACGGTCCCTGATGCCATGGCTTTCCATGGCGCTCCGAGGCGGGCACATGGTCGATCGACCGGGTCTCGATCACCCCGCCCGGTCTGGCTTCGTTGGCTGTGCTCATCGTTCCTTCTTCAGGCGTCAGGCGTCAGGTGTCGCGTAGGTGGCCGGATCGGCGCTGTGTGGCGAAAATCTTCCGTTCGGGAGGTCACCGAGACAATGGATGAACCTAGAGATTTTGCTGCGGACTGATGTAGATTCCTACAGTGCCTACCATGCTCCGCGACCTGCTCTCCGCCCCGTCCCTCGGCCTGAGTCTGCTGGTCGACGGCGATCTGGACCGCCCCGTTCGGTGGGTGCACGTCTGCGAAATCACCGACGCCTCGCCCTACCTGGAAGGCGACGAGCTGATCCTCACCACCGGGGTATGGCGGCGGCGAGGAACGTCCGCGCTGGACTTTGTGCGCGCGCTGGAGACCAAGTCGGTGGCCGGGCTCGGCTACGGCCTGCTCAACCCGGGGGACACCGTGCCGCAGTCGCTGATCCGGGCGTGCCGGGGGGAGGGCGTCCCGCTGGTGCTCGTCCCGACCGGGACCCCGTTCATCGCCATCAGCCAGTGGTTCGTCGAGCGGCTGCACGAGGAGCGGGAGGCGGAGCTGCGCGCCTCGCTCGCCTTCATGTCCGATCTGGTCACGTCGGCGGACAGCACGGATCCGGCCACCGGGCTGAAGGCGGTGGCGCGCATTCTGCGCCAGGAGACCGGGCATGGCGTCTGGATCGCGGACGGCACCGGACATCTGCTGGCCCGGGCCGGCCGCGTACCGGATGCGGAGCAGCTCAAGGCCGCGGTACGGAACATGCAGGGCGCCCCGGGCCTCGGTGCGGATGCCCATGTGCGCTGTCTGCGGAGCGGCTCGCGGATCACCGCGCTCATCGGCCTCACCACGAGCGAGCCCGGGATACCGGCTCAGGCGCGGCTCGAAGCGGCCGTTCCGGTCGTCGGTCTCGTACTGGCCAGGGAACGCACCATCCGCGAGACCGAGCGCCGGCTCGCCGGTGAACTCGTCTCCTTGATCCTGGCCCGGCAGGAACAGGCGGCGGCCGCCCGGATGACCTCCTATGGCCTGGACCCCCAGCAGCCGAACGTCGCCATCGTCGCCGCGGTGGCCGACGCGGAAACCGCCCTGGGCGCCGCCGAGCGGTGGCTCGACACGGAAGACCTCAACGGCGTGGTCGCGCAGCGCGGCTCCGAGTTGCACCTCATCGTCGACGACGGCTCGACCGCCGTGCCGTGTGATGTCTACGTGGGCAGGCTGGTGCGGGCGGTGAAAGCGACGGGCGCGGGCATCGGGATCAGGGCATCGGACATCAGAAGCCTGCGCATCAGCCTCATCCAGGCCCGCCAGGCCTGCGAGCTGGCGCTGCGCCGCGGGGGCGGAACGGTCGTCTCCCAGCAGCTCGCGGGACGCCACTCCCTGCTGCTGGCCCTCCAGGACCCGGACGTCCTCGACTCCTTCCGAGACGCCCTGCTCACCCCTTTGGAAGCGCACGACACCAAGCACTCCGGCGAACTGGTACCCACGCTGCGCGCCTTCCTCGCCTCGGGCGGCAGATGGCAGCAGACCGCCGACCGCCTGAACATCCACGTCAACACGCTGCGCCACCGCCTCGCCCGCGTCGAGGAGATCACCGGCCGCCGCCTCGACGACACCAGCGACCGCGTGGACCTCTGGCTCGCCATGGAAACCCCGCACATGTCCCCGTACTGATGCCGCTGCGGCCTGCGCCGGCAGGCGATTCAGCTCACCCCGGGGCGGGGAGGTCCGCGCGCTCGGCGCCGGGCGGGCGTTCCTTGCCCTCGCGCCGGCGCACCCCGCGCGCATCCCGCAGGTACTCCTGGGCCCACACCACGCGCAGGACTCGGACCGCGTCCAGGTCGGCGAGGTAGACCGGGGCGGTGGGCTCGGCCAGCAATCCAGCAGCTCGAAGCCGTCACCGCCGACGAGGTCGCCAGCCAGGACTCTCCGCGTCGCACTTCCATGCCGCGGACCGGGCTCGCGCCGCCTGCATGCCGGACCCCACCTGGCCAATGAGCGGACCCCCTCCAGGCTCATCCCGGGATCATCGATGCACCCCGGTTTTGAAGTCGCCTCATACTTTTCGACACGTCAACAGCGGTTCGCTCGCGCTCGCCTTCCCGGACCCCACCTGACGCCTGACCGGCCTGCGGCAACAAGTTTCCGAGCCCCACAGGGGCTGAGGCGGCGGCTCGGCGTCAGAACGGGCCGTGGAGCGCACCGAGGCGGTCGGTCAGTCGCAGGTTCTCGGAGTAGTCGACCGGACACGCGATCACGGAGACCTCGTCCTCGTCGAGCGCATGGCGCAGCGTCGGCAGCAACTCCTCAGCCGCTTTGATCCAGTGACCGCGGGCCCCGAAGCTCTCCGCGTAGGCGACCAGGTCGGGGTTGGTGAACCGGGTGTGGCTGTGACGGCCGAGCTCCATCTTCCATGTGATCAGGCCGTACTCCTGGTCCACCAGGACGAGGATGACCAGGGGAATACGTTCGCGTACGGCGGTCTCCAACTCCTGGGAGTTCATCAGGAACGAGCCGTCCCCCATCATCGCCAGCACCCGCCGCTCCGGTCGGGCGAGTTTGGCGGCAATGGCGCCGGGCAACGCGAATCCCATGGTGGACAGGCCGTTGGAGACCAGGCAGGTGTCCGGCTCATACGCTGGATAGAGCCGCGCCATCCACATCTTCCCGGCGCCGGTGTCGGCGAGCACGATGTCGCTCCGGTTCAGCGCGGCGCGCATATCGGCCACCACGCGCTGGGGTACCAGCGGGCACCCATCGTTGCCGCGCCCGTACTCCAGTTCCTCGGCGAGCAGGGTCCGGATGTGCTCACCAGTGCCTGCCTCGTACCCGAACCTGTTCGGCACGGCGGCTGCGAGGGCGTCCAGCCCCTGGGACAGGTCGCCCTCGACACCGACGGTCACCGGGTAGTGGGCGTCCACCTCGGCGGGGAAGCGGTGTAGGTGCACGATGCGCTTGTCGCGGTCCGGATTGATCTTCGCCGGGTCGAACTCCTGCAGTTCATAGCCCACGCAGACCAGCACATCGGCATTGTCGAAGCCGAAGTTGGTGTAGTCGTGACGCATGAAGCCGACCGAGCCGAGCGCGTTGGGATGATCGTCCGGGAAGACGCCCTTGCCGTGGAAGGTGGTCGCCACTGGTACGTGCAGTTGCTCGGCGAAGCGCACCAGTGCTGCTGACGCCCTGCCCCTGGCGGCGCCGTGGCCAGCGAGCACGACCGGTCGGCGCGCGGCCGCGAGAACCTTGGCGGCCCGAGCGATCTGGGAGGCAGAGGGTGCGTCGGCATGCACCGCGTCGACGTGCAACGGGTTGAGCGACACCGTGGTTCGGGCCCCCTCGATGTCCTCGGGAACCGCCAGGAAGACCGCGCCCGGGCGCTCGCTCTGCGCGGTCTTGAACGCCTTGCGCACCATCTCCGGCACCGCGTCGGGGCTCTGGACCCGGGCCGCCCGCTGGGTGACGGGGGCGAACATCGACACCAGGTCGATCACCTGGTGGGACTCCTTGTGGACGCGACCCAAGGACCCCTGGGCGGCCAGGGCCACCAGGGGCGTGCTGTTGGTCGTCGCATCCGCAGTGCCCAGCAGCAGATTGATCGCGCCCGGCCCCAGCGTGGCCGAGCACACCCCGGCCCGGCCGGTCAGCCGCCCGTACAGCTCCGCCATGAACGAAGCGCCCTCTCGTGGCGGACCAGGACGTACCGGATACCGGAGCCGCCCAGCGCGTCGACGAGGCGGATGTTCTCCTCGCCGGGGATACCGAAGACGTACTCCACGCCTTCGGCCTGAAGACAGCGCACCAGCAGGTGGGCAACGTCATCCGTTGCCGGCCTGCCGCCGTTCCGATCCGCGGTGTTTCGGGGGGGCCATGGGGCGAACGTAGGCAGAGCACCGGGCCGCCCGCCAGCCGCCGGGCCCCAGCCGAGTGACCGCAGCCCATGGTCGTGACAGCGTCTGGAAACCCGTTCGGCCGTCGGGGTGGTCGGCGGCGACCGGCCGTGCCGCAGTGATCGAGGCGGCATCCGGCCCAGCACGATGGGCAGCGTTGCGCCGCCGTGAAGGGCACGGTGGGACGATTCCCGGGAGAGCACCGTGACCGCCCAGTCGCCGACCACCGACTCACCGCCCGCCCGCTACGACGATCTGCGCGCCCTCGTGTTCAACTGCACCCTCAAACGCTCGCCGGAGCGCAGCAACACCCAGGGGCTCATCGACCGCAGCGTGGGGATCATGGAGGCGCAGGGCCTCCACGTCGACGTGGTGCGGGCCGTCGACCACGACATCGCCACCGGCGTCTGGCCGGACATGACCGAACACGGCTGGCAGAGCGACGCCTGGCCGGGGCTGTACGAGAAGGTCCTGGCGGCCGACATCCTCGTGCTGGCCGGTCCGATCTGGCTGGGCGACAACAGCTCCGTGACCAAGCGCGTGATCGAACGCCTCTACGCGTGCTCCAGCCTCCTCAACGACGCGGGACAGTACGCGTACTACGGACGAGTCGGCGGCTGCCTGATCACCGGCAATGAAGACGGCGTCAAGCACTGCGCGATGAACGTCCTCTACAGCCTCCAGCACCTCGGCTACGCCATCCCCCCACAGGCCGACGCCGGATGGATCGGCGAGGCGGGCCCCGGCCCCTCCTACCTCGACCCCGGCTCGGGCGGCCCGGAGAACGACTTCACCAACCGCAACACCACCTTCATGACCTGGAACCTGCTGCACCTGGCCAGGATGCTGAAGGACGCCGGAGGCATCCCCGCCTACGGCAACCAGCGCACTGCCTGGGACGCCGGCTGCCGCCGCGACTACGAGAACCCCGAACACCGGTAGCCATACGGGGTTCCAGAACTCGGTCCAGCACTGTGTCCAGCGGTGATGAGTGCCGCAGAGTCCCGGGGCACCGGAAGACATCCCCGGCACCCGAAGTACAGTGCTCCGGCGCTCTGGTGCCGGCGTACCTCGGGCTGCTGGGCGGCATGCCGGCTTGCACGGACATGACGAGCCGGCCCTTCTTCGAAGCCTGCGGCGTCACCGTGCTGGACGCGCCGTTCTACGTCGAGGGGAACATCGCTACAGCGGGCGGCTGCCTGGCGTCCCAGTATCTCGCCACCTGGGTGATCACCCGGATGCTCGGAGACAACGCCGCGCGCGACGTCATCGGCTACGTGGCTCCGGTCGGCGAAAACCAGGAGACTTTCGAAGGAGATCGACGACCGGCACTTCGGGGCCACCCCTCTCAGCCGCGGCCAGGACGTCGCCCACGACATGGATGTCAGCCAGGTGGAAGCCACAGACGGCGCGATCAGCGGGCTCTGCACGGGGCCGCTGGTCGACGACCTCGGCGGCGCGGACGTCTCCTGGATCGTCGGCCTGGTCGTCGCCACCGTCCTCTACCTGGGCCGGACCGAGCTCGCCCGGCGCGCCGCGCCCCCCGCCGCGCCGACACCGGTGGGCGTGCCGAGCGAGGTCGCCTGAGGCAGGACCGCCGGGCGCGTTGTGCATTCGTATAGGACGGTGGGCCAAGGGTGTGACATCGGGCGACTGTTGCGCGGTGCCGCGGTGCCACGAGGCTGAGGCCGAAATCACTGGCCCACCCCAGGAGGTCACCGCAATGGGACCACCCAGCCCTGAGAGCACCGCCGACCGCGCGGTTGTGACGCTGCCGGACGGCGGCCACGACGTACTGAACCGCGGGTTCGGGTTCCGCTCCGCGCTGTCGCTCGCCTTCGCCGACATCTCGCCGATCGTGGCGCTGTACGCCATCTTCGCGCTAGGCCTGTTCGCCGCCGGCCCGCGCTTCTTCTGGGCGTTCCCGATCGTGCTCGGCGGCCAGTTGCTCGTGGCGCTCGTCTTCGGCGAGCTCGCCTCGCGCTGGCCGTACGCCGGCAGCGTCTACCAGTGGGCCCGGCACGCCCGCGGCACGGCCTGGGGCTGGACCGCCGCGTGGGCGTACATCTGGGGCCTCACCCTCACCCTGTCGACGATGGCGTACGCCGCGGCGGGCTTCCTGCTCGAGGTCTTCGACGTCGCCGCGCCGGGCCGGCTGCAGCTCGTCCTGGTCTCGATGGGCATCATCGGCCTCGGCACCGCGGCGAACATGATCGGCCGGCAGGTCCTCAAGGTGATGATCATCGCGAGCATCCTGTGCGAGATCGTGGGCTCGGTCGGGCTCGGTATCGTGCTGCTGGCCTTCCACCAGGTCAACCCGGTCTCGACCCTCTTCGACGGCCTGCCCCACGCGAACGGCGGCACGCTGAGCACGATGCTCGTCGCGATGGCCTTCGCCGGCTGGGCGTTCCTCGGCTTCGAGTCCGCCGGGTCGATCGCCGAGGAGGTGCAGGAACCGGAGCGCAACGTGCCCAAGGCCATCATCTTCGGCCTGCTCCTGGTCGGCGCGATCGTGATGTTCTCGGCGGTCGCGGTCATCCTCGCCATCCCGGACCTGCCCGCCGTGCTGAACGCGCAGAGCGGTGACCCGGTCTCCGCGACCCTGACCGAGCAGCTCGGCGCCTCGATCGCCAAGCCGCTGCTCATCATGTTCGTGATCGGCTTCGTCTCGGCGTTCCTCGCCGTCCAGTCGGCCGTCTCGCGCGCCGTCTACGGCATGGCCCGCGACGGGGCCCTGCCCGGCGCGGCCTCCCTCGCCAAGCTCGGTGGCCCGGAGCGGATGCCGATCCGCGCGATCGGCCTGACCGCCGTCGTCTCGGCGCTCTTCCTGCTCTTCGCCGGCTCGGACCTCTACAACGTGCTGGTGAGCTTCTCCGTGCTGGGCCCCTACATCGCCTTCGCGGTCCCGGTCTTCGCCGCCGTCCTGCTCCGTCTCAGTGGGCGCTGGGTGCCCGGGCCCTTCTCCATGGGCCGCTGGGGCGGGATCGTCACCTACGCCGCCGCGGCGTGGCTGGCCTTCGAAATCGTCAACGTCCTCTGGCCGCGCACCAGCCCCGGTCAGCCGTGGTACATCAACTGGAGCATGGTGATCAGCTTGGTCGCACTGGGCATCGTCGGCGTCGCGGTCTACGCGAGCCGCCGCAACCGGATCAGTGAGCCGGTGGGCGAGCGGGAGGTCGTCCGATGAGCGCGCGCGTCGCGGTCGTCACGGGCGCCGCCTCCGGCATCGGCGCGGCCGTGTGCCGGTCGCTGGAGGAGACGGGCTGGACCGTCTGCGGTCTCGACCTGCGTCCCGTCGAGCACCTGAAGCACTCCTACGAGTGCGACGTCGCCGACCCGGCGTCGGTGTCCGCCGCCTTCGGCCGGATCGAGGCCGAGGTCGGGCCGGTGGGCGCGCTGGTCACGGCGGCGGGGCACTACCAGCTGGTGCCGGTCGGCGAGATCACCGAGGAGGCCTGGAACCGGATGATGCACGTCCACGTGGGCGGCCTGCTCAACCCGGTCCGGGCGGTGCTGCCCGGGATGATCGACAGGGGTGAGGGCGCCGTCGTGGCGATCTCCTCCGAGCTCGGCATCGGCGGCACCGAGAGCGAGGCGCACTACTCGGCGGCCAAGGGCGCGATCCTCGGCTTCGTGCGCAGCCTCGGCGCGGAGGTCGCCGAGCACGGCGTCCGCGTCAACGCGGTCGCGCCCGGCCCGACCGACACGCCCCTGCTGCCGGCGGCCCAGCGCACGCCGGAGTACCTGGCGGTCCTGCCGGCGCGGGCCCTCGGCCAACCCGAGGACATCGCCCAGGCCGTGCAGTTCCTGGTCGACGAGGGCGGGTTCTGCTTCGGCGAAGTGCTTTCCCCCAACATGGGAGCGGTGATCTGATGAACGAGCCGAACGTACGACGTCACCAGGAGGGCCGGGTCGCCGTCGTGACCGGCGCGACCCAGGGGATCGGCCGGGCGATCGCGCTCCGGCTGGCCGCGGAGGGCGCGAAGGTCGGCGTGAACGGCCGGGCCGACACCCCGCAGATGCGTGAGGTGGTCGAGCTGACCGGTGGCTTCCCGGTGGTGGCCGACATGGCAGACCCCGAGGCGGTGCGGACCGCGTTCGCCGCGGTCGAGCGCGAGCAGGGACCGGTTGACGTAGTGGTGTGCAATGCGGCATACATGTCGATGGGCCCGATCCTCGACCAGCCGCTCGACGACTGGTGGCGCAATATCGACACGAACCTGTCAGGCACCTTCCGGTGTGTGCAGGCCGTGCTGCCGGGGATGCGGCGCAAGGGGCGCGGCAACATCGTCGTCATCACCTCCGAGTGGGGGGTCGTCGGCTGGCCGCGCGCCACGGCGTACGCCTCCTCGAAGGCGGGACTCATTGCGCTCACCAAGTCGCTGGGCCGTGAGCTGGCGCCCGAGAACATCACCGTCAACGCGGTCGCGCCGGGCATCATCGACACGCCCCAGCTGCAGGTGGACGCCGACGACGCCGGCCTGAGCCTGGAGGAGATGCACGCGCAGTACGGCGCCGAGATCCCCGCCGGCAGGATCGGCCGTCCCGAGGAGATCGCCGCCACCGTCGCCCTGCTCTCGCGGCCGGGCCTGACCGCGTTCGTCGGCCAGACCATCTCCGCCAACGGCGGCAGCACCCGCGCCCGCGCCTGAGCCTGCTTCTCTCGATCCGAAGGGACCGTCATGACCACCCCCACCGGCGACGCCACCCAGCCGGCCGCCCCGATCACCTGGCCGACCGGCTTCCGGGCCGCCGCCAACCTCGGCTTCGACCTTGACGCCGAGGACGTCGCCCTCACCATCGACCGTGGCACCCGGGACCGGCTGTCCGTGATGAGCCACCAGGCGTACGGCGCGCTGACCGGCGTACCCCGCGTGCTCGACCTGCTCGACCGGTTCGACCTCAAGGCGACCTTCTTCGCGCCCGGGTACACCGTCGAGCGCTACCCCGACCTGCTCCGGCGGATCCGCGATGCCGGCCACGAGATCGCGCACCACGGGTACCTGCACGAGGCGATGGCCGGGCTGTCGTACAAGGAGGAGGCGGCCGTCATCGACCGCGGACTCGAGTCGCTCGACAAGGTGCTCGGCGTCCGGCCCGTGGGGTACCGCGCGCCGCTGTGGGAGACGTCGTATTCGACGGCGGAGATCCTGCTCGACCGCGGCTTCCTCTACGACTCCAGCCTGATGGACTCCGACCTTCCCTACGAGCTCGCCGAGCGGCCCGGCGACGGCGCCCGCTCGATCGTCGAGATCCCCGTGTCGTGGGCGCTCGACGACTGGGAGCAGTTCGCCTTCGTCCCCGAGGTCTTCGGCCCCGGCGTCATCGAGGACCCCGCCAAGGCGCTGTCGATGTGGACCGGCGAGCTCGCCGAGGCCTACCGCTACGAGTCCTGCTTCACCCTCACCATCCACCCGTTTCTGAGCGGCCGGCTGGGGCGGCTGCGCGCGCTGGAGTCGCTGCTGGAGACGATGGCGGGGTTGCCGGAGCTGTGGGTCACCACGTGCGGGGAGATCGCGGAGCACGTGCGGTCGCTGGAGCTGACGCCGCGCGTGTTCCCGCAGCCGGAGGTGGACTGACCGGAAGATCGACGGCTCTCAGCCGGCTACCCAGCGCCACGGCTCGGTCGTGTGCGTGCACGATACGGGCCGGTCCGGCGCGCCGGCCCCTGAGCGGACTCTCAGCGCAGGTGCGGCATCTCGATCAGCTCGCCCACCGTGATCGGCATGGGGTCACGGTACGACGGAGCCCGACCGTCTGCATAGCGGCGTTGTGCGGATGTATAAGCGCGGGCGGGAACTTTGAGCGCTGTGGGTCTGCACGACGCGTACGGCGCCCACATACACCTGGAGCAGCACCTCCACACGGCCATCGCGAGCCAGGGACTACTGCATGACTGTTGGATCGAATCTCATCGACGACGCGCCGCTGACGCGCTTCCACAAGAAACTGACCGCCTACTCGTCGGGCGGACCGTTCATCGACGGCTACGCCATCGCGATCATCGGCGTCGCCTTCACGACGCTCACCCCGGCCCTCGACATGACCACCGCAGACAAGGGCCTGGTCGCGGCGGCGAGCCTGGTCGGCATCTTCTTCGGCGGGGCGGTCTTCGGCTACGTCACCGACAAGATCGGTCGGCACGTCATGTACATCGCCGACCTTGCCGCGCTCGCGCTGTTCTCCGTGCTGTCCGCCTTCGCGGCCGAGGTCTGGCAGCTGGTGCTCCTGCGCTTCCTCCTCGGCGCGGCCATCGGCGCCGACTACCCGATCGCCACGTCATTGCTGGCGGAGTACCTCCCGCGGCGGTTCCGCGGTCGGTTGCTCGGCGCCACGTTCGTGGTCTGGGCTGTCGGCGCCGCGGCGGCGTACGTCGTGGGCGTGAGCCTCGAAGGGCTCGGTGCGAACGCCTGGCGCTTCATGCTTGCCAGCCCGGCCCTGTTCGCCGTGGTGACCCTGTTCCTGCGGCTCGGTACGCCGGAGTCGCCTCGCTGGCTGCTCAGCAAGGGGCGTGCCGAGGAGGCCGATCAGGCGATCAAGAAGGTCTTCGGGCCGCAGTACGGCGTGGCGGACCTGGCGGTCGAACAGACGGCCGCGAAGACCAGCTACACCACGGTGTTCCGCTCGCCGTACCTCAAGCGCACCCTGTTCGTCGGCGTCTTCTGGACCGCCCAGGTGATCCCGCTGTTCGCGCTCTACTCGTTCGCCCCCGACCTGCTGGCGGGCATGGGAATCACCGGCAACACCGCGGAGGTCTTCCTCGCCGCGCTGTTCGTCATCGGCGGCATCCCCGGACTCTGGCTGGTCGAGCGGATCGGCCGTCGAGCGCTGCTGCTGTGGTCCTTCGGGATCATCGCGGTAGCCCTGGGCGTACCCGGTCTGGTGCCAGGACTGCCGACCTGGGTCACCTTCGTCGCGGTCTGCGTCTTCGCACTCGCCTCGGGCGGCTCCAGCTTCCTCGAGGTGGTCTACCCCAATGAGCTCTTCCCGACCGAGGTCCGCGCCACCGCCGTCGGAGTCGGGACCGCGTTCTCCCGCATCGGGGCGGCCGCGGCCACGTTCCTGATGCCGTTCGCCCTGGCCAAGAGCCAGAACCTGCCACTTCTCGTCGGCGCCGTCGTGTCGGTCATCGGGCTCCTGGTCACGCTGGCCTGGGCAACCGAGACCCGAGGCCGCTCGCTCAGCGACACCGCCGCGGGCGCCGACAACCCGGCCGAACACACCGACCCGTCCCCCGCCCCCGCCCCCGCCCCCGCCCCCACCAACTGACCGGAGACCGTGATGAGCCCCGACAACCGCCCCGCCCCGATCGGCGCCCTGGACGCCACCAAGGTCCCGCGCTTCGCCGGTCTGGGCACCTTCGCCAGAATCCCCGACATCGGCTCGGTCAGCGACTACGACATCGCGATCCTCGGAGTGCCGTTCGACGGGGGCACGTCGTACCGGCCGGGCGCCCGCTTCGGACCCATGGGCGTCCGCCAGGCCTCGCGCCACCTGCGCCCGAAATTCCACGTCGAGCTCGACACCGCACCGCTCGAAGCGCTCCAGGTCGTCGACGCCGGCGACGTTCCCTGTACGCCGTTCAGCATCGACGAAGCGGTCGCCCAGATCGAGGGCTACGCCCGCGACATCGCGGGCCGGTCCGACCGGCGCATCGTGAGCATCGGCGGTGACCACACCATCGCGCTGCCCATGTTGCGCGCGGCCAAGGACAAGTACGGCCCGATCGCGCTGGTCCACTTCGACGCGCACCTCGACACCTGGGACACCTACTTCAACGCTCCGGTCACGCACGGCACGGTGTTCCGCCGGGCCTTCGAGGAGGGCCTGCTCGCCGAGGAGAAGTCCATCCACCTGGGTATCCGGGGACCGATCTACGACCAGATGGACCTCGTGAACGACAAGGCGTTCGGCTTCCGGGCGATCCGCGCCGGAGACCTCGACGTGATCGGGATCGACGGGGCGGTGGACGCCGTACGGCGACGCGTGGGCGACGCACCGGTGTACATCTCGATCGACATCGACGTTCTCGACCCCGCATTCGCACCTGGGACGGGAACGCCGGAGATGGGCGGGTTGAACAGCCGAGAGCTGCTGCGTCTGCTCCGCAGCCTCGACGGACTCAACATCGTCGGCGGGGACGTGGTCGAAGTCGCTCCTGCCTACGACCACGCCGAGATCACCTGCGTCGCCGCCGCGACCGTGGTGTTCGACCTGGTCACGCTCATGACGAAGAACCGCGTGGCCAGTCCCGTGTACGCGGCGTCTGAGCACGCCTGATTTCGTACGTGATCGACGGTCACCAGGGTCGTCAGGGTGCTGACCCGCCCTGACGGCGCCTCCACCCGGCCTTGCGGTCGGGCTCGACAACTCAACACAAACGCTGCTCGAACCGGAGCGGGAGAGCCCTTGCCCAGTCTTGGCGAGGCGCCGAAGGAGCAACTCTCCCCAGAATCTCTCAGGCACAGGTACCGCTCCGGTGAAGCGACTCTGGAAAGACGGGACGTCAACGTCCTGCGCCCACGGTGCAAACCGCCGGACCCGGTGGTGAAGCTCTCAGGTACCGATGACAGAGCGGGGAGGTCACCCGTCCACGGTGCCGCGTCCGCGGCACCCCCCATCAGGGAGCCTCCCGCCATGACCTCACCCGGATCCTCCGCGTCCGGCGAGTTCGCCGCCCGTCACATCGGTGTCGGCGACGTCGACCGCGCCAAGATGCTGGCCGACGTCGGCTACCCGACGCTGACCGAGCTGATCGACGCCGCTGTCCCGAGCGGCATCCGGAGCACCTCCGAATTGAACCTGCCCGCCACCGCCACCGAGGCCGAGGCGCGCGCCGAGCTGCACGACCTCGCCGGTAGGAACATCGTGGCCGTCCCGATGATCGGCCTCGGCTACCACGCGACCGTCACACCCGCGGTGATCCGGCGCAACGTGCTGGAGGATCCGGCGTGGTACACCGCCTACACGCCGTACCAGCCGGAGATCAGCCAGGGCAGACTCGAGGCGCTGATCAACTTCCAGACCATGGTCGGCGATCTCACGGGGCTGCCGACTGCCAACGCGTCGCTGCTCGACGAGGGTACGGCGGTCGCCGAGGCCGTCACGGTCATGCGCCGTGTCGCGGGCGAGAAGAGGTCCACCCGCGTCCTGGTCGACCGCGACACCCTGCCACAGACCCTCGACGTCCTGCGCACGCGTGCCGACGCGATCGGCATCGAGGTCGTCGAGATCGACGTCGCCGAGCCGCTGCCGGAGGACGACTTCTTCGGGGTGGTGCTGTCCTACCCCGGGTGCTCGGGCGCGGTCCGCGACCTGCGCGAGGTGACCGCCGCGGCACGAGCGCGCGGGGCGCTGGTCACAGTGGCCGCCGATCTGCTGGCCCTCACCCTGCTCGTGCCCCCGGGCGAGTTCGGCGCCGACATCGTCGTCGGATCGTCCCAGCGCTTCGGTGTCCCCTTGTTCTACGGCGGGCCGCACGCCGGCTACATCGCGGTCCGCGAAGGGCTGACACGCCATCTGCCCGGCCGGCTCGTGGGCGTGTCCGTGGACGACGCCGGCCGGCCGGCGTACCGCCTCGCCCTGCAAACCCGCGAGCAGCACATCCGGCGCGACAGGGCGACTTCGAACATCTGCACGGCGCAGGTGCTGCTGGCCGTGGTCGCGTCGATGTACGCCGTCTACCACGGCCCCGAGGGTCTGGCCGAGATCGCCCGACGGACGCACCGGCACGCCACGCTCATCGCCTCGGGGCTGCGGGCGAGCGGGATCGCGGTGGTGCACCGCGAGTTCTTCGACACTCTGCTGGTGCGGGTCCCCGGCCGTGCCGAGGAGGTCGTCGTGGCAGCACACGGCAAAGGTCTGCGGCTGCGTCTGGTGGACCAGGACCACGTCGGCGTCTCCTGCTCCGAGGTCACGACGAAAGACCACGTCCGCCTTGTGCTCGACGCCTTCGGCCGGGCCGACGACGACCTGGACGGGCCGGCGACCGGCGCGCCGACGGCGCTGCCGTCGGGACTGCGCCGTACCTCCCCCTTCCTCACCCACCCGGTCTTCCACCAGCACCGTTCCGAGACCGCGATGCTGCGCTACCTGCGCAAGCTGTCCGACCGTGACTTCGCGCTGGACCGCGGCATGATCCCGCTCGGGTCCTGCACGATGAAGCTCAACGCGACCACGGAGATGGAACCGGTCAGCTGGCCCGCCTTCGCGGACCTGCACCCGTTCGCCCCCCTCACGGACGCGACCGGGTACCTGACCCTGATCGAGCAGCTCGAGACATGGCTGGCCGAGATCACCGGGTACGCCAAGGTCTCCATCCAGCCGAACGCCGGATCGCAGGGCGAGCTCGCGGGCCTGCTGGCGATCCGCGCCTACCACCGGAGCAACGGCCAGGCCGGCCGCGACGTGTGCCTGATACCGGCAAGCGCGCACGGCACCAACGCCGCCTCCGCGGTCATGGCCGGGATGCGCGTCGTCGTGGTGGCGTCGCGGCCCGACGGCACGGTCGACCTCGCCGACCTGGAGGCCAAGTGCGCGAAGCACGCCGAGGACCTGGCCGCGATCATGGTGACCTACCCCTCGACACACGGTGTCTACGAGGAGAGCATCACCCGGCTGTGCGAGCTGGTTCACCAGCACGGCGGACAGGTGTACGTCGACGGCGCCAACCTCAACGCGCTGCTCGGGGTCGCCAAGCCGGGTGAGTTCGGCGGCGACGTGTCCCACCTCAACCTGCACAAGACGTTCTGCATCCCGCACGGCGGCGGCGGGCCGGGCGTCGGCCCGGTCGCGGTGGCCGAGCACCTCGCACCGTACCTGCCCACCCACCCGCTGCACCCCGACACCGGACGCCGCGACGGGACCGGGTCGGTGAGCGCCGCGCCGTTCGGCAGTGCCGGCATCCTGCCGATCCCGTGGGCCTACATCCGGATGATGGGCGCGGAGGGGCTGAAGGAGGCGACCCAGACGGCCGTGCTGAGCGCCAACTACGTCGCCCGACGGCTCGCGCCGCACTTCCCCGTCCTGTACGCCGGAGAGGGCGGCCTCGTCGCGCACGAGTGCATCCTCGACGTACGCCCGATCACCGCCGCCACGGGTGTGACGGTCGACGACATCGCCAAGCGGCTCATCGACTACGGCTTCCACGCGCCGACGATGAGCTTCCCGGTCGCCGGCACGCTGATGGTCGAGCCGACGGAGAGTGAGAGCCTGCAGGAGCTGGACCGCTTCTGCGAGGCGATGATCGCGATCCGCGCGGAGATCGACCTGGTGCACGAGGGTGCCTGGACCCTCGAGGGGAGCCCGCTGCGACGGGCGCCGCACACCGCGGCCGCGATCGCCGGTGAGTGGACCCGGGCCTACTCGCGCGAGCGGGCCGTCTTTCCGGCGGGCGTCACGCCCGACAAGTACTGGCCGCCAGTCGGCCGGATCGACCAGGCGCACGGCGACCGGAACCTGGTCTGCGCCTGCCCGCCCCCCGAGTCGTTCGAGTCGTGATCCGACCGGTCACGGTCTGAGGGAAACCACCATGTCCAAGAAGACACCGCTGCACGACGTCCACGCCGAACTCGCGGCGAGGTTCACCGACTTCGCCGGCTGGTCGATGCCGCTGCGCTACACCTCCGAACTGGCCGAGCACCACGCCGTACGGACCACCGCCGGAATCTTCGACCTCACCCACATGGGCGAAATCGAACTGTCTGGTCCCGAGGTGGGCCGGGCCCTCGACCACGCGCTGGTCGGGGAGCCGTCGAAGATCGCCGTCGGCCGCGCCCGCTACTCCCTTCTGGTCCACGAGACCGGCGGAGTCCTCGACGACCTCGTCGTCTACCGTCTGGCCGAGCAGGAGTACCTCGTCGTGGCCAACGCCGGCAACGCGCCGGTCGTGCTCTCCTGCCTGCGTGACCGGATCGACGGCTACGCCACCACGATCCGGGACGCTTCCAGCGACTGGGCGCTGATCGCGGTCCAGGGCCCGACGTCGCCGACGATCCTCAGCGAACTGGCCGACGTGGACGTGCCGTCGCTGAAGTACTACGCGATCGACCGGGCACGGCTGGCGGACCGCGAGGTGCTGCTCGCCCGCACCGGCTACACCGGCGAGGACGGCTTCGAGATCTACTGCCGTCCCGAGGACGCGGTGGCCCTCTGGCGGGCCGTCAGCGAAGCGGGCGCGGAGCACGGCCTTCTCCCCTGCGGCCTGGCCTGCCGCGACACGCTGCGCCTCGAAGCCGGCATGCCCTTGTACGGCCAGGAACTCACCGTCCGCACCACGCCGTTCGACGCGGGACTCGGCCGCGTCGTGGTGTTCGGGAAGCGCGGCGGGTTCGTGGGCGAGGCGGCCCTGGCCGCCTGCCGTGACCAGGGGCCGGACCACGTGCTGGTCGGGCTGACCTCGACCGGCCGACGAGCTCCGCGCACCGGCTGCACCGTACTCGCCCCGGACACCGGCGAGCGCCTCGGTGAGGTCACCTCGGGCGCCCTGTCGCCAACCCTCGGCCACCCCGTGGCCATGGCCTACCTGCCGACCGACCGGAGCGCACCCGGCACGAAGGTGCTGGTCGACATCCGGGGCAGCCAGGAGTACGCCGAGGTCGTCCCGCTGCCCTTCTACCGCCGCCAAGCCTGACCGCGTCCCGAGGACCCCCTCATCAGCCGCACCCGGTCCTCCCGGACCGACCGACATTCTCAGGGAACCATCATGAGCCTGCCCACCGACCTGAAGTACACCGGCGACCACGAGTGGATCGCGACCGACGGCGACGTGTCGACCGTCGGGGTCACGGCCCACGCGGCCGACGCGCTCGGCGACGTGGTCTACCTCGACCTGCCCGCCGTCGGCGCGACGATCAGCGCCGGCGAGGCGTGCGGAGAGATCGAGTCGACCAAGTCCGTGAGCGACCTGTTCGCTCCCGCGGACGGCGAGGTCGTCGAGATCAACGAAGCCGCGGTGGCCGATCCCGGCCTGGTCAACTCCGACCCGTTCGGAGCGGGCTGGCTGTTCCGGTTGCGGATCACCGGCGCGCCCGACCTGCTGGACGCAACCGCCTACGCGGCTCTCACCGAAGGAGCCTGAGATGCCCGTGCTGGACCGTCGGCTCGCCGACTTCGTCCCCGAAGTGTCCGCCGCCGTGCGTGCCGAGCCGGTGCGCCGGCAGAGCACGCTGGTGATGATCGCCGGCGAGAATTTCGCACCGGTGGGCGGCCCGCTGGAGCACGTGATCGCGGCCACGGCGGTTGCGTTCAAGATGGCATCCGAGCCGGTGTTCCGCGAGCGTCAGGAGCGCGCCCTCGCGGGCGCACGGCTCCTCGCGGAACGGCTGAGCGCTCCCGACGTCGCGGGCGCGGCTGTGTCCGTGCTGTCGGGTGGCGCCGACGTACATCTGGTCTTGGTCGACCTGCGTGAGTCCGAGCTCGACGGGCAGCAGGCGGAGGACCGCCTGCACCACATCGGCATCACGGTGAACCGCAACGCCGTACCGTTCGACCCCGGCCCGCCGATGGTGACCTCGGGGGCTGCGGATCGGTTCGCCGGCCCTGGCCGGCCGCGGCTTCGCGGAGGCCGCCGACATCATTGCGGAGGCCCTGGGGCCGGCGTACGACGAGGGCGTCGCCGCCGAGCTGCGGGCTCGTCTGGCCACGCTCGCCCACGCACACCCCTTGTACCCGGAGATGTGAGATGAGCGGAACCAGCACGCCTTCCGTGGCGCCTGACGGCCGCAGGTTGCTGCGGCTGGAGGTGCGGAACAGCCAGACACCCGTCGAGCGCAAGCCGGGTTGGATGAAGGCCCGGGTGCGGATGGGGCCGGAGTACACCGCGTTGCAGTCGCGGGTGAAGGCCGAAGGGCTGCACACGGTATGCCAGGAGGCGCGCTGCCCCAACATCTTCGAGTGTTGGGAGGACCGCGAGGCCACCTTCCTCATCGGCGGCGACCAGTGCACCCGGCGCTGCGACTTCTGCCAGATCGACACCGGCAAGCCCCAGCCTCTTGACCGGGACGAGCCGCGCCGGGTGGCGGAGTCCGTGGCGACGATGGGGCTGCGATACGCCACCATCACCGGCGTGGCCCGCGACGACCTGCCCGACGGCGGTGCCTGGTTGTACGCCGAGACGGTCCGGCAGATCCACACGCTGAACCCGGACACCGGGGTGGAGAACCTGATCCCGGACTTCAACGGTGTCCCCGCATTGCTGACCCAGGTGTTCGAGTCCCGCCCGGAAGTGCTGGCGCACAATGTGGAGACAGTGCCCCGGATCTTCAAGCGGATCCGGCCCGCCTTCCGCTACGGCAGGTCGCTCGGTGTGCTCACCGCGGCGCGGGAGTTCGGTCTGGTCACCAAGTCGAACCTGATCCTGGGCATGGGTGAGAACCGGGAGGAGGTCTCGACCGCGTTGCAGAACCTGCACGACGCCGGGTGTGACCTGATCACCATCACCCAGTACCTGCGGCCCTCAGTGCGGCATCACCCGGTGGAGCGGTGGGTCAAGCCCGAGGAGTTCGTCGAACTCCGGCAGGAAGCCGAGGAGATCGGCTTCGCCGGAGTGATGTCCGGTCCCCTGGTCCGCTCCTCCTACCGTGCCGGACGGCTGTACCGGCAAGCACTCGGCGCAAAACCTCTGCAAGAACCGGACAACCGAATACACCGCTGACGATTCTGCGCGGGAGAGCCCACGTCTTCTGAAGGACGTGACGCCGAAGGAGCAAATCCTCCCCGGAAACTCCACCACATCCCTGTGACCCCGCAGACCAAGGCAGACGCCGAGGCGCAACTGCTGGAGCCGGTCGACGAGCTCGACGTCGACCTGGTGGTCCTGGCCCGCTACATGCAGATCGTCTCCGACGACCTGTGCAAGCAGCTCGACGGCCGGGCCATCAACATCCACCACTCCCTCCTGCCGAGCTTCAAGGGCGCCCGGCCCTACCACCAGGCCCACCGGCGCGGGGTGAAGCTGGTCGGCGCCACCGCCCACTACGCGACCTCGGACCCGGACGAGGGCCCGATCATCGAACAGGACGTCGTGCGCGTGGACCACACGCACGACCCAGACGAGCTGGTCGCCATCGGCCGGGACGTCGAGGCCCAGGTACTGGCCCGCGCGGTGCGATGGCACACCGAGAACCGCGTCCTGCTCAACGGCAACCGCGCGGTCGTCTTCCGCTGAGCCTCCGCCCGGCGCGGGCCGGTTCGCCGCGCCCACGCCGCACATTTCCCCCGTCCGCCCCTTTCAAAGGGAGCCCGCCCGTGGCCATCTCCGTGTTCGATCTCTTCTCCGCCGGCATCGGTCCGTCCAGCTCCCACACGGTCGGCCCGATGCGGGCGGCCCGCATGTTCGCCGGCCGTCTGAAGGAGGACGGCCTGCTGGCCCATACGACCTCGGTGCGGGCGGAGCTGTACGGCTCGCTCGGCGCGACCGGCCACGGCCACGGCACCCCCAAGGCCGTCCTGCTCGGCCTGGAGGGCCACTCCCCCCGCACGGTCGACGTGGAGCGTGCCGACGCCGAGGTCGAGCGCATCCGGAGCGCCAAGCGGCTGCGGCTGCTCGGCACGGAGGTCGGCGACGCCCACGAGATCGACTTCGACGAGCCGTCCCAGCTGATCCTGCACCGCCGCCGCTCCCTGCCGTACCACGCCAACGGCATGACCCTCTTCGCGTACGACGCCGACGGGCTGCCGCTGCTGGAGAAGACCTACTACTCGGTCGGCGGCGGCTTCGTCGTGGACGAGGACGCGATCGGCGAGGATCGCATCAAGCCCGACGACACCGTCCTGACCCACCCCTTCCGCACCGGCGACGAACTGCTGCGGCTGACCCGTGAGACCGGTCTGTCCATCTCGGCGCTGATGCTGGAGAACGAGCGGGCCTGGCGGACCGAGGAGGAGATCCGCGCCGGCCTGCTGGAGATCTGGCGCGTCATGGAGGGCTGCGTCTCGCGCGGCATGTCCCGCGAGGGCATCCTCCCCGGCGGTCTGAAGGTCCGCCGACGCGCCGCCAAGTCCGCCCGCCAACTGCGCGCCGAAGGCGACCCGGCGGGCCGCGCCATGGAGTGGGTCACCCTCTACGCCATGGCGGTCAACGAGGAGAACGCGGCGGGCGGCCGCGTCGTCACCGCCCCCACCAACGGCGCCGCCGGCATCATCCCCGCCGTCCTCCACTACTACGTCAACTTCGTCCCCGGCGCCGACGAAGAAGGCGTCATCCGCTTCCTCCTCGCCGCCGGCGCGATCGGCATGCTCTTCAAGGAGAACGCCTCCATCTCCGGCGCCGAGGTCGGCTGCCAGGGCGAGGTCGGCTCCGCCTGCTCCATGGCCGCCGGCGGCCTCGCCGAGGTCCTCGGCGGCAGCCCCGAACAGGTCGAGAACGCCGCCGAGATCGGCATGGAGCACAACCTCGGCCTCACCTGCGACCCCGTCGGCGGCCTCGTCCAGATCCCCTGCATCGAGCGCAACGGCATGGCGGCGGTCAAGGCCGTCACCGCGGCCCGCATGGCGCTGCGCGGCGACGGCCGGCACCACGTCTCCCTCGACAAGGTCATCAAGACGATGAAGGAGACCGGGGCCGACATGAAGGTCAAGTACAAGGAGACGGCGCGGGGCGGACTCGCGGTCAACGTCATCGAGTGCTGAGAAGTGATCTCACTTGGCGGGCTCGGTAGGCTGCCGGTCGTGGTGGGGATCGTTGAGGGGCTGGTGCGGGATGAGTTCGAACGTCATCCCCCTACCTGCTGCGGCAGTCAGCCGTCGCCGAGTGCTCGGCGACGGCTGAACGAGTACCACGCCACCCCGATCGGGCCGCCCCTCAGCCCACATCAGAGGTTTGGCGCCCTTCACACACCATGTGGGACTTCCCCGGCGGCCGGACCGGCGGCAACCGATACCTGGTGCTCGGTCTCGGCGCGGGGCAGGCCGACCACGCGGCCGCCCGACCGGGACGAGCTGATCGCCTACGGGCCGCTGCTGTCCGACAACAGCACCACGAGGCCGCCGAGGCCCTTCGGATCGCTCAGCATCCTCGCGCTTCACCCGAACCCACGGATGCATCGGTTTGACGCACACCGGTGGACCCGTAGGTTCGCGCTGAAGGACCCCCGGTTTCCTTGCTGAGCGCCTTCGGCTCAACGGCGTTCGGCAGCATCGAACGCGCTTGCAGGGCAAGCCATAGCTCGGCGATGTCCTGCGTGTAGTCGAGGTTGAGCCCGGTGATGTCCTCGACCTTGCGGATGCGGTAGAGCACTGTCTGCCGATGCACATGCAGGGCGTCCGCCGTCTTCTGCCAGGAGCGCTGATTGTCGAAGAAGCTCTCGAGGGTGGGCAGCAGCTCGCCCCGGTGGCTGGACTCGTACTCCAGGAGCCGCCCGAGGATACGGTCGACGAGTGCGATCGCGTCGTCGATGCTGGCAACGCCAAGGAACGGCGTCGCCTCCCCATAGCGGAAGGTACGCGGCTCAATACGCTCGGCTGACCGGCTCGCCCAGTGTGCTTCCCGTGCCGCCTCGGGGAAGCGATCCACGATCTTGATCGCGGCGCTCAGTCCCACCGATGCGGAGGGACCGACGTTTGAACGGACGACGCGCAGCACCCTCTCCTCGTCTGGCGCCAGCAGGTAGTGGGCACCGGAGCGGTGCACGGCCAGATGCGGAATCCCATTGCGCCACAAGCCGACATGCAGCTCACGCAGCCGGGCGCTGTCGTCGGAGGAGACGGCGTACAGGATCGCGGAGGTCGGATCGATCCCGGCCTCGAGGAGCTGGCTGTGTCCGCCCCTGGGGTCGGCGCCGCCGTCCATGAGCCGGGCCAGGAACTCGGCGCCCTGGCGGCGGCGGTGCTCCAGGTCCACCAGCGCTTGGGACATCTCGAGGGCGATCACGGTCGCAGCGTGCTGCATCAGGATGGCATCGAGCACGTTCCGCCCGTCAGAGACCAGGACAAGCACGGCGCCGGGCTGGGTGGGAATGTCCGCCCGACGCAGCTCCCGGCCGTCACTCAGGCGCGTGACGAACGCACCGGCGCTGACTTGCCGGGATCCGGGTTCGGTCTGCGACAGGGCCTCGCGAATTCTCGCGTCGGGTTCAGGACTGCCGGGAAACCACGGTTCGGCGGACTCGCGATGGCACACGTGAAGCTCACAGCCCAGCTGCTGCGACAATGAGGTGGTCAGCCGGGACGGCTTACGCTCTTCGGTAACCGAGCGTTGCAGAGCGTAATATATTCGCTCGGTTCGAATCAGCCGGTCCGACTGCTGCGGCAGGTTAGCCGCCGCCACCTCGCGCGAAATCGCGACGAATGGCATCGGGTACTCCACCGAGAGCACCGGGAGGGCGAGTGAATCGCTGGCCCTGGTGAACCGCGCCGTGAGCGGCGGGCAGTACATTTGTTCGCCGATCGCGAGGGCGCTGACACCGGCGTCCACAAGCCGTCTCACAAGCTCCTCCTGCTCGCGAGCCGGCTTCGGAAAGGACATGCCGTTGGTCATCAGCAGCTCTCCGCCGGTTAGCCACTGCCACGGCTCAGGCAGGTCACAGGTGTGCGTCCAGCTGACCTCCCGTTGTAGCCCGTCTCCGCCAGACGAGAGGCGAAGCCGCAAGTGCGGCATCTCCAGCAGTTCTGCAACAGTAATCGTCATCCCAGGACAATAATCCACGTAGCAGCCGATATCACCTATTCGTGCGGAAGTGGCAGGTGCGGCCAGCGCTCGGTCACGTTCACCGACCGGCCTTGCCCTTGCCGAATACCCCGTCCATGCAGGTGGGGGCGGGATTCGGTGCCAGCCGAGGCAGCTCGCGTCGCCGCTGTCGCGCGGCGCAGGCTGGCGCGGCATAGTGATCGGTTGTGCTGCTGAGAGGGCAGTAC
>NZ_JBICZA010000061.1:0-25131 GCF_043201585.1 Streptomyces sp. NPDC048297
GCAGGTACGGCTCGATGAACTCCCAGTCCTGGTCTGTCAGTTGCACTCGTGTCACACAAGACGGTCTACAGGATCGAAGATCACCGCGAGCGGGAGGCCCGCAGATTGATCACGACCCGATACGCGCCCTAGAAGCGGGCGTGAGCCTCCTGGCGAGCGCCTGAACGGCGACGGGGGCGGCCCCGGTCACCGCACGTGCGGTGACCGGGGCCGCCCCCGTCGGACAGCGGGTCCTACAGACCCGGGCCACGCACCGGGATGTGCGTGAACGTCGGCTCCGGGGCCGGGTTCTGGAAGAAGTCGTTGCCCTTGTCGTCGACGACGACGAAGGCGGGGAAGTCCTCGACCTCGATCTTCCAGACGGCCTCCATGCCGAGTTCCTCGTACTCGACGACCTCGACCTTCTTGATGCAGTCCTGCGCGAGGCGCGCGGCCGGGCCGCCGATCGAGCCGAGGTAGAAGCCGCCGTGCGCGTCGCACGCGTCGGTGACCTGCTGCGAGCGGTTGCCCTTGGCCAGCATCACCTTCGAGCCGCCCGCGGCCTGGAACTGCTCCACGTACGAGTCCATGCGGCCGGCGGTCGTCGGGCCGAAGGAACCGGACGCGTAGCCCTGCGGGGTCTTGGCCGGACCGGCGTAGTACACCGGGTGGTCCTTCAGGTACTGCGGCATCTCCTCGCCCGCGTCCAGCCGCTCCTTGATCTTGGCGTGCGCGATGTCGCGGGCCACGACGAGGGGGCCGGTGAGCGAAAGCCGCGTCTTCACCGGGTACTTGGTCAGCTCCGCGAGGATCTCGTCCATCGGCCGGTTCAGGTCGATCCTGACGACGTCCCCGTCCTGGTCCAGGTGCTCGTCCGTCGTCTCCGGCAGGAAGCGGGCCGGGTCCGTCTCCAGCTGCTCCAGGAAGACGCCCTCGGCGGTGATCTTCGCGACGGCCTGGCGGTCGGCGGAGCAGGAGACCGCGATGGCGACCGGGCAGGACGCGCCGTGCCGCGGCAGCCGCACCACGCGCACGTCGTGGCAGAAGTACTTGCCGCCGAACTGCGCGCCGATGCCGATCTTCTGCGTCAGCTCGAAGACCTTCTGCTCCAGATCCTTGTCCCGGAAGCCGTGACCCAGCTCCGAGCCCTCCACCGGGATCTCGTCCAGGTAGTGCGCGGAGGCGTACTTCGCGGTCTTCAGCGCGTACTCGGCGCTCGTGCCGCCGACGACGATCGCCAGGTGGTACGGCGGGCAGGCGGCCGTACCCAGCGAACGGATCTTCTCCTCCAGGAACTTCATCATGGAGGCCTCGTTCAGGACGGCCTTCGTCTCCTGGTACAGGAAGGACTTGTTGGCGCTGCCGCCGCCCTTCGCCATGAACAGGAACTTGTAGGCGCCGCCGTCCGTCGCGTACAGCTCGATCTGCGCCGGCAGGTTAGAGCCCGTGTTCTTCTCCTCCCACATGGTGAGCGGAGCCATCTGCGAGTAGCGCAGGTTCAGGTTCTGGTAGGCGTCGTAGATGCCCTTGGAGAGCGCCTTCTCGTCCTCGCCCGCGGTGAGCACGTTCTGGCCGCGCTTGCCCATGACGATCGCCGTGCCGGTGTCCTGGCACATCGGCAGCACGCCGGCCGCCGCGATGTTGGCGTTCTTCAGCAGGTCGAGCGCGACGAACTTGTCGTTGCCCGACGCCTCGGGGTCGTCGATGATGCGGCGCAGCTGGGCGAGGTGGGCCGGGCGCAGGTAGTGCTGGATGTCGTGGACGGCCTCCTCGGCCAGCTTGCGCAGCGCCTCCGGCTCCACCGTGAGGAACGTGCGCCCGTCCGGACCGTCGACGGTGGACACACCCTCGGAGGTCACCAGCCGGTAGGGGGTGGTGTCCTCTCCCTGGGGAAGCAGATCGGTGTACGCGAACTCAGGCATCTCAGCCCATTCCTCACTCTACGGACAGGGCTCGCCGACGCCGGCGAGCCTCACCAGCGTAGAACCTGCCACCGACAGGGAGCCTGTGAGGTAGGGCTCAGTGGATTCGATCACCGGGCGGGCGGGCAGATCGCCGGGTGGGCGGATCGCCGGGTAGGCGTGTCGATCACCGGGCGCGCGCGTCGATCACCGGGCGCGCGCGTCGATCACCGGGCACGCGCGTCGATCACTGGGCACACGCGGGCTACGCACGGCGCGCGGGCTGCGCACGGCGCGGATTGCGGGGGACACGCGGGTTGTCCACAGCCCCTAGTCGCGATCTATCGCGTTTCGGTACGCTGCTCTCGTGGACCTTCACAAGCACGCCCAGCCCCAGGACGCCGCGCCGCGCGTGTCCGACCTGCGCGCCTCGGACGCCGACCGCGACCGCGTCACCGACATCCTCCGCGACGCCCTGGCCGAAGGGCGGCTGACCGCGGAGGAGCACGCCGAGCGCGTGGAGGGGGTGCTGCACACCAAGACCGTCGGCGAGCTGGACACCTTCATCCGCGACCTGCCCGCCGCCCACCAGCAGGCGGCCGGCTCCCCCTACACGCCCGCGCCGCCCCGCCCGACGCCCGGCGCGATCCCCGTCGAGGCCGACGCCAACGTGGTGGCGGTCTTCAGCAGTGCCATGCGCCGGGGGCGCTGGCGCGCCGGGCGCCGGCTGCACGCGTACGCGATCTTCGGCAGCGTCGAGATCGACCTCAGCGAGGCGATCTTCGAGTACCAGCAGGTCGTGATCAAGGCCGTCTCGGTCTTCGGCGACGTCCAGATCCGCGTCCCGGAGAACGTGTCGCTGCGCGGCACCGGTGGCGGTGTCCTCGGCAACTTCGAGGTCCACCCCCTGGATTCGCCCGAGTCCGACGCGCCGGTGGTCTACGTCGACGGCCTGGCCGTCCTCGGCAACGTCGAGGCGCGCCCCAAGCGCGGCAAGCTCGTCTCGGACATCCTCGGGCGGGTCCACGAACGCGTCCAGGAGCGGGTCCAGAGCAAGCTGGAGCTGAAGCTGGACAAGCTGGACGGAAAGCTCGACAGGAAGCTCGACAGAAAGCTGCGCAAACACCTGGATCGCTGACGCCCGCTGATGCCCGAGAGGGGCGCGAACACGCCGCCGCACGCCTGCGGTCGGAAACGCAGTGCATAGGCGCGCGCACAGCGGGTAGGGCTGCTGCATCGTCTCTCGCTCGCGAATCCGTCGTCAGGAGTAGACCGTGCTGCAACCGCCGCCCTCGTCCTTGCAGGTAGCCGTCGTTCCGGCCCAGCGGGTGCCAGCGCGCGACAGGGACCAGGACACACCGTGGCACACCGGCGCGGTGTGCAGGCGTGACGAGGCCGGCCTCTTCTTCGCCCCGTCGAAGGAGCCCACCGCCGCCCGGCTCTCCCGTGAGGAGGCGGCCAAGCGCGTCTGCGCCCGCTGCCCCGTCATGGTCGAGTGCCGCGAACACGCCCTCCTCCAGCCCGAGCCCTACGGCGTCTGGGGCGGCCTGACGGCAGCCGAACGCCGCGTGGTCCTGGCGAGGCGCCGCCGACGCGACGTGGAACTGAAGAAGACGACCGGCGCGACAGCGGACCGCATGGCGGGCTAGGCATGACGGGCTGGACATGAGCAGGGGCGCCCTCTCCGCACCGAGGGCGCCGTCCCACCCAGGGGCGCGGGGAACTGCGCGACAAGCCACGACGAACCCGCAGCCGCCAACGCTCCCGCGCTCCTTGGGGCCAGGTGCTGCCCCGCCCGCCCCTCGGGCCAGCCGCTACTTCGCCCGATCGAAATCGATCGCGCTGTAGGCCCGCAGCTTGCTCAGCCGGTGCTCGGAGTCGATCCGCCGCACCGTCCCGGACTTGGACCGCATCACGATCGAGTCGGTCGTCGCCGTCTCCGACCGGTACCGGACCCCGCGCAGCAGCTCGCCGTCGGTGATGCCGGTGGCGACGAAGAACACGTTCTCGCCCTGCACCAGGTCCTCGGTCATCAGCACCCGGTCCAGATCGTGCCCGGCGTCGATGGCCCGCTGCCGCTCCGCGTCGTCCTTGGGCCACAGCTTGCCCTGGATGGTGCCGCCCAGGCACTTCACGGCACAGGCCGAGATGATGCCCTCCGGCGTACCGCCGACGCCGAGCAGCAGGTCGATGCCCGTGCCCTCGCGCAGCGCCAGGATCGAGCCGGCGACATCGCCGTCGGAGATCAGCTTGATGCGCGCGCCGGCCTCGCGGACCTCCTTGATGATCCCCTGGTGCCGCGGCCGGTCGAGGATGACGACGGTGACGTCCTCGGGCGCGGACCGCTTCGCCTTGGCGATGCGGCGGATGTTCACGGAGACGGGCGCGTCGATGTCGACGAAGTCCGCCGCCTCGGGGCCGGTGACCAGCTTGTCCATGTAGAACACGGCGGACGGGTCGAACATGGCGCCGCGCTCGGTGGCCGCGAGGACGGCGATCGCGTTCGGCATGCCCTTCGCCGTCAGCGTGGTGCCGTCGATCGGGTCGACGGCGATGTCGACCTCGGGCCCGGTGCCGTCGCCCACGCGCTCCCCGTTGAAGAGCATCGGGGCCTCGTCCTTCTCCCCCTCGCCGATGACGACGACGCCGTTCATCGACACGGTGGAGACGAGGGTCCGCATGGCGCGCACCGCGGCGCCGTCGGCGCCGTTCTTGTCACCGCGGCCGACCCAGCGGCCCGCGGCCATCGCCGCGGCCTCGGTCACCCGGACGAGTTCGAGGGCGAGGTTGCGGTCGGGAGCCTCGGAGGGTACATCGAGCTCGGACGGCAAGTGATGGTGCTCGGTCATCGGAGCGCACCTTTCTGATACGACGACGGCCGGATGAGGGTATGACCCGACTCTATCGTTAGGCCGACAAAATGAGCAGGGGACCCCACGGATGAGCGCCCGGGGCACCTGCGACGATAGGGGCGTGGCAGGTTCGAACGGCAAGCAGAAGACGGCCCGGGACATGATTCTCTCCCTGGCCGTGGTCGGTATCGCGGCGGCGGTCATCTACGTCTTCGTCCCGCATGACGATCACGCTCCCGACGTCAAGCGGGTCGACTACCGGGTCGAACTGCTCACGGCGCGGCGCGCGGCGAGCTACCCGGTGGCGGCCCCCGAGGGGCTGCCGGAGACCTGGAAGGCGACCTCTGTGCGCTTCCAGGGCACGGAGGGCGACCGTTGGCACCTCGGCTTCCAGGACCCGGACGGCCAGTACGTGCAGGTCGAGCAGTCCGCCGGCAAGCGCGCCGAGGTCATCGACCAGGCCAGCCAGGGCGCCAAGGCGACCGAGCGGACCGAGCGGATCGACGGCCGCACCTGGACCCACTACACGGGCGGCCGTTACGACGCCCTCGTCCTGGAGGGCACCCCCGGCTCCACGACCGTGGTCGCGGGCACCGCGTCGTTCGACAAGCTGACGACGATGGCGACGGCGCTGCGGCTGAAGTAGTCGCCGCTGAAGCAGGAGAGCGCGAGAAGAGGCCCCCGGCGGGACCGGGGGCCTCTTCTCATGTGTGGGGCGGGTTCAGACGGTCGTGACGACGTCGTCGAAGGCCAGGCGCGGCGAGCGCGGGTACCAGGCGTCCTCGCCCGGCTTGCCGATGTTGACGACCATCAGAGGGGTGTGGTCGTCGTCCAGGAACTCCTTGCGGACGCCCTCGAAGTCGAGACCGGTCATCGGGCCGGCGGCGAGGCCCGCGGCGCGGACACCGATGATGAAGTAGGCGGCCTGCAGGGAGGCGTTCAGCGCGGCGGCACCCTCACGGGTGGGACGCTCACTGAAGAACAGGTCCTTGGCCTGCGGGAAGTGCGGGAGCAGGGCCGGCAGCTCCTCGTGGAACTCGTTGTCCGCGGAGAGGATCGCGACCAGCGGGGCGGCGGCGGTCTTGGCCTGGTTGCCCTCGGCCATGTGCTGCACCAGGCGCTCGCGGGCGTCGTCGGAGCGGACCAGCGTGATGCGCAGCGGGCTCTGGTTGAAGGCGGTCGGGCCGTACTTGACCAGGTCGTAGATCGCCTGGACCTGCTCCTCGGTCACCGGCTCGTCGGTGAAGGTGTTCGCGGTGCGGGCCTCGCGGAACAGCAGGTCCTGGGCGGCGGGGTCAAGAACGAGAGACATGCGTGACTTCCTCGGGCGTGCGCGTCCGGTCCGCGGGTGCCCGGACCGGCTTACGGGAACGACCATACCCCTGAGAAGTTCAACCTTCAACCAAAGGTGGGGGTGGCGTGACCTGCTTCACAGCAGAAGCCTCACGCGGGACCCGCTGACGTGGTGCCGGCGTTTGCCGGCGCGGGACCTACTCGCCCTCTTACTCCTCTTCCCCGGCCTCCTCGGCCTCTTCCTCCGTGAGCGCCGCGTCCAGCCGGGCCCGCGCCCCCTTCAGCCAGCGCCGGCACACCGTTGCCAGCTCCTCGCCGCGCTCCCACAGCGCCAAGGACTCCTCGAGCGTCGTACCGCCGGCCTCCAGCCGCCGTACGACCTCGATCAACTCGTCCCGCGCCTGCTCGTACGAGAGCGCCTCATCCACCTTGCTGGTCATCCACCCACCCTAGACATCAGCCATCGACTCGAACGGTGAACTCACCCTCGGCGACCCTCGCACGCAGCGCCTCGCCCTCCGCCACGTCCTGCGGATCGCGCACCACGTGGCCGTCGGCCTTCTGCAGCACCGCGTATCCGCGCTTGAGCGTGGCGGCGGGGGAGAGGGCCACCACGCGCGCGTGCGTGTGCGTCAGCTCCGAGTCGGCGCGGTCCAGGAGGTGGCCGAGGGTGCGCCGGCCGCGGTCCAGCAGCGAGGCGACATGATCGGCGCGCTCGTCGATCATCCGGTGCGGATCCTCTATCGAGGGCCGCGCCAGCGCGTGCGCGAGCCCCCGCTCCTCCCGCTCCACCAGAGCCCCCACGCACCGCCGCGCCCGGTCCCGCAGCATCCGCACCCGCTCGGACTCCTCGCCCACGTCCGGCACGACCTTCTTGGCCGCGTCGGTGGGCGTGGAGGCGCGCAGGTCGGCGACGTGGTCCAGCAGCGGGTTGTCCGGCTCGTGCCCGATCGCGGAGACGACGGGTGTACGGCACTGCGCCACCGCCCGCACCAGCTGCTCGTCGGAGAACGGCAGCAGGTCCTCCACGCTGCCGCCGCCCCGCGCGACGATGATCACGTCCACGTCCTGGAGCGCGTCCAGCTCCTTCACGGCCTGTACGACCTGCGGGACGGCGTGTACGCCCTGCACGGGGACGTTGCGCACCTCGAAGCGGACGGCGGGCCAGCGGTGCCGGGCGTTCTCCAGCACGTCACGCTCCGCGGCGGAGGCGCGTCCGCAGACCAGCCCGATCAGCTGGGGCAGGAACGGCAGGGGCTTCTTGCGCTCCGGCGCGAACAGTCCCTCGGCCGCCAGCGACTTCTTCAGCTGCTCCAGCCGAGCCAGCAGCTCGCCGACCCCCACGGGCCTGATCTCGGCCGCGCGCAACGACAGCTGTCCGCGCGGCGCGTACCACTCCGGTTTCGCGAGGACGACGACGCGGGCGCCCTCACCGACGACATCGGCGACGGCGTCGAACACCTGCCGGTAGCAGGTCACGCTGACGGAGATGTCGTGCGACGGGTCCCGCAGCGTCAGGAACACGACCCCCGCGCCGGGCCGCCGCGACAACTGCGTGATCTGCCCCTCGACCCACACCGCCCCGAGACGGTCGATCCACCCGCCGATCATCCGGGAGACCTCCCCTACCGGGAGGGGCGCTTGGGGTGAGGTGTTCACAGCCATGCGCCGAGAGTAGTGCTCCGCACTGACAGCGCGGGTGGGTGTGTCTGCGGCTCGGTGGAGAGTGGTCGCGCAGTTCCCCGCGCCCCTGGGGGGTGGGGGTGCGGTCGGTTGTGTGCTGGCCGTTGCTGCGCTGTGCATGCGTCTGCGGCTCGGTGGGGGCTGGTCGCGCAGTTCCCCGCGCCCCTAGGGAGTTGAGGCCGCCGCCAGTTGGATTCGTTGCCGTAGCCACTCCGCCGCAGGTGGCCGCGACCCTAGGGAGTTGCGGGCCCGCCGGCTGGATTCGTCGCCGTGGCCATTCCGCCGCAGGTGACCGTGCCCGGCGCCCTCATGCGACTGCGGGCAGTCGTAGTCACCCGGGGCTGGCGGTCCCCACGCAGTTGCGGACCGCTGTAGCCACGCGGCCGCAGGCGACCGTGTTCCGCCGCGCCCGGTGAGCCGCGGGCAGTCGTAGTCACCCGGGCCGGCGGTCCCCACCCGGCCCCGCCCCCACGCGACTGCGGGCAGTCGTAGTCACCCGGGCCGGCGGTCCCTGCTCGGCTGCGGACCGTTGCGGCCACGCGGCCGCAGGTGACCGCGTTCCGCCGTCCCGCTGAGCCGCGTCCCGCTGGCCCCGTTCAGCCGCGGGCAGTCGTGCCGCTGGGGCGGCACGGGTGGGCGCGGCGGGGCCTCGCAAGCGTGGGTGAGTGAGAGGTGCCCCCGGTCGGCCTTCACGCCGTTCAGCAGTTGCTGGGGATGCGTGGGGGGCGTCCTCGTCCGATCGCCGGTGCCATGAGCACCACCAGCCCCGCCCCCAACCACACCGCGCCCACCAGCTGCGCGCCCCCCGCTGCCTCCGTGATCACGGTCAGCGTGACGGCCGCCCCCGCCACCGGCACCAGCACATGCCGCCACCAGCTCACCGACCCGCCGCCACTCCTGCGCACCGCGAAGAACCCCACCACGCTCGCGTGCAGCAGCGAGAAGGCCGACAGCGCGCCGATGGCGACGACCGAGACCAGCAGGTCGAGGCCGTCGGGGCGCCGGGCCGCCCAGACCGCCGCGACCAGCGTGACGACCGCGGCGGACAGCAGCGCCACCCGCGGCACGCCACCGTCCGTTCGCGCGAGCACCCGCGGCAGCCTCCGCTCCCGCCCCATCGCGAACAGCAGCCGCCCGGCCGCCGCCTGCCCGGCGAGCGCGGCGAACGCCGCGCCGACGGCCTTGCTCGCGGCCACGAGATCGTGCAGCCGGTGCCCGACGGACGTGTCGACGGCGTCGTAGAAGGCGGAACCCTGGAGCGCGGGATCCGCCGCCAGCCGCGCCGAGGACACCGGCTCCAGCAGCGCCACCAGGTACGTCTGCGCCACGAACAGCACACCGGCCAGCGCCAGACAGAACAGCAGGGCGCGCGCAGCCTTCCCCGAGCCCCCGGCGACCTCCTCCGCGAACGAGGCGATCGCGTCGAAACCCAGATACGACAGCACCGCCACCGAGACCGCCCCGATCACCGCCGACAGTGCGAACGCGCCCTGCGTGCCGTCCCCGGCCAGCGGCGACAGCAGCCCCCGCTGCGCCCCGTCCCGCGCCAGCACCACCACCGCCGAGACCACGAACACCAGCAGCACGGCGACCTCCATGGCCAGCACCAGGAAGCCCACGCGCGCGGCCACCCGCACGCCCCACAGGTTCAGCACGGTCGTGACGGCCACCGCCAGTGCCGTCCACACCCACCGCGACACCTCGGGCAGCAGCGCGTTCAGCGCGATCCCGGAGAACAGATAGGCCACCGCCGGGATCAGGACATAGTCCAGCAGCGCCATCCAGCCCGCGACGAACCCGGCCGCCTCACCGAGCCCCACGCGCGCGTAGGCGAACACCGAGCCCGCCCGGGGGACCACCCGCACCATCTGCGCGTAACTGAACGCCGTGAACGCCATCGCGCCCGTCGCCACCACGTACACCAGCGCCACCGCGCCGTGCGACCTCGCGTCCAGGGTTCCGAAGACGCCCACCGGCGCCATGGGTGCGATGAACAGCAGGCCGTAGACCACCAGATCCCGGAAGCCGAGGCCGCGCCGCAGTCCCCGGTGCGCGCCGGTCGCGGGGGCCGCCGTACCGGTGTCGGACATGCGCCCCAGTCTTCCCCGGAACGGGGAGGGCACGCGATCTCCGACCCGCCGAACGGGGCCCTTACGATGGGTCCCATGACCGCTTCGCCTGGCCGCCGTGTCCTGCTCGCCGCCCCTCGTGGTTACTGCGCCGGTGTGGACCGCGCCGTGATCGCCGTCGAGAAGGCCCTGGAACAGTACGGGTCCCCGATCTACGTCCGCCACGAGATCGTCCACAACAAGTACGTCGTGCAGACCCTGGAGAAGAAGGGCGCCATCTTCGTCGAGCGCACGGAGGAGGTGCCGCCGGGCAACATCGTGATGTTCTCCGCGCACGGCGTCGCCCCGGTCGTCCACGAGGAGGCCCGCAAGGGCCGCCTGGCCACCATCGACGCGACCTGCCCGCTGGTCACCAAGGTCCACAAGGAAGCCGTCCGGTACGCGGGCGAGGACTACGACATCCTCCTGATCGGCCACGAGGGTCACGAGGAGGTCATCGGCACCTCCGGCGAGGCCCCCGACCACATCCAGCTCGTCGACGGCCCCGAGGACGTCGCCAGGGTCGAGGTCCGCGACGAGTCGAAGGTCGTCTGGCTGTCGCAGACCACCCTGTCCGTCGACGAGACCATGGAGACCGTCGACGCCCTGAAGGCGAAGTTCCCGGGCCTGATCTCCCCGCCCAGCGACGACATCTGCTACGCCACCCAGAACCGTCAGCTCGCCGTGAAGCAGATGGGCGCCGAGGCCGAACTCGTCATCGTCGTCGGCTCCCGCAACTCCTCCAACTCCAAGCGGCTCGTCGAGGTCGCCAAGCTGGCCGGCGCCCGCGAGTCCTACCTGGTGGACTTCGCGAGCGAGATCGACGAGGCCTGGCTGGAGGGCGTCACCACGGTCGGCGTCACCTCGGGCGCCTCGGTCCCGGAGGTCCTGGTCGAAGAGGTCCTGGAGTTCCTCGCCGAGCGCGGTTACGGCGATGTCGAGCTGGTCCGGGCCGCCGAGGAGTCCATCACCTTCTCGCTGCCCAAGGAACTCCGCCGTGACCTGCGTGAAGAGGCCGCCACCCTGGTCGCCGAGCGCGGCGGCACGGGTACGGCGGAGGCGTGAGCGACCCTGCCTTCCGCGCTCCGTCCCGCACCCTGTCCCGCACCCCGTCCCGTACGTCCGGGGGCGTGACTGTCAGTCGCACGTCGTAACGTGGAGCCATGCAGATCTTCGGCGTGGATATTGGTGGATCCGGGATCAAGGGTGCCCCTGTGGACCTGGACAAGGGCGACCTGGCCCTGGAGCGGTGCAAGGTGCTCACCCCGCACCCGGCGACACCGGACGGCGTGGCGGACGGCGTGAAGCAGGTGATCGACCACTTCGGCTGGACGGGCCCCGTGGGCCTGACCTTCCCCGGAGTGGTCACCGGCGGCGCCACGATTCGTACGGCGGCCAATGTGGACAAGAGCTGGATCGACACGGACGCGCGTGCCCTGTTCAGCGACCGGCTGGGCGGCCTGCCGGTGACGGTGGTCAACGACGCGGACGCGGCGGGCGTCGCCGAGATGCAGTTCGGCGCCGGCCGCGACCGGCGGGGCACGGTCATCCTGCTGACCTTCGGCACCGGCATCGGCAGCGCCGTCTTCCACGACGGCCAACTGGTCCCCAACACCGAGCTGGGCCACCTGGAGCTGGGCGGGCACGACGCGGAGACGCGGGCCTCCAGCAAGGTCAAGGAGGACCAGGACCTCACGTGGGAGCACTGGGCGCGCCGCGTGCAGAAGTATCTGGCGCATGTCGAGATGCTCTTCTCGCCCGAGCTGTTCATCATCGGCGGCGGGGTCAGTCGCAAGGCCGACAAGTTCGTGCCGCTCCTCGAAGGCATCAAGGCCGAGATCGTACCGGCGCAGCTGCAGAACAACGCGGGGATCGTCGGAGCGGCGATGCGGGCGTCCCAGATCCAGCAGGTGGGCGGCGGACAGGGCTAGGCACGCGCAGGGCCGGACGTAGAGAGGCAGGCCGTACAGGGGGCGGGACGTTCAGGGACGGGACGTACGGGTTCAGGGACGGGCCGTACAGGGGTGCGGGACGTTCAGGGGGCGGTCGCGCTCAGCCGCGGCGCCGCCGCCTACGTACCCACCGTACCCGCCGTACGAGCACGATCGCCCCGGAGACCAGCGTCCCCCCGTACAGCCAGCCCGCCTGCGTGGCGAGCCCGGTGACCAGGCCCATCATCCGGCTGAGGAACCCCGCGCTGCCGTCGGCGACGGGGAACAGACCCACGGCGAAGGCGATGGGCACGACCACCGGCGCGGTCAGCAGGTCACCGCCGCGGACCCACAGCGCGGTCAGCACGCACACCGGCAGGAACAGCACGCCGTACACGGTCAGGGACGCCCCGAACAGCAGCTGGTCCAGGCAGCCCAGCAGGAACATGGCCGCCATGCAGAACAGACCTCCGCCGAGCCCGGTCAGCCGGGGGTTCGGCACCCGCCGGGCGGGCGGCACCGGCCGGGTGACCCGGACCTGCCGCGGGTCCCGCTGCGCCGCCGGAGCGGGCCTGCGGACGTCGGCCGGGCGGCGCCGAGCCTGCGGCGGCAGCTGCCCGGGCGGCAGCTTCCCCGCCGGCGACTGCGCAGGTGGCGGCGTGCCACGTCGCGGTCCGTCGTTCGGCGGTCGCGTTCTGTATTGCTCCATTGGACCAACTTAGGTCTGTTTATGTGCCCAATCACCCATGAGACACGCCGATGGAGCACCGAAGACACGCCGACGAGGACGTCCTGTCCAGGCGTTCGACACTCGCGGAATCCCGCCGCGGGAACGCCGTAAACTGGGAGATCGGTCATGTCAGTCATCAGTCTCTGGCCCCTGGCACCCTCCTGGCCCACTCATCTACGGGAAGTCGCAACGTGTCGCTCACGATCGGAATCGTCGGCCTGCCCAATGTCGGCAAGTCGACCCTTTTCAACGCCCTGACCAAGAACGACGTGCTGGCGGCCAACTACCCGTTCGCCACGATCGAGCCGAACGTCGGCGTGGTCGGTGTCCCCGACCCCCGCCTCGCCCAGCTGGCGTCGATCTTCGGCTCCGAGCGGCTCCTGCCGGCCACGGTCGACTTCGTCGACATCGCCGGCATCGTGCGCGGCGCCTCCGAGGGCGAGGGCCTGGGCAACAAGTTCCTCGCGAACATCCGCGAGTCCGACGCGATCTGCCAGGTCATCCGCGCCTTCAAGGACGAGAACGTCGTCCACGTCGACGGCAAGGTCTCGCCGAAGGACGACATCGAGACGATCAACACCGAGCTGATCCTCGCCGACCTCCAGACCATCGAGAAGGTCCTGCCCCGCCTCCAGAAGGAGTCGCGGATCAAGAAGGACGTCGCGCCGAAGGTCAAGGCCGTCGAGGAGGCCAAGGAGATCCTGGAGAAGGGCGACACTCTCTTCTCCCAGGGCATCGTCCAGGGCACCGAGCGCGCCGAGCTCCTCCACGACCTGCACCTCCTCACCACCAAGCCCTTCCTCTACGTCTTCAACGTCGACGAGGACGAGCTGACGGACGACGCCTTCAAGGACGAGCAGCGCGCCCTGGTCGCCCCCGCCGAGGCGATCTTCCTGAACGCCAAGCTGGAGTCCGACCTCGCCGAGCTGGACGAGGAGGAGGCCCTCGAACTGCTGGAGTCCGTCGGCCAGCACGAGCCCGGCCTCGCCACCCTCGCCCGCGTCGGCTTCGACACCCTCGGCCTGCAGACCTACCTCACGGCCGGCCCCAAGGAATCCCGCGCCTGGACCATCAAGAAGGGCGCCACCGCCCCGGAAGCCGCCGGTGTCATCCACACCGACTTCCAGAAGGGCTTCATCAAGGCCGAGGTCATCTCCTTCACCGACCTCCTCACCGCCGGCTCCGTAGCCGAGGCCCGCGCGAAGGGCAAGGCACGGATGGAGGGCAAGGAGTACGTCATGCAGGACGGGGATGTGGTGGAGTTCCGCTTCAACGTGTAGCGGGTGACATATCACCACGTGGCTGATCTGGCAAGCGTGCAGGTCAGAGAGGGTCCGACTCTTCGGGGTCGGGCCCTTAGGTTTTCCCCGTGCTGGGATGGTGCTGGGATAGCTGACCCCTCGTCACCTGTCGTCATCCCTGGTCATCCGTACCGTGCTGGGATCGTGCTGGGACGTGGATGCGGTGCCGGTGCTGGGTTCCGCTCCGGTGACTGGCTGAACCGTAGGACGGTGGCTGCTGGCTCTGGCAAAGTGGTCGGCACCGCTAGACGATTCTCGTGAGGAACTTGTAAGCACGCTCGGTAGCTTCATCTGGTCCATCGCTGACCAGCTTCGGGGCCCCTATCGCCCCAACCAGTACGGGACTGTGGTCCTCCCGTTCACGATCCTGCGGCGGCTCGACTGCATCCTTGAGCCCGATCAGGCGACGGTGCGAGAACTGGCAGCGAAGTTCGAGAACCCGAACCGGCTCAAGGTCGAGGTCAAGAAGGCCACAGGGCGGACCTTCTACAACACCTCCAACTACTCGTTCGCGAACTTGCTGGCCGACGCGGACGGGCTGGCGGACAACCTGGCCGACTACATCGACCGGTTCTCCGCCGACGTGGACGTGTTCGAGTACTTCGACTTCAAGAAGGAGATCCTGGCCCTGGAGAAGGCCGGGCTCCTGCGCGAGATCGTCAAGTCCTTCGGCAAAGTCGACCTCCACCCAGATGTGGTGTCGAACTCCGACATGGGCGACGCCTTCGAATACATCATCCGCAAGTTCAACGAGGCAGCGAACGAGACCTCCGGCGACCACTACACACCCCGCGACGCGATCCGGCTGCTGGTCGACCTGCTCTTCGCGGAGAAGGACGTCGACCTCACCGAGGGCGGCATTGTCCGATCGCTGTACGACCCCACCGCCGGCACCGGCGGCATGCTCTCCCTGGCAGAGGAGCACCTGCTCGCTGGGAACCCTGACGCGAAGCTGGGCCTGTACGGCCAGGAGTACAACCCTCAGTCGTACGCCATCTGCAAGTCCGACCTGCTCGCCAAGGGCCACTACGCGACCAACATCGCCTTCGGCAACACGCTCACTGACGACGCCTTCAAGGGCCGCCAGTTCGACTACTGCATGTCCAACCCGCCCTACGGCGTGGACTGGAAGCAGTACGCCAAGGCGATCAAGGAGGAGCGCGACTCGGCCGGCCCCTACGGCCGCTTCGCACCGGGCCTCCCCGCAACGTCCGACGGGCAGATGCTCTTCCTGCTCCACCTGGCCCACAAGATGCGCGCACCCGAGGACGGCGGCGGTCGCGTCGGCATCGTCATGAACGGCTCTCCGCTCTTCAACGGCGCCGCCGAATCCGGCCCCTCCAACATCCGCCGGTGGCTGCTGGAGAACGACCTCGTCGAAGCGATCGTCGCCCTGCCGACCAGCATGTTCTTCAACACCGGTATCGCCACGTACGTCTGGATCCTGGACAACACCAAGCACCCGGACCGCCAGGGGAAGGTCCAACTGATCGACGGCACGTCGTTCTGGACCAAGATGCGCAAGAACCTCGGCGCCAAGGGACGCGAGATCAGCGACGCCGACCGCGCCAATGTCCTGCGGCTGTACGACGACTTCGAGGACGCCGATCCTGAGTTCTCCAAGGTGCTACGCAACGACGAGTTCGGCTACTGGACGGTCACCGTCGAGCGCCCCCTGCTGGACGAGGGCGGGAACCCTGTCGCCAACCGCAAGGGTGACCCGAAGCCTGATTCGAAGAAGCGTGACACCGAGAACGTGCCCTTCACCTACGGCGGCTCCACCGCCAGCGCGGCAGCGGAGCGCGAAGTCATCCAGGCGTACTTCGGCGCGGAGGTGAAGCCACATGTTCCCGACGCCTGGATCGACTGGGCCAAGACCAAGACTGGCTACGAGATCCCCTTCACGCGGCACTTCTACAAGTACATTCCGCCCCGTCCGCTCGCTGAGATTGACGCTGACCTGGAGAAGCAGGTCGCCAAGATTCTGGATCTCCTGCGGGAGGTCGAGGGATGACGTCACGTACGGATCTGGTCGACTCCGGTGTGCCCTGGCTCGGCCGCGTGCCGACTGGCTGGAAGACGAAACCCCTGTGGTCGATGTTCGAGCGGACCAAGGATGTCGACCATCCGGAAGAGCAAATGCTCTCCGTGTTCCGAGAGTTCGGAGTTGTCGCGAAGGACTCTCGCGACAATATCAACAAGACCGCTGAGAACCGCAGCATCTACCAACTGGTGCATCCAGGCTGGCTCGTCGCCAACCGTATGAAGGCGTGGCAGGGCTCGGTGGGAATCTCCTCTCTCCGAGGCATCATCTCTGGGCACTACATCTGCTTCGCTCCTCGCCACGGCGAAGACAACCGATACCTCAACTGGCTGCTGCGTTCGACGGCCTACACGAATGGCTACGGTTTGCTTTCCCGGGGCGTCCGGATCGGGCAGGCAGAGATCGACAACGATCAGCTCAGGCTGATGCCGATCCTGCTGCCGCCAGCGCAGGAGCAGCGAGCTATCGCCGACTACCTCGACCGTGAGACGGCCCGCATCGACACGCTCGTCGAAGAGCAGCAACGGCTAATTGCGATGCTCCGAGAGCGGCGAGCATCCATGATCGGTTCGGCCCTGACGCCGACCGAACTGTGGGATCGCCGAAGGATCAAGTACATCGGTCAGACCAATCTGGGCAAGATGCTGGATGCGGGCCGGGCAGCCCGAGAAGGCGACCGGATGAGGCCGTACGTGCGGGCGGCAGACGTTCGTGCTGACGGGTCGGTGAACCTGGTAGATCTCAATGAGATGCCCTTTTCGGACGCGGAGATGGAGTTTTTTGACCTACGTGCCGGTGATGTCCTGTTGATCGAGGGCGGCGCGACGGTCGGGAGGCCCGGGTTCGTATTCGACTCGGTGCCTGGTGTTGCATTCCAGAAGACCGTCAACCGCCTTCGCCTCGGGGAGCAGGCTGATGCTCGATTCGTGTATTGGTCGATGCTTCGCCTGTACGAAACCGCTTATTACACCACCCACTTCAGCGCGGTCTCATTCGTTCACCTAACTGGTGAAAAGTTGAGAGAGATTGAACTGTGGCTTCCGCCGTTCGATGAGCAACGGGCGATCGCAGCACATCTCGACGATCAGACCGCAAGGATTGACTCACTCGTTGCCGAGTCGGAGCGGTTCATCGAACTCGCTCGCGAGCGCCGATCGGCACTGATCACGGCGGCCGTGACAGGACAGATCGACGTACGAGAGGCGGCGTGATGGCCGACCACAACGAGGCGGTCTTCGAGAAGGAGATCTGCGAATACCTTGAGGCCCGCGGCTGGCTGTATTCGGTGAACGACCACGACGGTGGCGAGTACGACCGCGAACGGGCTCTGTTCCCGGCAGATCTGTTCGCATGGCTGGAGGTGACGCAGAAGACGGCATACGAGAAGGCGCTGAAGGCGGCGGGGTCGCAAGCGAAGTTCCTTGACGTGCTGACCGCAGCGCTGGACAAGCCCCTGGAACATGGCGGCGGGACGCTGAACATCCTGCGCAACGGGGTTCAGTACATCGGTGGCGGCCGCCTGAAGATGGCGCAGTTCCGCCCCGAAACTACTCTCAACGCGACCACCGTGTCGCATTACGACGCAATGCGGGTGCGGGTGGTGCGGCAGGTGCACTTCTCGACTGCCGACCAGCGCACCATCGATCTGGTGTTCTTCCTTAACGGGCTCCCTGTGGCCACGGTTGAGCTGAAGACCGACTTCACCCAGTCGCTGGACGAGGCGATCAACCAGTACAAGCACGACCGCAACTCCCTGACGAACGGGCGCCCGGAGCCGCTGCTGTCGTTCGGCCATCGGGCACTGGTGCACTTCGCGGTCTCCAACGGCCTAGCGGCCATGACCACGAAGCTGGAGGGGGACAAGACCAACTTCCTTCCGTTCAACATCGGCTTCGACAGTGGCGCTGGCAATCCGCCTGGCGCGAACGACGGGTCGGCGACGGCGTATCTATGGGAACGCGTCTGGGAGAAGCACGCTTGGCTGAACGTCATCGGGCGGCTGATGATCGTGCAGACCAAGGAGGAGTGGGACGTCACCACCGGCACCTCGGTGCGGCGTACGAGCATGCTCTTCCCGCGCTTCCACCAGTGGGAGGCCGTCACGAGCATCGTCGCCGCAGTGAAGGAGGAGGGTGTCGGGCACCGGTACCTGATCGAGCACTCGGCTGGGTCAGGAAAGACGAACACCATCGCCTGGACCGCCCACGGGCTGGCCCGACTGCATGATGCCGACGACAAGAAGGTCTTCGACTCCGTCATCGTGGTCGTGGACCGTACCGTGCTCGACTCCCAGCTGCAGGATGCGATCCGGCAGATCGACGGGAACAAGAAGATTGTCGCGACGATCAGTCCCGAGGACGTCCGCAAGGCCGGCGCGAAGTCGAAGTCGGGTCTGCTGGCGCAGGCGTTGAAGAGCGGCGAGCTCATCATCGCGGTGACAGTGCAGACCTTCCCGCACGCGCTGGAGGAGATCCGGACCGACGCCAGCCTGAAGGGCAAGCGATTCGCCGTGATCGCTGATGAGGCGCACTCCTCCCAGTCGGGGCAGATCTCCTCGAAGCTGAAGCAGGTACTGACGGCCGAGGAGCTCAAGGAGATCGAGGAGGGCGGGGATGTCGATGTGGAGTCGGTGCTGGCCTCGGAGATGACCGAGCGGGCCGAATCGGAGAACATCTCGTACTTCGCGTTCACCGCGACGCCGAAGAACAAGACCCTCGAACTGTTCGGCCGCAAGGGCCCCGACGGCAAGCCGCGCGAGTTCCACCTGTACTCGATGAAGCAGGCGATCGAGGAGGGTTACATCCTCGACGTCCTCAAGGGCTATCAGTCCTACGACACCGCGCTGAAGATTGCTGGCAAGGCCGAGACCAGCGATGGAGGCGAGGTCGAGGAGGCCGCCGCCCGCAAGGGGCTGATGCGGTGGGTTCAGCTCCACCCGACGAACGTCAGCCAGAAGGTGCAGATCATCGTCGAGCACTTCCGCGCCAACGTCGCCTACCTCCTCGAAGGCAAGGCGAAGGCGATGGTGGTGACCGATTCGCGCAAGTCCGCGGTGAAGTACAAGCTGGCGATAGACGCCTATATTGCCAAGCGCCGCGCCGAGGACGCCTCGTACAACTACCGCACCCTGGTCGCCTTCTCGGGCGGGGTGACAATGCCCGAGGACGAGACCTGGCACAGCGACTGGGGTCCGCAGCCGTCGAAGGACGACGAGTTCACCGAGGCCAACATGAACCCCGGTGCCGGGGCTGATCTGGCGGCCGCGTTCAAGGGCGACACCTACAAGATCATGCTGGTCGCCAACAAGTTCCAGACCGGCTTCGACCAGCCCCTGCTCTCGGCGATGTACGTCGACAAGAAGTTGTCCGGGGTCACCGCGGTGCAGACGCTCTCGCGCCTCAACCGCACCCACCGCACCGCTGGTGGTGAGCAGAAGCGCAAGACATTCGTCATCGACTTCGCCAACAAGCCCGAGGACATCAAGACGGCCTTCGAGCCGTACTTCAAAAACGCGACTCTGGAGACCGAGACCGACCCGTATGTCGTCGTTCACCTGGCCAACAAGCTCGCCCAGGCCGGGATCTACACCGAGGACGACGTCCGCAAGGTCGCCGAACTGTGGGTGACACGGAAGGGCAACAACGCTCTCTCGGCGGCGATCAGCCCGGCGCAGCACGACTTCCGGCGACGCTACGCGCGAGCGATCGAGGAGGAAGATAAGGTCAAGCTCCAGGAGCTCGACCTGTTCCGCAAGGACGTCTCCACCTACGTACGGCTCTACGACTTCATGTCCCAGATCGTCGACTACGGCGACCCTTACATGGAGATGCTCTCGATCTTCCTGCGCCTGCTGGAGAAGGTGATTGCCGAGTCCGCTTGGGCGGCCGATGTGGACCTCTCCGACGTGGTGCTAGTCGGGGTCAAGCACAACAAGGCGATCCCGGTCGACATCTCACTCGTGGGCGACGGGCAGCTGAAGGGCATCAGCGCAGCCGGCACGGGGGCGAAGAAGGATCCGAAGTACGTCGCGCTTCAGGTCGTCATAGACAAGATGAACGACCTCTTCGGTGCCGAAACGTTCGCTGCCTCCCAGGTCAGGGAGTTCGTACAGGGCCTCGTGCAGCGGCTGCTCGCCGACCCGAACCTGGTCCAACAAACCAAGGTGAACTCCAAGAAGCAGTTCCTGGAGTCACAGGACTTCCAAGCCGCTGTCACAGAGGCAGTCGCAGACAACCAGGACGCCCACAACACGATGGCTGACTACTTCTTCACCGATGGGCCGGCCATCAACGCGATCATCGTTGCCCTTGCGGATGCCTTCTACGAAGCAGCAGCCGATCAGCAGGTGGGTTCCATCTGAGTGGACGCCGAGGTCAGACGTCCTTGATCTGTACGCGGTCGCCGCACAGTTTCGACCAGTCGTCGCGGTCCGAGGTCAGCACGAGGACGGGGGCCGGGGAGCGGAGAGCCATCGCGGCGACGAGGGCGTCGATTGCGTACTTGTGACCGTGCAGGCCACCGGCGTCGCTCAGCAGCTGCACCGCGGTGAGGCTGTCGGCCTGGGTGACGTCCTGGACCTGAAGGCGGGAGAGCACCCAGTGCAGCCGGGCGGTGTCCGTTTTCCCGTAGACGGCCTCCACCACCGTCAGGGCAGATACGAGGACGGGCACGCCCACGCGCCGAGCGGCCTCGATCCGGGTGATCATCTGGCGGTCGTTACGCAACAACAGCGACAGCGCCTGGGAGTCGAGCACCAGGGACCTGGCCGCCGGCTCTTTCATGCGGCGCTGTCGTTCGACGCGTAGGGCGCCGGTGCGTCACCGAACAGTTCGCTCTGTGCGGCCTGGACTTCGGCCTCGCTCAGCGGCTCGTGCTCGGCTTCGTAGGCGGCCACGATCTCGGCGAGGCCGTCCATCGCGAGCTGATGCCGGACCGCTGCCGCCACATACGCGGAGACGCCGCGCTTGCCAGTGCGTGTGCGCAGAGCACCGAGGAGTTCCGAGGGCATCGAGACGGAGATGTTCTCCGTGCCGCCGGGGCGGGGTGACTTCATGACTGCAAGTCTAGTACAGAAACTATTACAGCGTCTGGAGTGCTGCGCAACCTGTATCCGGGGCGGGCGGTGATGCGTAGTCTTGGCGCTTCCGGATCTTTTTGTACTTTGCAGTGAATCCCGTGCTGGGATGGTGCTGGGATGCGCCCACATACCCGCAGGTCAGAGCCTTGTGGTGGAGTTCCGCTTCAACGTGTAGTGCCTGATTCCTTGATCGGCTGAAGTGGCTGTTTAGAGCAAGAAACCCCAGGTCAGGGGGCCAGATCTTCGGATCTGGCCCCTTCCTGTTTTCTCCTGCGGATTCAGGCTGTTTCCGGGGCGTGTGCTGACTTGGTGCTGACCCTGGCGGCGGGTATCGGGGACTCTGACCTGGGGCTCCGGCGGGGGAGGGGAGGGCAGCCGAAGGGATTGACCCGGACGAAGCGACGGCAGACCGGTTTCCCGTTCTGGAAATCCGAACCTCTTGTTGTGCAGGCCGCCGACTGGGAACGATGAACGGGACACCGGAGCACGGGAACAAGGGGGCACCGTATGAGGCTGACGAAGCTGGCCACGACCTGTGAGAACGGGGACTGCCCACCCTGTACGCGACCGACAAGGGAACCCTGATCGTGCAGGGAGGCGTGCCGAGCGGCCACGGCCTCGCGTGCCGGAGGGCGAAGCCCTGGTGGAGATCCCGATGGACCTCATCCGGAAGGCAATCCGTGATCAGCGCATCTAACGACCTGGCCGCCCGCTTCTCTACCTTCCAGGAAGAGGCGTTCCGGCTGGAGACCCTCGACGACTACAGCAACTCCGGAAACCCCGCAGCCTTCCGCTCCTTCCTCGCAGGGGAGCCCAAGCCCGCGGACTACAATGCGGGCTGGCTGGAGACCGTGAGCAAGGCGACGGAGAGCGGGAAGCGCATGGTGCGCGTCCACGTCCTGTCCCGCCCGCTCTCGCCGTACCTCCGCTACGAGCTGGGCCGGGGCTATCTGACGAACATGACCGCGGGCGAGGAATTCCACATCCTCGACGTGACAGACCGCACGAACCCACTGGAGGGTGCGCCCGACTTCTGGCTCTTCGACGGCCGTGAGCCGGTTGTTCTCAACTACGACGAGAACGGCGCGTTCACCGGTCCGACGTTCATCCCGGCGGAGGGTGCGGTGTCCACGAGCAAGGAGTCCGAGTACGCGACCTATCGAAGTGTCGCCCTGGCCGCGTCGGTGCCCTTCACCGAGTGGTGGGAGAAGCACGGAGCAGCGTGAATCAGGCAGAACTGGGCGCCGCGCTGCGGGCGCTGCGGCAGGCATCCGGCAAGGAAGCCAAAGCCGTCGCTCGCAGCGCTGTCATGTCGACTGCCAAGCTGTCGAAGATCGAGAACGGCCGTGTAGCCCCGGCGACGGCGGACGTGGAGCGCATCCTCACGGCCTTGGACGTGTCCCCAGAGATCAAGGCCGAGTACCTTGCCGTAGCCCGCGCACAGGCCACAGAGGCAACCGCGTGGCGCCTCTTTCGGCGCATGGGCTACCACAAGAAGCAGGAGCAGATCAGGGCGCTTGAGTCCTCGATGACGCTCTTGCGCCTCTTCCAGCCGTCGCTCGTTCCCGGCCTGCTCCAGACGCCTGAGTACATTCGGGCGGTGCTGGAGCCGAAGGGGCTCACGGACGAACAGCTCGCCCGTACGGTCTCCGCCCGGATCGAGCGGCAACGCGTCCTGTACGACACCCGCAAGGCCCTGCACTTCGTGGTTACGGAACCCGTCCTGCGCTGGCGTCTCCTTCCGCCCGCGATGATGGTGGGCCAGCTGGACCGCATCGTGTCGGTGTCCCGCCTGCCGAACGTGGACGTGCGCGTGGTCCCCCTCGACGCGCCGCAGCGCGACGTGCCCGGTCACTCCTTCGTCATCCGGGACGACCGTGTGGTGACGGTCGAGACGACACACGCCGAGGTGGTCGTCACCGACCCACGGGACGTCTCCCTGTACGTCGAGAAGTTCGACCGCTTCGCCTCCGTGTCCCTTGCCGGGGACGCAATGCGTGACCTAGTCGAGGGCATCCGGGACGCGTTCTTGCGCGAACGGGAAATGCCCTAGCTTCGGCCCCTCGGACCGGCTGACCATGGCCTTCTCGACGAGATGCGGGGAGGCATACGAGATGCACGGAGAACCGTCGACGCTGCCGGAGCCGGTGGCTTCTTCCCTACCGCCGGCACGGCCGGAGCCCGTCCCGGGCTGCCGGGACTGCCTCGGCCTCGCGGTACAACGGGCCAACGCCGGGTCGGTCTGGGACTACTCCAAGGTGTCCGACATGAACGTGACCCTGCGCGCACACCTGCGGGACGCGCACGGGGGCGAGTAATGCCCCGCGCTGTGCTGCGGTACGTCACGCATCGGATCACCCAGCACCCAGACACCGACGTGACGTTCGAGGCCGAGTGCCTCCGCTGCGACTGGTCGGCGACGCCTTCCGAGGACGGGGCGGCCGTGGACATCGAGTGCATGGGGCACATAGGACGCACCGGCCACGAGGGATTCAGGCGGGTGTGCACGTCGTTCGCTCTGGTGGTGCGGGCGGGGTGACGGCGGCCCGAGCGTCCCTTGCTTCAGTTGCCGTCAGACGCGCTGGAGGCGACGCCGACGGCCCCAGCACGCGACACAGACACGGCCTCCGTATGAGATCGAACAGGACGAAACCCATGGCGAAGCGTTCCGAGCCGAAGAAGACGATGACCAAGGAGGAGTGGATCGAACAACAGCTGGCCAATGCCCCGGAGCCGACGGCCGAGGATGTCTGGTGGGTGCTCAACAGGTTCGGCTTCCCGACGGAACAGGTGGAGGCGGCCTACTAGGGGATGCTCCGGGAGAAGGAGGAACGCGCCGCAAGGCGCACAGCTGGAGCCCTGAGCTTCATCGCGGCTCCAAGGCTCCGCGCCACTCGGCGAGCCGGTCAGCCTGCCTGGCTCACGAGACGGGCTGTGTTCAGCTGAGCGGGGATGCGCAGACCGTGAACGGCCCGGCCGCCCGGCTCCACGATTCTCCCCTGGCGAGAGCTGCCGCGCCTTCCGTGCGCAGCGACGTGACCACGGGGGTCAGGAAGTCCGTACGCCAATGCTGCACGGCCTCCGGCTTCATGCCGCTCGCCTCGACCGAGGCCCCCACCCTGGCTTCGAGTACGGCCGCGCCCTGCGCCACGTCGTTCCCGGTCCACTCGTCCACGTGCTCGGCCACCAGGGCCCAGGTCAGCTTGATCACGCGCGGATCGTACGGACGGCGGCGGGCGGCGTGAAGAGCCAGAGGTGAGAGCGGGGGTGGGGGTACGACCCCGGAAGGGGCCCGTCGTCGGCCGCCGCGTCTTAGCAGCTCGGGTTCTGCCACGGTTCCTGGGGCGACGGGGCAGCTGTGGCGCTCCCTCCGGCGGCGATAGAACCGCAGGTCAGCGGCGGTCCAACCGCTCTGTAGGGCATCCGTCGGCACTGCACAGAATGAGAAGTGCTCAGGCCGCGGCTTCGCCGGGGTCCTCGTCCTCGTCTTCCGAGGAGCCGCCCCGCTCGTAACCCGACACGTCGATCTCGCGGCCGTCTGCGAGCCGTCTCTTGTGCGGGGCGACGTTGTGCTTGGCGGGCGGGTTCCGCTGCTCCTTCTCCTCTGTAGAGTCGGCGGCCGACCCGGTGTCCTGGGACTCCTTGGCGACGTTCTGTTCCTGGGCATGCCTAGCGGCCAGGACGGCGACGGCCAGGGCCGCGCTGCCGACCGTGCCGGCCACGGCGAGGATTTTCGGCTTGTGCTTGCTGACCCAGCCCTTCGCCTTGGCGAAAGAGGTGGGCTCGCCGTCCTCGGGGATGGGATCGCTGGGCGTGGAGTCAGTCACGCGCACAGACCTACCGGACCCGTCCCTCGCCTGTCAGGCAATCACCCGACATCGCCCGATCAGGTTCCGTGGCGCTCGTACGTCTTCGCGTCTTCGTGAAGGTGCATCCTTTGGCCGCCGCAGCCGATTGCCGTCTTCGCTCTGTGGCCCGACCGCCGGGCGGCTCTGCTTGGCGTCGGCCGCGAGGTGCCTCTCTTCCCATACAAGGCAGCTCTGCCGCTTTCTCTACTACGCTTCCCGGGTGGACTCGGCTGCCGCTTTTTGCGTGAAAGCCCCGGCGTTCACGCCGGGGATGAAAGGCACCTCAGGGCTGCTCTGACCCGCAGGCTAGAGCGGACGTTTTTGCTGCTCGATGTACTGGCGGACGATCGCCAACGGTGCTCCGCCGCACGACGCGGAGAAGTA
>NZ_JBICZA010000062.1:0-24508 GCF_043201585.1 Streptomyces sp. NPDC048297
GTCGACGTGCTCTGGGCAATGCTGCGTGACAAGAGGCTGTTCACCTCCGCCCCGCCGGTCACGCAGACGGCTTGACACAGTCATTGAGATTCCTTTCCGACGGTTCGGTGAGCGCGTCGGGATCTCCGCCGGAACGGCCCCGAGTCCCGCGCGAGTGGGTCACTTGTTGACGGTGGCGGCGTCCAGGAAGGCCGGGCGCTCCCCTCCGCCGTGGACGTGCAGGCTGGCGCCGCTGATGTAGGCGGCCCGGTCGGAGGCGAGGAAGACGCAGGCGTCGCCGACCTCGGCGGGGTGGGCGAGGCGGCCGAGCGGCACGGTGCGGCCGACGGCGGCGATCCCCTCCTCGTCGCCGTAGTGCAGGGGCGAGAGTTCGGTGCGGACCATGCCGAGGACGACCGTGTTGACCCGTACCGCGGGCGCCCATTCCACGGCCATGGAGCGGGCGAGGTTGTCCAGGCCGGCCTTCGCCGCCCCGTACGCGGCGGTGCCCGGTGAGGGCCGGGTCCCGCTCACACTGCCGATCATCACGATGGACCCGCCGCCGTCCTGGCCGCGCATCACCTCGTACGCGGCGAGGGAGGCCGTCAGGGGCGCGAGCAGGTTCAGCTCGACGACCCGGGCGTGCCGCTGGGCCCCGCCCTCGCCGAGCGCCCGGAAGGGTGTGCCCCCGGCGTTGTTGACCAGGGTGTCGAGCCGCCCGTACTCGCGGTGCACCCGGGCGAAGAAACCGTCGACCGCCTCCGGGTCGCGCAGGTCGACGGGGAGGAAGCGGGCGGTGCGCCCGCCCGCCTCGACGGGCGTGTCCGGAGGCCTTCGTGCGCAGGTCACGACCTGTGCGCCGGCCTCCAGGAACGCACGGGTGATTCCCGCCCCGACACCCCGGCTGCCGCCGGTGACGACGGCGACGGATCCGGTCAAGTCGATGACCGCTGCCAATGGACACCTCCCGCAACGAGCGGACCGCTGCTATCTTCCGCCTAACAAACGTTTGGTGGAAAGGTAGCTGATCTGCCCATGGGTGTCTCCACCTCTGCCCCCGAAGAGGGCATCGCCGTCGTCACCGTGGACTTCCCCCCGGTCAACGCCCTGCCCGTCAAGGGCTGGTACGACCTGGCCACCGCCGTGCGCGCCGCGGGGGCCGACCCGAAGGTGCGCTGCGTCGTGCTCACGGCCGCGGGCCGCGGTTTCAACGCCGGCGTCGACATCAAGGAGATGCAGCGCACGGCCGGGCACGACGCCCTCATCGGCGCCAACCGCGGCTGCTACGAGGCGTTCGCCGCGGTGTACGACTGCGAGGTGCCGGTGGTCGCCGCCGTGCACGGCTTCTGTCTGGGCGGCGGCATCGGACTCGTCGGCAATGCCGACGCGATCGTCGCCTCCGACGACGCGACCTTCGGCCTGCCCGAACTGGACCGGGGCGCGCTCGGCGCGGCCACGCATCTCGCCCGGCTGGTGCCCCAGCACCTGATGCGGGCCCTGTACTACACCTCGCGCACCGCCACCGCGCAGGAGCTGCATCAGCACGGCTCCGTGTGGCGGGTCGTCCCCCGCGAGCGGCTGCTGGACAGCGCACTGGAGCTGGCCCGGGAGATCGCCGCCAAGGACGGCACCCTGATCCGGCTCGCCAAGGCCGCGATCAACGGGATCGACCCGGTGGACGTCCGCCGCAGCTACCGCTTCGAGCAGGGCTTCACCTTCGAGGCCAATCTCAGCGGCGTCGCCGACCGTGTCCGCAACACCTTCGGCACGGACAGTCAGCCGGAGGCCGAGGAGCAGGAACCCCGGGCGCAGGAACCGAGGGAGCAGCAGCCGAAGGAGCAGCACGCATGAGCAGGGACAAGACCATGACCGCCGACGAGGTCGTCGGCCGGCTCTCCAGCGGCATGACGATCGGCATCGGCGGCTGGGGCTCGCGGCGCAAGCCGATGGCGCTGGTGCGCGCGCTGCTGCGCTCGGACGTCACCGACCTGACCGTCGTCTCCTACGGCGGCCCCGACGTCGGACTCCTCGCCGCCGCCGGGAAGATCCGCAAACTGGTGGCGGCCTTCGCCACCCTGGACTCGATCCCCCTGGAGCCGCACTTCGCCGCGGCCCGGCAGCGCGACGCGCTGGAGCTGGTGGAGCTGGACGAGGCCATGCTCATGTGGGGTCTGACCGCCGCCGTGCACCGGCTGCCGTTCATGCCGATCCGCGCCGGTCTCGCCTCGGACGTGCTGCGCGTCAACCCGCTGCTGCGCACGGTGAGATCGCCGTACGACGACGGCGAGGAGCTGGTCGCCGCCCCGGCCCTGCGGCTGGACGCGGCGCTCGTCCACCTCAACCGGGCGGACCGGCACGGCAACGGCCAGTACCTCGGCCCCGATCCGTACTTCGACGACCTGTTCTGCGAGGCCGCCGACACCGCGTACGTGTCCTGCGAACGGATCGTGGACAGCGCGGACCTGCTGAAGGAGGGCGGGCCGCAGACCCTGCTGGTCAAGCGCGCGTTCGTCGACGGCGTCGTCGAGAGCCCGAACGGCGCGCACTTCACCTCCTGTGCCCCGGACCACGACCGCGACGAGGCGTTCCAGCGCGCCTATGTCCGCGCCGCCAAGGACCCCGAGGCCTGGCGGGCCTTCACCGAACGGTTCCTGTCCGGCGACGAGGACGCGTACCAGGCCGCCGTGGCGGCGTTCCACGAGGAGGAGACCGCATGAGCAGCCCTACGACGGCGAAGACGACGGCGATGACGACGACGGCAGCGGCGTCGATGACGACGGCGACGCGGGCCGAGTACTGCGTGGTGGCCTGCGCCGAGGCCTGGCGGGACGCGGGCGAGGTGCTGGCCAGCCCGATGGGCACCGTCCCGACGATCGCGGCCCGGCTGGCGAAACTCACCTTCTCGCCGGACCTGTTGCTGACCGACGGGGAGGCGATGCTCATCGGCGACGTGCCGGCGATCGGCGCCCGCGCCGAGGTGGTGGAGGGCTGGCTGCCCTACCGGCAGCACCTGGCCATGGTCGCCACCGGACGGCGGCACGTGATGATGGGCGCCGCCCAGCTCGACCGGCACGGCAACCAGAACATCTCCTGCGTCGGCGACTGGGCCCGGCCCGCCCGGCAGCTCCTCGGCGTGCGCGGCGCCCCGGTCAACACCCTGAACAACCCGACCAGTTACTGGATCCCCAAGCACAGCCCGCGTGTGCTGGTCGAGCGCGTGGACATGGTCAGCGGGGTCGGGTACGACCGTGCCGCCGCGGCCGGCCCCTCCGCGACCCGGTACCACCGCGTCCCGGACGTGATCACCGACCTGGGCGTCTTCGACTTCGAGACCCCGGACCGCACGATGCGTCTGCGCTCCCTGCATCCGGGCGTGAGCGTCGAACAGGTCGTCGCGGCCACCGGTTTCACGCTCACCGTCCCCGCCGAGGTGCCGACCACGCGCGAGCCCACGGCCGAGGAACTGCGCCTGATCCGGGAGGTCATCGACCCGAAGGGGCTGCGCGACCGCGAGGTGCCCGCATGAGCTTCACCCTCGACACCCCGCTGACCAAGCTCGTCGGCGTCCGGCACCCGGTCGTGCAGACCGGCATGGGCTGGGTGGCCGGGCCCCGGCTGGTCTCGGCCGCCGCGAACGCCGGCGCGCTCGGCGTCCTCGCCTCCGCCACCATGGGCGTCGAGCAGCTGCGCTCCGCCGTCCGCGAGGTCAAGTCCCGCACGGACGCGCCGTTCGGCGTCAATCTGCGGGCGGACGCCGGGGACGCGGCCGAGCGCGTACGGATCATCGTCGAGGAGGGTGTGAAGGTCGCCTCGTTCGCGCTCGCGCCGTCCCGGGACCTGATCGCGCGGCTCAAGGACGCCGGGGTGGTCGTGATCCCGTCCATCGGCGCCCGCCGGCACGCCGAGAAGGTCGCCGCGTGGGGCGCGGACGCCGTGGTGGTGCAGGGCGGCGAGGGCGGGGGCCACACCGGGAACGTGGCCACCACGGTCCTGCTCCCGCAGGTCGTGGACGCCGTGGACATCCCGGTGATCGCGGCCGGCGGCTTCCACGACGGGCGCGGCCTGGTCGCCGCGCTGGCCTACGGCGCCGCCGGGATCGCCATGGGCACCCGCTTCCTGCTCACCTCCGAGAGCACCGTGCCGGACGCGGTCAAGGCCCGGTACCTGGCCGCGTCGGTCAAGGACGTCACCCTCACCACCAAGGTGGACGGCCTGCCGCACCGGATGCTGCGCTCCGACCTGGTCGACGCGCTGGAGCGCTCGGGCCGGGCCGCCTCGCTGCTGCGGGCGCTCCGGCACGCGGCCGCCTTCCGCCGCGAGAGCGGGATGAGCTGGGCGCAGCTGGTCCGTGACGGTCTGGCGATGAAGCACGGCAAGGAACTGACCTGGAGTCAGGTCCTGCTGGCGGCCAACACCCCGATGCTGCTCAAGGCGTCGATGGTGGACGGCCGTACCGACCTCGGGGTGATGGCCGCGGGCCAGGTCGCGGGCGTGATCGACGATCTGCCGTCCTGCGCCGAACTCGTCGACCGGATCATGTCCGAGGCCCACGCCACGCTCCGTGCCCTGCCCCACGCCGGCTGACGCACCGCACCCCGCTCCACCCACGGCGGCTACCTGACCCACGGCCTCGGCCTGGACACCCCGGCCCTGGCCAGGCTCCGCGCCCGACTGCTGAGTTGAGGAAACACCCCGCATGCTGAAACTCGCCATGATGGCACCCTTCACCGACGGCCTGATCACCTCGGGCGGCTTCCTTCGCGACCTCGCGGGCACGCTGGAGGAGTGCGGCGTCGAATCGCTGTGGACCGTCGAGCACGTCGCCGTCGCCGACGGCTACGAACCCAACTACCCCTACGCCGACGACGGCCGGATACCGGGCAGTTCGGGCTCCGTCCCCATGCCCGACCCCCTGGAGACCATCGCCTTCCTCGCCGGCGCGTCCACCACCCTGCGCTTCGGCACCGCCATGATGGTCGCCCCGCTGCACAGCCCGGTGGTCCTGGCCAAGCGCGCCGCGACGATCGACCGGCACTCGGGCGGCCGGCTGATGCTGGGCCTCGGCATCGGCTGGCAGAAGGAGGAGTACGAGGCCGTCGGCGTGCCCTACCGAGACCGGGGGCGGCGCCTGGAGGAGTGCGTCGGCGCGATGCGCGCGCTGTGGGCGGACACCCCTGCCTCGTACACGGGACGGCACGTCTCCTTCACCGCCCTGCGCTCCCTGCCGCAGCCGGAGGCGGGGGCCGTACCGGTCGTCCTCGGCGGCAACAGCGACCCGGCCGTCCAGCGGGCGGGCCGCATCGGCGACGGCTGGTTCCCTTACACGATCGGCCCCGAGGACTTCGCCCGCCAGGCCGGCCTGATGCGGGCCGCCGCGCGCGCGGCGGGACGGGCCGAGGACGCCGTGGAGATCACCGTGTGGCCCGGCTCCCGTGACCGCGCGCGGGAGGGGGATCCGTCCTGGGTGCGCGGCTTCACCGACGCGGGGGCCACCCGCCTCGTCATCGCGCCCCGTATCCGCGGCACGGAGGGGATCACGGGCCCGCGTGGTCTTGCCGCGCTGCGCGACCAGGTCGACCGCTACCGCACCGAGGTGCTGGAGAAGCTGTCGTGAGCGGGGCCCGGGACGGGGCCCGCGACGGGGACAGGAGCGGGGCCTGGAACGAGGTCCAGGTCATCGACACGGTCGTTCTCGCGGGCGACCGGGTCGCGCCCTGGCTGCGGCACTGGCGCGCCGACTACCTGCCGGGCGCCCGGGGCCGCGGCATGGTCGCGGAACGTGTGTGGCGCAGCTGGACGGGCCCGGACACGGTCGCCGTCCGCGTCCTGTGGTCGCTGCCGGACAGTGCCGCGTTCTTCGCCGCGCGCGCCGTGGCGAAGAACGACCCGGGCGTCGCCGCGTTCTGGACGCGTACCGATGCGATGGCCCTGGACCGCGACCGGCAGGTGCTGGAACCGGTCGACGTCGACGGGGAGTTGAACGCCGACGGGGAATCGGACGCGGAGGAGGAATCGGACGCGGAGGGGGAATGCAACACGGAGGGTGGGGCGGCATGACCCGCTGGGTGGCGCTGCTCCCGGCGCACGGCACCGAGCCGTACGGCACCGAGCCGTACGACGCGGCGGGCGCGCTCCCCGGTGTGTCGGTGTCCTCGGCGGCGCCCGACCTGCCGGGGAGCTTCGGCGGCGCGGGTGCCACCTGGGACGTGACGGCGCGCCGGTCGCCCGCCGCCATCGCCGCGGAGCTGGGTGTGCCGGAGCCGTCGGAGGCGGTGGCGCTCGTGCCCGTACGCGGCCGGACGGTCCCGCTGTCCGGTCCGCGGGTGAAGCGGACGCTGCTGCTGACCGTGCGGCCCGGCACGCCCGCCGGTCTCGTGGCCGGTCTGGAGCGGGACCTCCTCGCCATGCCGGCCCACATCCCCGCCATCAGGTCCTGGGCGCTGAGCCGCGTGGACCGGGCCCGTACACCGTCGCGGTGGACGCACGTCTGGGAGCAGGAGTTCGCGGACGTGGCGGGCCTGACCGAGGACTACCTCGGCCATCCCTACCACTGGACCCGCGTGGACCGCTGGTTCGACGGCGAGGTGCCCGGCGGCGGGATCGTGGAACCGGCACTGGCGCACGTCTTCCGCCGGAGCCGGGGCCCGGTGCTCGTCTCGTCCTGAGGCACGCACGGCACCGCCACCCGTCCGCGACCCTTCGTGAGGGCCGCGGACGGGTGGCGTGTTCCCGGGCCGGTCCGTTCAGAGCCGCTCGATGATGGTGACGTTCGCCTGGCCGCCGCCCTCGCACATGGTCTGGAGGCCGTAACGGCCGCCGGTGCGCTCCAGTTCGTGCAGCAGGGTGGTCATGAGCTTGGTGCCGGTGGCGCCCAGGGGGTGGCCGAGGGCGATGGCGCCGCCGTTGACGTTGACCTTCTCCGGGTCGGCGCCGGTCTCCTTCAGCCACGCGAGGACCACGGACGCGAACGCCTCGTTGATCTCGACGAGGTCGATGTCGTCGAGGGTCATCCCGGCCTTCTTCAGCGCGTACGCCGTCGCGGGGATCGGCGCGGACAGCATCCGGATCGGGTCCTCGCCGCGCACCGACAGGTGGTGGATGCGGGCGCGCGGGGTCAGCCCGTGCTCGCGTACGGCCCGCTCGCTCGCCAGCAGCATCGCCGAGGCGCCGTCGGAGACCTGGGAGGAGACGGCGGCGGTCAGCCGGCCGCCCTCGACCAGCGGCTTGAGGCCCGCCATCTTCTCCAGGCCGGTGTCACGGCGCGGACCCTCGTCCGTCGTCACGTCCCCGTACGCGGCGATCTCCCGCGCGAAGCGGCCCTCGTCGATGGCCCGGACCGCCCGCTGGTGCGAGCGCAGCGCGAACTCCTCCATGTCCCGGCGGGAGATGTCCCACTTCTCGGCGATGAGTTCGGCGCCGTGGAACTGGTTGACCGGCCGGTCGCCGTAGCGGGCCCGCCAGCCCTGGGAGCCGGCGTACGGGCCCTCGGTCAGCCCGAGCGGCTCGGCGGCCTGGCGGCTGGCGAAGGCGATGGGGATCTGCGACATGTTCTGCACGCCGCCCGCCACCACCAGGTCCTGGGTGCCGGACAGGACGCCCTGGGCGGCGAAGTGCACGGCCTGCTGCGAGGATCCGCACTGCCGGTCCACCGTGACCCCGGGCACCTCCTCCGGCAGCCCGGCGGCCAGCCAGCAGGTGCGGGCTATGTCGCCGGCCTGCGGTCCGACGGTGTCCAGGCAGCCGAAGACGACGTCCTCGACGGCGGCCGGATCGACGCCCGAGCGCGTCATCAGCGCCTTGAGCACGTGGGCGCCGAGGTCGGCGGGGTGGGCGGCGGCGAGGCCTCCGCCCCGCCTGCCGACGGGGGTGCGTACCGCTTCGACGATGTAGGCCTCGGCCATGATCACTCCTCGTTCGATGTCTGTGTGTCTGTGTCCGCGTACGTCCGTGTCCGCGTACGTCCGTGTCCGCGTATGTCTGTGACTGCGTATGTCCGTGTCCGCGTATGTCTGTGACTGCGAATGTCCGTGACTGCGAATGTCCGTGTCCGCGGATGTGTCTGTATCTGTGCCGGTGAATGTGTCCGCGGGCTCGTGTCAGGTGCGCGGGGCGATGCCCTCCAGCACCATCGACAGGTACTGGCGGGCGATCGCCTCCGGGCTGTGCCGGCCGCCCGGCTGGTACCAGGACGCGGCGACCCACACCGTGTCGCGCACGAAGCGGTAGGTGAGCCGGGCGTCCAGGTCGGTGCGGAAGTCCCCTTCGGCGACGCCGCGTTCCAGCGTGGACAGCCACGTCTTCTCGAAGGAGCGCTGGGACTCGGCGAGGAACGCGAACCGGTCCTGGGCCCGGAGCTGTCTGCTCTCCTTCTGGTAGATCGCGACGGCGGCGCGGTGCCGGTCGATCTCCCGGAAGGACTCGGTGACGAGGGCCTCCAGCGTCTCGCGGGGCCCGAGGCCGGCGGCCAGGACGCGGTCGTAGCGGCCCCACAGCTCGTCGAGGAAGCTCCGCAGGATCTCCTCCAGCATCGACTCCTTGGAGTCGAAGTGGTAGTAGAGGCTGCCCGCGAGCATCCCGGCACGGTCCGCGATCGTGCGGACGGTGGTGGCGTTGTAGCCCTGCTCGGCGAACACCTCGGCGGCGGTGCCGAGGAGTTCCCCGCGCCGCTCACGCATGCTGGCTGCTGACCGACACGGTCTCGCCCGTCATGTACGAGGAGTAGCCGGACGCCAGGAAGACGATGACGTTGGCCACCTCCCAGGGCTCGGCGTAGCGGCCGAACGCCTCGCGGGAGGTGAGTTCCTCCAGCAGTTCCGGGGTGGTGACCTTCACCAGGTGCGGGTGCATGGCGAGGCTCGGCGAGACGGCGTTGACGCGTACGCCGTACTCGGCGGCCTCGACGGCGGCGCAGCGGGTGAGTGCCATGACGCCGGCCTTGGCGGCGGCGTAGTGCGCCTGGCCCCGCTGGGCGCGCCAGCCGATCACGGAGGCGTTGTTGACGACGACTCCCCCGCTGCCCGCCGCCTTCATCCGGCGCAGCGCGGCGCGGGTGCAGCGGAAGGTGCCGCCCAGGGTGACGTCGAGGACCTTGTCCCACTGGTCGTCGGTCATCTCGACGAGGTCGGCGGTGCCGCCGAGTCCGGCGTTGTTGACGACGATGTCCAGGCGGCCGTGGCGTTCCTCGGCGAGGTCGAAGAGGGCGGCGACCTGGCTCTCGTCGGTGACGTCGCAGGGCAGGGCGGCGACGCGGTCCGCGCCGAAGGCGGCCGTCAGCTCGGTCTGCGTCTCCTTGAGCCTGCGGGCGTGTGCGTCGGAGACGACGACACGCGCGCCCTCTTCGAGCAGTCGCCGGGCGGTGGCGCCGCCGATGCCGGCGCCGGCGGCGGCGGTGACGACGGCGGTGCGGCCCAGCAGGAGGTCGTGGCCCGGGACGTACGGGGGCGGGGACGGAGGCTGGGTCGGGGGCTGGGTCGGGGGCTGGGCGGTCGGGGTCACGGGCGGGCCTCCCTGGGCAGGCCGAGGACGCGTTCGGCGATGATGTTGCGCTGGATCTCGTTGGAGCCGGCGTAGATGGTGTCGGAGCGGGAGAAGAGGAACAGCCGCTGCCAGTCGGTGAGGTCGTACGGTTCGCCGGCGGCCAGCATGCCGTCGGCGCCGCAGACGTCCATGGCGAGTTCGCCGAGTTCCCGGTGCCAGGTGGCCCAGAAGATCTTCCCGATGGACGCCTCGGGGCCCGGTGCCCCGGCCGTGACGCCTTCCAGCATGCGCAGGGCGTTGAACCGGATGGTCTCGAGGCCGGTCCAGGCGCGGGCGACACGGTCGCGGATCAGCGGGTCCCGGGCCGCGCCGTTGCGCTTCGCCAGGTCGATGACCGCCTCCAACTCGCGCCGGAAGCCGACCTGTTGGCCGAGCGTGGACACGCCTCGTTCGAAGCCGAGGGTGGCCATGGCGACCTTCCAGCCCTCTCCGGGGGCGCCGACGATGTTCTGTGCGGGGGTGCGGGCCCCGTCGAAGAACACCTCGTTGAACTCGCAGGTGCCGGTCAGCTGGGTGATGGGCCGGACCTCCACGCCCGGCTGGTCCAGCGGGACCAGCAGGTAGGACAGTCCGGCGTGGCGGGTGGAGCCGGGTCCGGTGCGGGCGACGACGAAGCACCAGTCGGACTCGTGGGCGAGCGAGGTCCAGATCTTCTGACCGGTGACGACCCATTCCCCGCCGTCGGGTTGGGCTCGGGTGCGGACGTTCGCGAGGTCGGAGCCGGCGTCCGGCTCGCTGTAGCCCTGGCACCACAGCTCCTGGACGGCGACGATCGGCGCGAGGAAGCGCTCGCGCTGTTCGGGCGTGCCGAAGGCGATGAGGGTGGGCCCGAGCAGTTGCTCGCCGATGTGGTTCACGCGGGCGGGGGCGTCCGCGAGGGCGTACTCCTCGTGGAAGGCGACCTGCTGTTCGAGGCTCGCGCCCCGGCCGCCGTACTCCTTCGGCCAGCCGACGCAGGTCCAGCCCGCGCCCGCCATGTGCCGCTCCCAGGCGAGGCGTTCGGCGAACGCCTCGTGCTCACGGCCGGGACCTCCGCGACCGCGCAGGCTCGCGAACTCACCGGTGAGGTTGGCGCGCAGCCAGGCGCGGACCTCGGTACGGAACTCCTCGACGCTGCTCATGGGCGGCTCCGGACGCTCGACGGCTGACGGCTCGCACGTTAACCTACCAAACACTTGTTAGAAAAGGAGGCGTGGATGTCCGCTGCCCGCACCCCGACCACGCAGCCCGTCCGCTGCGAACGCCACGGCCCCGTCGCCGTGGTCACGATGGACCGGCCCGAATACCGCAACGCCCAGAACTCCGCGATGACCTACGCCTTGGACGAGGCCTTCTACCGCGCGGCCGACGACGACGAGGTCAAGGTCGTTGTGCTCGCCGGCGCGGGGAAGCACTTCAGCGCCGGGCACGACATCGGCACCCCGCAGCGCGACGCGCACCTGCCGTTCGACCGCAGGGCCGGCCTGTGGTGGGACCACTCCGACAAGCAGGGCGCGGAGAGCCGCTTCGCCCGCGAGTCGGAGGTCTACCTCGGCATGTGCCGCCGCTGGCGCGAGCTGCCCAAGCCGGTGATCGCCTCGGTGCAGGGCGCGTGCGCGGCGGGCGGTCTGATGCTCGCCTGGGTGTGCGACCTGATCGTCGCCTCCGACGACGCGTTCTTCGCCGACCCGGTGGTCCGCATGGGCATCCCCGGAGTCGAGTACTTCGCCCACCCGTGGATGATGCCGCCACGGATCGCCAAGGAGTTCCTCTACACCGGCGACCGGATGAGCGCCCAGCGGGCGTACGAGGTCGGCATGGTCAACCGGGTCGTCCCGCGCGCCGAACTCACCGACCACACTATGGAGTTGGCGAACCGGATCGCCGAGATGCCGCGCCTGGGCCTGGCCCTGACCAAGCGCGCCGTCAACCAGGCCGAGGACCTTCAGGGGATGCACGCCGGTATGGACTCGGTCTTCGGACTGCACCATCTCGCGCACGCGCACAACGCGGAGACCGCGAAGGACTCGCTCGGCGGCATGGACGTCCGCGCGATGAAGGCGGCCGGCGGGGCGGAGGCGGGAGCCTGATGGATCTCGACTTCACCGCCGCCGAGGACGCCTTCCGGGCCGAGGCCCGCGCCTGGCTCGCCGCCCATGTGCCCGAGCGCCCGCTGCCCTCGCTGGAGACGGCGCAGGGTTTCGCGGCCCACCGGGAGTGGGAGCGCACGCTGCACGCCGACCGCTGGTCGGTGGTGTCCTGGCCCGAGGAGTACGGCGGCCGGGGCGCCTCGATCCTCCAGTGGCTCGTCTTCGAGGAGGAGTACTTCGCGGCCGGCGCGCCCGGCCGGGTCAGCCAGAACGGCATCAACCTGCTGGCCCCGACCCTGTTCGAGCACGGGACCCCGCAGCAGCTCGCGCGCGTCCTGCCGGCCATGGCGAGCGGCGAGGTGATCTGGGCGCAGGCCTGGTCGGAACCGGAGGCCGGCTCCGACCTCGCCTCGCTGCGCTCCACGGCCCGGCGCACCGACGGCGGCTGGCTGCTGAGCGGCCAGAAGACCTGGTCGTCCCGGGCCGCGTTCGCCGACCGCGCCTTCGGCCTGTTCCGCAGCGATCCGGAGGCGGACAGGCCGCACCGGGGTCTGACCTACCTGATGTTCCCGCTGGACGCCGAGGGCGTGACCGTGCGGCCCATCGGGCGGCTCGACGGCAAGCCGGCCTTCGCCGAACTGTTCCTGGACGACGTCTTCGTACCCGACGAGGACGTGATCGGCGAGGTGGGCCAGGGCTGGCGGGTCGCGATGAGCACGGCGGGCAACGAACGCGGGCTGACCCTGCGCTCCCCCGGCCGTTTCACCGCGACCGCCGGCCGGCTGACCCGGCTGTGGCGCGAGCGGGCCGACCCGTCCGACACCGCGCTGCGCGACCGGGTCGCCGACGCGGCGATCGGCGCCCGCGCCTACCAGTTGTTCACCTACGCGGGCGCGTCACGCATCGTGCGGGGAGGGTCGATCGGCGCCGAGTCGAGCCTCAACAAGGTCTACTGGTCCGAGCTGGACATCGCCCTGCACGAGACGGCGCTCGACCTGCTCGGCCCGTACGGCGAACTCTCCGACGAGGCCGCCGAGTCGCCCGCGCACGGCGCCTGGGCCGAGGGCTACACGTTCTCCCTCGCGGGTCCCGTCTACGCGGGCACCAACGAGATCCAGCGCGACATCATCGCCGAGCGGCTGCTCGGCCTGCCGAAGGGACGCCGGTGATGCGGTTCCTCCTCGACGACGAGCAGCGGGAGTTCGCCCGCTCACTGGACGGCATGCTGGCGGCGGCCGGCACCCCCGCCGCCGTCCGGGCCTGGGCCGAGGGGGACCACGGTCCCGGGCGCGCCCTGTGGACCCGGCTGGCACAGGCCGGGGTCTTCGGCCTCGCCGTGCCCGAGGAGCACGACGGCCTGGGCATGCTTCCGGTCGAACTGGCCGTCGCCTTCACCGAGTCGGGCCGCCACGCCGTGCCGGGCCCGCTGGTGGAGACGGTCGCCACGGCGGCCCTCCTGGACCGCCTGGGCGACAAGGGCGCCGCCGCCGACTGGCTGCCCGGCATCGCCTCCGGCACGACGGTCGCCTCCCTGTGCCTGCTCTCCCCCGAGGCCCCTTACGCCCTGGACGCGGACGCCGCCGACGCGGTGTTCGTCGTCGAGGGCGACACCCTGCGCCTGGCCGGGGAACACGGCACCCTCCAGCCCTCGCTGGACCCGGCCCGCCGCCTGGCCCGCCCCGGCGCCGGAACGGTCCTGGCGCGGGGGCCCCAGGTGTCCGCCGCGGCCTCGCACGCCGCCGACGTCGCCGCGCTGGTCACCGCGGCCCAGGCCCTCGGTCTCGGCCGCACCCTCCTGGACCGGACGGTCGAGTACGCGCGCCGGCGCACCCAGTTCGGGGTGGCCATCGGCTCCTTCCAGGCCGTCAAGCACCGCCTGGCCGACACCCTCATCGCCCTGGAGTTCGCCCAGCCCCTGGTCCACGCCGCGGCCCTGGCCCTCGCCGCGGGTGCCCCGGACGCCGGCCGGGAGATCGCCGCGGCCAAGGTCACCTCCTGCGAGGCCGCCTGCACCGCCGCCCGCACGGCCCTTCAGGTCCACGGCGCCCTCGGCTACACCGAGGAGCTGGACCTGTCCCTGTGGATCCGCAAGGCCCGCGCCCTGCGCTCCGCCTGGGGCACCCCCTCGGCCTGCCGCGCCCGCGTCCTCGCCGCCTGACCCCACGTACGACGGCTCGCCCTCCCGGAGATCCTGCCCGGGAGGGCGAGCCGCTGTTCGGCTGTGTACGTCTCGACTGTGTACGTCTCGACCGCGCGCATCTCGGAGACCTGGGGCCGGCTGAACTCCACGCGAGGGGCGGGGCCTTGGGGCGCGGCGCAGGAGTCGGTCCGGGAAGGAGACGAACGGTGCGGCGCCCCGGAACCCCCGGTGGGCGACGGCGTTTCCGGCCTGCGCGCCCACGCCCCAAAGGACCCGCGCGGACGCGGCGGGTGCCGGCCTAGGCCGCCGCGCTCCCGCTCCCGCGACCGTCGTCCGTCAGTCCCAGGTCCGCCGCCAGGCGGGCCCGGTGCCAGGCCGGGGAGCCGAGGAGCTGGGACGAGCCGTGGGCCCGCTTGAAGTAGCGGTGGGCGTCGTGTTCCCAGGTGATGCCGATCCCGCCGTGCAGCTGGATCATCTCCCCGGCCACCACCGAAAAGGCCTCCGAACAGGCGGACTTGGCCACCGCCGCGTACCGGGACAGCTCCGGCGCGCCCTGCGCCGCCGCGGTCGCCGCCCCGAGGGCCGCCGAACGCGCCGACTCCACCAGCACGTAGGCGTCCGCGAGCCGGTGCTTGACGGCCTGGAAGGAGCCGATGGGGCGGCCGAACTGGACGCGCTCGGTCGCGTACGCCACCGTGACTTCGAGGCAGCGCTCCGCCGCCCCCACCTGCTCGGCCGCCAGCGCCGTGCAGGCGAGGTCGTGCACGTGCCGCAGCACGCGACCGCCGTCGCCGTCCGTCCCGATCAGCCGTGCTTCGGCGTGGTCGAGGAGGACGCGGGCCTGGGGCCGGGACGTGTCCATGGCCGTCAGCGGTTCGCGCCGCAGGCCGGCGCCGTCCACGGCGACCTGGAAGAGGGAGACACCGGCGTCGGTGCGGGCGGCCACGAGCAGCACGTCCGCGTCGGCGCCGTCCAGGACGTGGTCCTTGGTGCCGGTCAGCCGCCAGGTCCCGTCCGCGCCACGGCGGGCCTTCGTCCGGGTGGCCGCCGGATCCCAGGAGCCGTCCTCGGCCCAGGCGAGGGCGCCGGTCGCGGTGCCCTCCGCCAGCGCGGGGAGCAGCTCACCGCCGTCGCCCGAGGCCAGGAGGGCCTGGGTGGCGAGCACCGCGGAGCCGAGGTAGGGGACCGGGGCGAGGGTGCGCCCCAACTCCTCCATCACCACGTGGACTTCGAGCGCTCCGCCGCCGGCTCCGCCGAACTCCTCGGGGACGGCGAGCGCCGCCACGCCGATCTGCCGCGTGAGGGGGCGCCAGGCCGTCGCGTCGGGGTGGCGGGCGAGCACCGCCCGTACGGCCGACCGCAGTTCGCGCTGTTCCTCCGTGAATCTCATCTGCCGCTGCCTCCGTGGTGCTCTTCTGGGCTCCGCCCACTTGACGTGCGGGTGCGAGAGGTATCCAATCACAGGTGTTTCGATTAGGCATATACCTAGTAGGCACAAACGGCGCAGACGCGCACCAGGCACACCCATACTCCGTAGCAACGCAGGAGGACGCATGACCGCCCTCGCTCCGCACACCCGCATGCCGGCCGCCCCGCTCGACGACACCGCCTTCCGGGAGGCGATGAGCAGTTTCTGCACCGGCGTCGCGGTGATCACCGCGACACAGCCCGACGGCCGGCCGGCCGGAATGGCCGTCCAGTCCTTCTCGTCGGTGTCCCTGGACCCGCCCCTGGTGTGCTTCTGCCCCGCGAGCACGTCGTCGACGTGGCCGAAGCTGCGTGCGGCCGGACGGTTCGCCGTCAACGTCCTCGCAGCCGATCAGCGGGAGTTGTGCCGGCAGTTCGCCGTGACCGGCGGGGACAAGTTCACCGGGGTCGGCTGGACACCCGGCCGCAACGGCGCACCGCTGCTGGACGGCGCGCTCGCGACGATCGAGTGCGATCTGGCGGGCACGTTCCCCGGCGGCGACCACGTCATCGCGCTGGGCAGGGTCACCGCCCTGACCACCGCGGACCACACCGCGGACCACACCGCGGAGCACACGGCAGACCGCACGGCGGGCCACATCGCGGGCCACATCGCGGACCCCACCTGGGACAGCGGTCCGCTGCTGTACTTCCGCAGGACCTACGGGCGCCTGCGGTCCAGTTCGTCCAGGTCGGCCAGCATCGCGTCGGCCAGGTCCCGCTCCGAGGCGTAGTACCGCTCCGCCCACTTCAGGGTCAGCACGGAATACGCCCACGCCTCGTCGGCGCGGCCACCCTCCGCGTCGGCGGCGGCGCGCCGGCGCATGCTCTCGGCGTACTCCCGGTGTCGGCCGAGCACGTCACGCATCTGCTCGGGCTCCAGCAGATGTCCGAGCCACAGGCGCAGCATGACGCCGTGCTTGAGCACCGGCGGCTCCACCGGCGACTCGCGCGCCCAGGTGCGGACCGCCTCCAGGCCCTCGTCGGTGATCCGGTAGACCTTCTTGTCGCGGTTGCCGGTCTCCTGCGCGACCATCCGCGAGGTCGCGTACCCGGCCTGTTCCAGGCGCTTGAGTTCGCTGTAGATCTGGCTGAACGACGGGCTCCAGTAGAAGAAGCCGAGCGACCAGTCCGCCCACTTCTTCAGGTCGTAACCGGACAGCTCCTCGCCGAAGGAGAGCAGTCCGAGCACCGCCCAGCCGGTCGCCGGGAGTGCCGGCCGCCCCGTGTCGTCGCCGCTCTTCGCGCCACTCTTCGTCTGCTCAGCCACACGCGCAGTCTACGGAGCCCAGTGCGCCCCCCGCTGCGCCCCGGGCGATCTCCCGGTGCCGGGGGCCGGATCCCGGTACCGGCGGCCAGATCTCGGTGCCAGGGGCCAGATCTCGGTGCCGGCGGCCAGATCTCGGTGCCGGGGGCCGGGTCCCGGCACCAGCGGCCGGACTGCCGTCTCGTCAGAGCCCCGAGGGCGCGGTCGTGGGCGGTGACGGCGGGTCGGCGGGCCACCGGTGGGCCCAGGGTGCCGCCCGCTCGAACGCCGCCGCGGCGCGCAGCACGTCGGCGTCGGCGAGATGGCGTCCGGTGATCTGCAGTCCGACGGGCAGCCCCTCGCAGGTCCAGCCCGCGGGGACGCTGATCGAGGGCTGGCCGGTGAGGTTGGCGGCCAGCGTGAACCCCGTCCACGCGGTGGGCGAGACCATACGGCCGTCGATGCGCTCGGGGCCCTGGATGTCGACCGGGAAGGGCGGGACGGCGGTGGTGGGGGTGACGAACAGGTCGTAGGAGGACATGAGCCGGGCCATCCGGTTGACGACGGCCTTGGGGGCGATGTTGGCGTCGGTGAACCGTTCGGCCGTCCAGGACTGCCGCATCAGGCTCACGAGGTGCGGGGACATGCGCCCGCCGTGCGTGTCGATCAGACGGCGCATGCCGGTCAGGTCGGTCTCGGCGACGAAGAGGGCCGTGAACTGCTCCGCGGGGTCGCCCCAGCCGGCGTCACCTGCTCGACGTGGCAGCCGAGTTCCTTCTCCAGGACCGCGACCGCGGCGCCGACGGTCTCGCGGACCTGCGAATCGACGGCGAGGTAGCCGAGGTCGGGGCTGTAGGCGACGCGCAGCCCGGCGATGTCCGGCTCGCGGATCGCCGGCCGCCAGTCGACATCGCCGCAGGGGATCGAGTGGCGGTCGCGGGCGTCGGGGCCCGCCAGCACGGAGAGCATGAGGGCCGCGTCGGCGACGGTACGGGTGAGCGGGCCGATGTGTTCGAGGGACTCCCAGCCCGAGACGCCGGGCAGGCGTTCGTCGCGGCAGCCGGGCCAGACCGGGACGCGGCCCATGGCCGCCTTGAACCCGACCAGACCGCAGTGGGCGGCGGGGACCCGCACGGATCCGCCGCCGTCCGAGCCGAGCGCCACCGGGGCGAGGCCCGCGGCGACGGCGGCGGCCGACCCCGCGCTCGAACCGCCGGGCGTGAGCGCGGTGTTCCACGGGTTGCGGGTCGTGGGGAACAGCGGGTTGTGGCCCGTGGCGCTGTAGCCGAACTCGCTGGTGTTGGTCTTGCCGACGACGACCGCGCCCGCGGCCACGGCCCGTTCGACGACGATGTCGTCCTCGTCCGGTACGAAGTCCTCGTAGGCCGGGGAGGCCGAGGTGGTGCGGATGTCACGGGTGCTGAAGGTCCTTGACGCCGAGCGGCACTCCCGCGAGGACACCGGGATCCTCACCGTGGGCGAGGCGTTCGCCCAGGGCGCGGGCCTGTGCGCGGGCCCGGTCGGGGACGAGGGTGCAGTAGGCGCGCAGCGCCGGGTCCACGTCCGCGACCCGGTCGAGGACCGTGTCCACCGCCTCCAGCGGGGAGACCTGCAACGTGCGGATGCGGTGGGCGAGTTCGGTGACGGGCATGCGGCACAGCTCGTCTCGGGCGGCGCGGTCCATCTGGCGGGTTCCTCCGGGCGGGCGATCTCACGGACACTCGGGCAGGGTGGGGCGGCGGTCGTCCGCGGGGACTTCGCGGGGGGACGGAGAGACCACGAACGACCGCCGCGTCGAGGGGGGTTCAGCCGGCCGGGGCCAGTGGCCCGGGCGCGGTCCTGGCGACGCTCTCGGCGGCCAGGCACACGCCGCAGGCGACCACCATGCCGATCAGCGGATCGACCGCGCCGGGCAGCAGATAGTGCGCGGCCGTCGCCGCGCCCGCACCCGCCGCCCAGGCCACGAACGCGGAGGCGCGATAGGCGCGCGGGGCGCGGCGGGCGGTGCGGTGGCACAGGATCAGCTGGTCGGTGACGATGACGGCGCCGATGGGCGGTACGAAGACGCCGAGCAGGTTCAGCCAGTCGAGGAACATGCTCCACACCCCGGTCAGGGCCGCGGCCATGCCGACCGCGCTCAGCGCGATCGCCAGCGGGCGCATCCGGGCGGGGGTGATCGCCGACCAGCCGACGGCGCCGTTGCAGAGGCAGTGGGAGGCGACGGAGCCGAGGTTGGCGAAGATCAGCAGGACGGCCAGGGAGGTCAGCAGCGGACCGTGGCCGGTGAGCAGGCCGAGGAATCCGCCGCCGTCGACGGCCGGGTCCACCGCGCCGCCGACGGCCACGACCATGCCGCCGACGAGGAAGGCGGCGCTGTTGGTGAGCGGGAAGGCGCAGGAGGCCGCGATCACCGCGCTGCGGCCGTTCTTCGCCCAGCGGGTGAAGTCCGCGGTCATCGTGCCCGAGTCGGAGAAGCCGGCGATCACGATGCCCATCGCCGCACCGAACGACAGCAGATGCCCCCCGCCCCCGTAGGTGAGCGCCGACCGGAGCGAGACACCACTGTGGGTGAGGCCGAACCAGAGGGCCACGCCCGCCAGGACGACGAACAGCGGGGTCGCGATCAGGCCGATCAGGGACAGGGCGCGGATCCCGATGACGGTCACGACGGTGTAGATCACACCGCCGAGCAGGGCGCCCCACAACGGCGCCCAGCCCAGGGTCTGTTCGAGGGTCGTACCGCTCAGCCCGATCTGGAACGAGAACCAGCCGATGACGACGGTGGACAGGAACCCGGCCGGGATCCGGGCGCCGAGGGTGCCGAAGGTGCGGGCGGCCTGGTGGGAGAAGTTCTCCCTGGTGCGGCCGGCGAGCCAGCTGAGCGCGCCGACGTAGCCGAACAGCACGAGGTTGCCGAGCAGGATGGCGGCAGCGCCGCGCGGCAGGCCGAGACTGTAGACGATGACACCGCCGAAGACGGCGTTGCCGAGGTTCATCGGGAAGCCGAACCAGACCGCGGACACGGACAGCAGTCCGCGGCGTGCCGAGACGGGCACCGGTTCGTGTTCGTACTCGTGGCCCAGCGCGGCGAGTTCACCGTCGCCAGGCCCGTACCGGCCGGTGTCTCTCGCGCCGCCGGTCGTGTGCGTGTCGGTCGTGTGCGCGTCGGTGCTGTCCGTGTTGGTGCTGTGCGTGTCGGTGGTGTGCGTGTTCGTGGTGTCGTTCGTCATGTGCCCTCCTGGGGCGTCGACTGCGGTGAGGGGTCCCGGCTCACGCGGGGTCCGGGCCGGCCGCCGAGGGCTTGGCGGGCGAGTGTTCGGCGGTGACCTGTTCCGTCGTACGGACGGGGAAGGTCAGCCGGTTGGAGAGACAGGCGAAGACGGGTCCGAGCGCGTTCATCGCGATGACGCTGATCCACGCCACCCAGGGATTGCCGACGTCGTAGCCGAAGCCGCCGAAGAAGGTGGCGAAGAAGCTGGCGAAACCGAGGAACATGCCGGGGATCAGGGCCAGCGCCTTGATCCGTCCGGCGTACATCAGGGCGCTGTTCACCACCAGGATGACCAGCGCCTGCATGGTGTTGCGGGCCAGCGGGCCGTCGCCGAGCGCCGCGCCCGCGTGCTGTTCGACCAGCACGATGAGCAGGGCGAAGGTGGAGCCCGCGGGCATGGCGAGCCACAGTCTGCGGGCGTTGTCCCAGCTGCGACCACCGAGCAGGAACGTGCCTGCCCAGGAGATGAAGATCGCCCAGGGAGGCAGGTGCAGGGCGTTGCCGCCGATGAACGCCGTCAGGCCGGCGAGGACGGAGGCGACGATTTCGTGAGGGAGGCGTTCGCGCATGAGGACTGTTCGGCTGGAGGTCAGGGGACGGGTGCGCGGTGCCGTGCGGGTGGTGGGGGGTGCGGGTGGTGGGGGCGCGAGGTGCGGGTCGGTGGACGGAAAGCGGGTGAGGGACGGGGTGTCTCGGGATGTCTCAGGGGGCTGAACGGGCCTCGGCGGGAGAGGAGTTCGCTCGTCCCGCGGGTGCGGGCCACGACCCTTCCCGCCTTGACGACGTACGCGCGCTCGGGCCGGTCGAGGACGATGTCGTCGTAGGCCCGGGTGTCCAGGACGACCAGGTCGGCTCGGGCGCCGGGGCGTACGCCGTAGTCGTCGGCGACGCCCACGACCCGGGCCGCGTCATGGGTGACCATGCGCAGCACCCGGCGCAGGTCGGCGGGCCCGGACAGATGGCCGGTCTGCGCGAGCAGCAGTGCCGTGTCCAGGGGGTCCGCGCGCCCGTACGGGGTGAACGCGTTGCGGATGTTGTTCGAGGAGCAGGCGGCGAGGACGCCACTGCTCCACAGCTCGCGCACCGGGGCGACGCCACGCCTGACCGCCTGGGTGCCGCGCCGGCCGCCCAGGTGCAGATCGGTCGCCGGCAGGGGTACGACGGCGACGCCCGCGTCGGCGAGGGCGGCCATCGCCCGCGCCCGGTCGGCGGGTGCCCGGCCGCCGAGCGAGACCATGTGTCCGAGCGTCACGCGCCCGGCCAGGCCCCGCCGGGCCGTCTGCTCGGCGATGAACTCGGCCAGTGCGTACCGGGGATCGGAGGCGTCGTCGGCGAAGTCGGCGTGCAGGTCGGCCGGTACGCCGTGCTGGGCCGCGAGGTCGAGGACGAGTTCGACGTGGCGGTGGCAGTTCTTGAGGCTCTCCTCGTTGTAGGCGCAGCCGCCGATCACGTCGGCTCCCACGGCCAGCGCGGCGACCAAGAGCTTCTCGGTGCCGGGCGAGCGCAGGACACCCTCCTGCGGGAAGGCCACGATCTGCAGGTCGACCAGGTCCCGGTACTCCTCGCGCAGTTCGAGCAGCACCTCGACACCGAGCAGTCCCGCGATCGGGTCGACGTCCGGGTGCGCGCGGATCACGGTCGTGCCGTTGAGCACGACCGCCTCCAGGACGCGGCGCGCCCGCTGTCGTACGCCGGCGTGCGTGAAGTCCCGTTTGAGTTCGCCGGTGACGGCGATCGCGCCGGCCAGGGTTCCGTCGGGGTTGGGGCGTACGCCGTCCAGGAGGGCCTTGTCCAGGCGCAGATGGGGTTCGACGAAGCCGGGCAGGACGACCCGGCCGGCGCACTCGATCACCTCGTCGGCCACCCGGCCGGTGGCGTCCCCGACGGCGCTCACCCTGCCGTCGTCGATCACCACGTCGCAGGGTGACTCGGCGTCTTCGACGCGCGCCTGACGCAGCATCAGCTGTGGTGGCACAGGGCCTCTCCGATGGTGGATGGTCGGGTGACGCGGGGCGCGCGCTCACGCACGGATATCGGCCTCACGGATGCCGGACTCACGGACGCCGGACTCACGGACGCCGGACTCACGGAAGTCGGCCTCACGGAAGTCGGCCTTGCGGATCAGGCGGTGCACGCCCTGGACCTGGTCGACGACCTGCGAGATCTCGAAGTCGGCGGCGGCGCTGAGGTAGGCGTAGGCCGTGGTGCGGGCCATGCCGAAGCGGTCCGCGAGGAAGTCGACGGCGGCACGCACCGCGGCGCGCATCGCCAGGTTCAGGTCCTCGTGCAGCCCGAAGGGGATCCAGTACCGGTCGGTCTCGCCGAAGGGCTGCCGCAGGGCCGAGGCGGCGGCCCTGGCCCGGGAGCCCTTGAGGACGGTGAGCCGGAAGGTGGCGCGCAGCGGCGCCTCCATGGCGGTAAGGGCGACTTCGCCGTTGCCCTGCGCGTAGTGCGGATCCCCGGTGTAGAACCCGGCGCCCTCCGTCTGCACGGGCAGGTACAGGGCGGAGCCGCTCGTGAGGTCCTTCATGTCGATGTTGCCGCCGTGTCGTCCGGGCGGCACCGTGTGCTCGCCGTGGTCGGTGTCGGTGGACACGCCCATGACGCCCATGAAGGGGTGCAGCGGGAACCGCGCCGAGCGGCCGTCCCCGTACGGGATCACGCCGACGTCGCGGCTGGCCTCGCGCTCCACGGTGCAGAAGGTGAACTCGGGTCCCTCGCGGGCGAATTCGTCCGGCAGGGCGCCGCGTCCGTGCCGGCTGGAGATCACGCCGTAGTCGGCGCGCCGGTGCAGGGACAGCACCTCGGCCTTGAGGAGGTCGCCGGGTTCGGCGCCCCGGACCCGGACGGGCGCGGTGGCGACATGGGGGCCGTCCGCGTCGGGGTCCCGCGGCGGCGGTGTCCTCGCCAGCAGGCGTGCGTCGGACAGCACTTCGGTCGCGGCGATCCCGAACTGCCGGAAGAACGCCACCGGGTCGCGCCCCTGGTCCTCCAGGATGCCTTCGTGGGAGATGGTGTCGAAGGTGACGGTGTCGCCGGACTCGATCGTCAGTCCCGGCTTCGTGGTGCGGCAGGGGAGCCGTCCCCAGCCGACGGATTCCGGGGTGGCCCGCAGATAGTGCGTGCCGTCGACCGGACCGTGTCCCGATTCGAGGATCATCACTGCCTCCCTGCCGTGACGGTGTCGTCGAGCGATGTACGGGCGGGGGTGACCGGCTCGCGCCCGAACCAGGTGCCGGTGTGTCCGTCGAGCGCGGCGCCGAGCCGTTCGGGGGAGGTGATCAGCGCCTCCCGGCCGGGGGCGCCCGCGAGGAAGTCCAGTGCCGCCCGGATCTTGGGGCCCATGCTGCCCGCGGGGAACTGGCCCTGCGCCATGAGTCGTTCGGGCTCCTCGCGGTCCAGGCGGTCGAGGAAGCGCTGGGTGGGCCGGCCGTGGTCGACGGCGACCCGTTCCACACCGGTGGTGATGACCAGCAGGTCCGCGCCGAGCGCGGCGGCCAGGTGCGCCGAGGTGAGGTCCTTGTCGATGACCGCCTCCACACCCCGGTAGCCGCCGTCCGCCGACTCCACCAGCGGGATGCCTCCGCCGCCGCCCACGATCACGGTGAATCCGGCCGTGGACAGCGCTCGTACGGCCTCGGTCTCCAGGACGCGCCGGGGCCGGGGCGAGGGGACGACACGGCGCCAGCCCCGCGCGTCCTCCTGCGCCACCGTCCAGCCGTGCGCGGATGCCAACTCCCGTGCCCTCGCCGCCGGGTAGAAGGCGCCGATGGGCTTGGTCGGCCGGGCGAAGGCCTCGTCGTCCGCGTCGACGACGGTGTGGGTGACGAGGGCCGCGATGTGGTCCGGGGTCCTGCCGAGGCCGCGCAGCCTGCCCGCGAGCGCGGTGGCCAGGACGGAACCGAGGCCGCCCTGCGTTTCGGCGACGCACATGTCGAGGTCCAGCGTGGGAAGTTCGGGGGCCAGGGATGCCGCGAGGTCCGCGCGGCGCTTGATGAATCCGACCTGGGGTCCGTTGCCGTGGGTGACCACGACCCGCCACCCCGCGTCGGCCAGCGCGACGACCGGCACGGCCAACGCTCGTGCGGCCTCGGCCTGTTCGGCGACGGCGGCGGGGCCGCCACCTCGCAGCAGCGCGTTCCCGCCGACGGCGACGACCGCTGTCCGCAACACGGTTCGGGGAATCATGCGGTCACCGTAGATGCGGGCGCTGAACGGCGATGCCCCGCTGGAACCCGCGCTACGGGAGCTGCTGGCCGTCGGCCACCACTCGGGCGGCGACCTGGCACGCGGGGTCGCGGCGGTGGCGGTGACGGTGACAGTGGCGGAAACACGGACGCGGGCGCGGTGATGTCACCGCGCCCGCGTCGCCTCGCCGCTCTACGGCAGCGCCGTCACAGCACCTTGGACAGGAAGGACTGCGTCCGTTCGTGCCGCGGGTTCGTCAGGACCTCGCGGGGGTGGCCGGACTCGACGACGACGCCCTCGTCCATGAAGACGAGGCTGTCGCCGACCTCGCGGGCGAAGCCCATCTCGTGGGTGACGACGACCATCGTCATGCCGGACTCGGCCAGGTCGCGCATGACGTCCAGGACGTCACCGACCAGTTCCGGGTCCAGGGCCGAGGTCGGCTCGTCGAACAGCATCAGCTTCGGGTCCATCGCCAGGGCGCGGGCGATCGCCACCCGCTGCTGCTGGCCGCCGGACAGCTGGGAGGGGTAGTGGCCGGCCCGGTCGGCGAGGCCGACCCGCTCCAGCAGCTGCATCGCGCGTTCCCGGGCCTGCGCCCTGCTCTGGCC
>NZ_JBICZA010000063.1:0-20359 GCF_043201585.1 Streptomyces sp. NPDC048297
TCGACGTGCTCTGGGCAATGCTGCGTGACAAGAGGCTGTTCACCTCCGCCCCGCCGGTCACGCAGACGGCTTGACACAGTCATTGAGATTCCTTCCTGGTGATCTCGCCGGCGTGTCCAGCGTCGAATCGGCGGACCTGCGCAACAAGGACGATCTGTGCAACGATCGATTCGCTGGGCTCATCGTTCGAGGTCGCGGAAGTGAGGGGCGCGGGAGAACCGGTCATGGAACGCCAGGAGATCGAGATTTTCCTGACCCTCGCGGAAGAACTGCACTTCGGGCGGACCGCCGAGCGCGTGGGCGTCTCGCAGAGCAGGGTCAGCCAGACCGTCGCCCGGCTGGAGCGCCGTATCGGTGTCAGGTTGTTCGACCGCACCAGCCGTCAGGTCACCCTCACGCCCATCGGGGAACAGCTCGGGGACGATCTCGCGCCCGCGTGGCGAGGGGTCGAGGAGGCCGTCGCCAGGGCCATGGCGGCCGGGCGGGGGATCACCGGCTCGCTCCGGATCGGTTTCTCCGGCGCGTTCACGGGCCATCTGCTGCACAGCATCGCCGGGGAGTTCGGGCGTCGTTACCCGGATGTGGACGTGCGGATACGGCAGGTGCAGATCTCGGACCCCTACGGTCCGCTGCGCGCGGGGGACGTCGAGCTCCAGGTCACCGAACCGCCGCTGGACGAACCGGATCTGACGCTGGGTCCGGTGCTGGTGTCACAGCCGAGGGTCCTGCTGATGTCGTCCGCGCACCCGTTCGCGAGGCGTGCGTCGGTGAGCGTGGAGGACCTGGCGGAGGCGACGCTGCTGACGGTCGCCGGGAGCGTGCCGACGCGGTGGCTTGACCACCACTTCCCGCGGCAGACGCCGTCGGGGCGGCCCATCCCGCACGGGCAGGCCATGACGCACTGGGAGGACGCGCTCTCGCTGGTCCTCGCGGGCAAGGGCGTGACACCGGTGGCAGCCGCCGGCGCGCACTACTACAGCCGTCCCGGCCTGGTCTTCAAGCCGTTCACGGATGCCCCGGCCATCGACTACGCCTTCGTCTGGCCCACCGGCCACGAGACCGCCCGGCTACGGGCCTTCGTCCAGGAGGCCATGGAGCGGGTACGCGCGGCGGGCGGCCCTTCGCGGGCCGTGGAGAGCCTGTGGACGACCGAGGGCACCGCCGGCTGACGGCGCCCGACCGGCACGACATGGGGCCGCGCCCCCGATGCGGGGGTGAACCGGGGGCGCGGGGTACGAAGTCTCAGGCGTGGAGCAGGAGGCTCAGCTCCCGCGGGAGCCCGAGGGAACTGCCCGGCCTCGACTGGAGCGCCTCGTCCAGCTCGAAGGCCCAGCGATCTGACGGCGCGTAGCCGAACGTCTTCGCCGCGAGCGCCGGCAGGGACCGTGCGGCACAGGCCGCGCTGTCCCACAGCAGGGCCAGGCCCTGCCGGTCGGCGGTCGGATCGATGAGCCAGTGGCTCGTCCTCAGGCCCGGGAACTCACCGACGGAGGAGGAAACGGGGGCGGTGCCGGAGGCCTCCGGCCGGCCTGCGGATTCTTTGTTGTCCGTGTACGGGGTTCCCGCGGAGTTGTCCGCGTACGGGGTTCCCGCGGAGCGAGTTCCGTCCCACCAGGCGATGACGACATGCATGGGGTCTCCAGCTGCAGAGTGTCGTGCGTGATGATGCGGTGTCCCCGTTGACACCCTTGCGTGGTGCGGGCCCATGGCGCGAGCCGTGGTTCAGGTTAGAGCTGCGAGCCCCCTGTGGCGTCGATGACGTGCCCCGTCACCCAACGGGCGTCGTCCGAGGCCAGGAAGGCCACGACGTCGGCCACATCGCCGGGGCGGCCCACGCGGCCGAGTGCCGAAAGCTCCGCGGCGGACTGTTCGGCGGCTTCGTTGCCCCGGAGCCAGGAGGCGTTCATGTCCGTGTCGATGATGCCGGGCGCGACCGAGTTGACGGTGATGCCGCGGCTTCCGAGGGCCTTGGCGAGCGTGAGGCTGAAGGTGTCGATGGCGCCCTTGGTCATGCCGTACGCGATGATGTCGGTCAGCGCGATACGCGTCGCCCCGGACGAGATGTTGATGATCCGGCCGCCGTCCCGCAGCCGCTTGAGCCCCTGCTGCACCAGGAAGAACGGGGCCCGCACGTTGACGGCGAACACCTCGTCGAAGGCCTCGGGCGTGGTCTCCTCGATGTGGCCGCGGGGCGTGATGCCGGCGTTGTTCACCAGGATGTCGAGACCGGCGCTGTCGCCGTGCTCAAGGACCTGACGGTCGAACTCGGCCCACAGGGCCTCCACGTCTCCACCCGTGCCCAACGCGGCCCGTACGGCGAACGCCGCGCCGCCCGCCGCGCGGATCGCGCCCACCACCTCTTCGGCCGCGGCGGCGTCGTGTCCGTAGTGCACGGCCACGAGGGAGCCTTCCCTGCCGAGCCGTTCGGCGGTCGCGCGCCCGATGCCGCGACTGCCGCCCGTCACCAGAGCGGTCCTACCCGTGAGCGAACCCATGAGAATCCAATCTGTAGCGATGGCTATGGAAAAAGTCTACACAGGATCCGTAGCGATCGCTGTAAAATTCACGTATGACGATGACGAGGCGGGGACGACCGCGAAGTTTCGACCGCGAGACGGCGCTCGTGCAGGCCACGCGGCTGTTCTGGGAGCACGGCTACGAGGGCACGTCCATCGCCGATCTCACCCGGAGCATGGGGATCTCCCCGCCCAGCCTGTACGCGGCCTTCGGTGACAAGCGCACGCTCTTCACCGAGGTCGTCGACCGCTACGGCGGAACCTTCGGCGCCTTCATGGGCAAGGCGCTGGAGGAGGAGAGCGACCCCCGCGCGGGGTTCGCCAGAATGCTGCGCGAGGCGGCGACGTCGTACACCGATCCCGACCACCCGGCGGGCTGTCTGGTCATCACGGCGGCGATCAACTACTCGGCGCAGACGGCCGATGTCGAGCGGGACCTGAGGGAACGCAGAGTGGCGAACGTCGGCGAGTTCGAGAAGCGACTGGCCGCCGCCAAGAAGGCCGGGGCGCTGCCCGAGGACGCCGAACCACGCACCCTGGCCGTCTACTTCGCGGCCGTGGTCCAGGGCATGTCCCAGCAGGCGCGGGACGGGGCGAAAGCGGCGGAACTGGAGCGGGTGGCCGAACTCGCCATGTCGGTGTGGCCCGTGCGGAAGGGGGGGTGAGCAGCTCTGCTCACCCCCCCTTCCGCACGGGCCGTCCGGCCCCCGGGCGAGCGCTGACGCACGGCGCCGCCCCGCGGGTTCTCACGAAGAGGCCGGCCCCTCCTGGCGCGGAACGGCTTCGGTGCCCCGGCACAGCCGGGCCACGATGTGGGCGTACCGCTCGTCGAAGGCCAGCACGTTGAAGGCCGCGTCCAGTTCGCGGTCGAGCGTGTGACTGGCCTCTGCCCAGAAGGCGTGGCCCGCCTCGGTCATCCGTACCCGGCTGACCCGCCGGTCGCCGGACCAGGAACTGCGGCTCACCCAGCCCGCGCGCTCCAGCTGTGCGAGCACCCGGCTCGCCGAGGACGCCGTCACGCCCAGCCGCCGGGCCATGGCCCCGACCGTCACAGGCTCCGGATGCCCACCGGCCACCGCGCCGAGCGTCATGAGCGAGGCCAGGCTGACGTCATGACGGCGCTGGAGCGTGCGGTCCAGGCGGTACCCGATGGTGGTGACCAGGGGGAGGACCCTCTCCCAGAGCCGGGAGCCGGGAGCCGGGAGCCGGGGTCGGCGACGGTGACGGCGACGGTGTCGGGACTCTCGCCGCCGTACGGCGCGGCCGACGGCTGCTTTCTTGTCCGTTCCGGCACCGGGCCGGCGCCCCGTTCCGGCACAGCGCCGGCGCTGTGTGAGGGTTCGGGGCGGCTGGGAGGGCGGGTCACGGCACGAGCAGGAGCTTGCCCCGCACCCCGCCCTCGGCCAGCGACCGATGGGCCTCGGCCGCGTCGTCGAAGCCGTACTCCTTGGTGGACCGCAGCCGAAGGGCGCCGCTGTCGACGAGTTCGGTGAGCCTGGCGAGACCCGCGCCGTCCTGCTCGACGTGGTTCACCGTCACCGTGATGCCGCGTTCCGCGACCGGACGCCTGGTGGGCACGATGGAGACGACACGCCCGCCGCCCCGTACGGCACCGATCGCCTGCGGCAGACCCGCGGTCTCCAGCAGCCCGTCGACGCCGGGTCCGCCGGACAGGGGTGGCTCGGTCGCCCCCACCCTCACCTCCGTCGCGCCCAGCGCCAGCGCCTCCTCGGCGTCGGCCCCGTGGCGGACCTGCGCCACGACCCGCCATCCCCGCAGCCGGGCCAGCTGCACCGCGAGCCCGCCGACCGAGCCGACGGCGCCGGTGACCAGCAGCGTGGCACCTTCCGGCAGGCCGAGGGCGTCGAGTGCCTGGTGCGCGGTGAGTCCGGCGAGCGGCAGTCCCGCGGCCGTGGTGAGCGGGACGGAGGCGGGGGCCGGTGCGGCGATGTCCGCGGGCAGGACCATGGTCTCGGCGTACGTCCCCCGTCCCGTCGCCATCTGCGCCGACATCGCGACGACGTCGTCGCCCGGACGGAAAGCGGTGACGTCGTCGCCCACGGCCGCGACGGTCCCCGCCACATCCCAGCCGAGCACCATGGGCGGCTGACCGGCGCTGTGTCCCGCGTGCAGTCCGGCCCGCGTCTGGAGGTCGACGGGGTTGACCGCGGCCGCCGTGACGCGGATCAGGATCGCGGACGCGTCCGGTGCGGCGGGCTCCGGAAGATGGGACACGGTGAGCAGTTCCGGACCGCCGTACGCGGAGAGGACGACAGCACGCATGATGCTCCCTTCTGTAGGTGGGTTACGAGGCTGCCTGCCGGTGAGCTACGAGGCTGCCTGTAGGTGTGGGCTACGAGGCTGCCTGCCGGTGAGCTACGAGGCTGCCTGTAGGTGTGGGCTACGAGGCTGCGCTCAGGGCGTGAGCAGTTCGGGGATGCGGGGCGGCAGCCGATCCGACACGGCGCCGGCCAGGGTGCGGACGGTGACGAGGCGCACCGGCTGGTCACCCGCCCGGATCCGTCCCGCGGTCCCGTGCGGCACCAGGGCGATCTGGCCGGCTCGTACCGGCCGGTCGCCGGCGGCCGTGGAGACGACGAGTTCCCCGCCGAGGACCAGCAGTGCCTCCTCCACACCGTGGCCGGGGGTCAACTCGAGAGTGGCGCGCGGGGGCAGAGCCCAGTGTTCGACCGCTTCGCACTCGCTGTGCAGCATGCCCCTGCGGACCAGGCACTGCCACTCGGCCGTGGCGGCGCCGGCCGTGGTGCCCGTCGCCGCCCGGACCGTCGCGTCCAGCGTCGAGATGATCACTGCGCCTCCGGCATGTGCTGGGGCACGGCCAGCGTCACGATCAGCAGCCGCAGCGCGCTGTGCGCCTCGATCGTGGTCGCCGTACCGGCGCCGAGGGTGACGCAGGTGTCCGCCGCCAGCTCCGCCGACGTGCCGTCCGCCGCCGTGGCCCGGCCCTGGCCGCTGTGCACGAACACCGCCAACTCGGCGTCCTGGCGGCCCAGTACGCACTGTCCGCCGGCGTCGAGGTCGGTGACGTCGACGCTCCTCAGCGGGCCGTCGAAGACACCCGCGGTCGATACCGTGCGCTCCTCGAACAGGTCGTGGATGGCGATCTCGCCCATGGCGGGAACCTCCGGTGTGTGCTGATCTCCGGACAGAACGGCGCCTGTACCCGGCGCGAGGGTCTCGATCACCCACCAGTCGAGGTCGGTGTCGCTGGAGTTGCGCAGCCCGTGCACATTGCCCACGGCCGTCAGGGCGAGTGAGCCCGGGGCGACCGGGTGGGGCCGGCCGTTGAACAGGAACTCCCCGTGGCCGCGCAGGACGAGATAGATCTCCTCGGTCCGGGTGTGCCGGTGCTCACCGCTGAGCCCGCCGGGCGGGATGGACGCCCATTCGACCGCCTCCGTGGGGGACGCGAGCTGGCGCCGGCCGGCGAAGCACTTCCAGCGGGTGCGCCCGGCCGCACCGTGCACGCCGTAGACCGTCGCCGCGTCCGCCACCGTCCCGACCGACGAGAAGGCGGGCGGGGCCCACGCAGGGTCCGCGGGAGTGCCGGGAGTGCCGGGAGCGCCGAGGGCGCTGGGATTGCCGGGAGTGCCAAGGGCATCGGGAGCGGCGGGAGTTCCGTGAGTGCGGGGCGGCTGTGGGCGGGCCACCTCGGTCGGGCTCAACGGGCCACCCCCACCGACAGCTTGGCGAGCTGCTCCGCAGCCGCGGCGAGTTCGTCCTCGGTGACGTCGTTCACGAAGACCGCGCTGCCGATCCCGACGGGCAGCGGCAGCCGCTGCTGTCCGTCGCGGTGACGGACGGTGTCACGCAGCGCGGGCACCAGCACCTCCGACGTGCACAGCGGGTGCCAGGCCGGCAGTCCGAGCCGGTCCATCGCGCCGAGGATGCGCTCGCGCTGGTAGGCGCTGACCAGGCCGCGCCGCTCGGCCATGACCGTGGTCAGCGCCATGTCCACCGCCACGGCCTCGCCGTGCAGCAGGGCGGGCAGCGCGTGCATCTCGATGGTCGGGCTGAAGGTGTGGCCGTAGTCGACGACCCGTTCCAGCACCTTCTCCCACAGGTTGGGCTGGAGTTCCTCCAGCATTCCGTGGATGGCGCGCTCGACCACTTCGGTCGCGGGGTCGAGGTGCAGTCCGCGGGCCGCGAGCCTCTGGTCGACCGGGGCGTCCGCCGGGGTGAGCCCGATGCTGGACTCCGGGCTCTGCAGCTTGTCGCGCAGCAGATCGGTGCCGTGCTGCTCCAGCAGGTCGAAGAGCCGGGCGTCCTTGATCAGGGCGATCTTGAGGACCTCGGCGAGGCCGTTGCTGATGTGCCGGTCGCCGAGGGTGGTGAGGAACGTCCGGTCCAGCAGGGTGCGGTCGGCCGGGAAGTACGTGCCGAGCCGGTTCTTGTGCCCGTTGTGGTTGACGCCGGTCTTCGCGCCGACACCCGCGTCGACGAGGCCGATCAGCGTCGTGGGAATCCGGATGAACGGAGTGGAGCGGCGGTAGAGGCTGGCCGCGAAGCCGACGATGTCCATGAGGACCCCGCCGCCCATGGCGATCACCGGCTCCCGCCTGCGGTCGATGCCGAAGTCGTCCATGGCTTCGGTGACACGCAGCACCGCGTCCACCGACTTGTGCGTCTCGCCGTCGTCCAGGACCAGGATCCGGTGCTCGACTCCGTGGTGGGCGAAGTACGCACGTATGCGCTCGCCGTAGAGGGAGTCGACCACGGAGTCGGTGACGACGAAGCGGCGCAGACCGGTCCTGCCCACGGCGTCTTCCAGAATCGTGGGGTTCTGTGGATCCAGGAGGTTCTCGCTGGCCCGGATCTCGTACTGGACCGGATTGCTGGTCTGTACCGACCAGTGCGTCACCGGGCTGCCCACCGCGAAGAGGCCGTCGTTGCCGCGGGTGCTCTGAGTGTCTTGCTGCATCAGCGTCTGTCCTTCGACGAAGAGTCTCGGTTCTTGTCCGTCGTGGATCCGAATCGGGGCAGCACGAATGAATGTCCGCATGTGAATGTCCGCATGGCGAAGTCCGAAGCCTTCGGCTGCTGGACCTGGCCACTGTCAGCGGCGCGGTCCCCCGTCACGGACGACCCTGCCACAGATTTCGATGCGTACGCAAGCACAACCAGGATCTGGTGGCGTTCAACTCGCTTTAAGGACCAGCTGTTTCGGCAATGTTGCCTGTGTCAGGAAGCATGCTTCCGCAAGAGTCATGCGTCTTGCGGGTTGCGCTACGGGGGGCGTCACGACATGCGAAAGCCTCTGCCGGTCACGGTCACGGTCACGGTCGCGGTCGTGGGGACGGCGGTGGGGGCGGTGACGGCGACGGGGGGCGGCAGAGGCTTTGAGGGGGGACGGGTCAGTGGTCGAGCTTCGGGGCGTAGCGCAACCGGGCCACCACCGAACTGGTCCTGGTGTCCAGGGCCGCCACTTCGAGGGCCATGCCCACCTCCTCGCGGAAGAGCCTGCCTATGTCCGCGACGATCGCGCGACCGGCGTCGGTGATGCGTACGACCACGCCGCGGCGGTCCGTCTCATGGGCGACGCGTTCCGCCAGCTCGCGCTTCTCCAGGCGCGCCACGGCCCGCGTGGCCGACGACTGGTTGAGCCCGAGTTGCTGGGCCAGTTCGTTCATGCGGATGCCGGCCGGGTCGCCGGTGTTCAGGGCCTGAAGGGAGAGGAAGTCCGTGAGTCCCAGCCCGAAGTCCTCGGACAGCCTTCTGTCCAGCAGGGTCCCGACTTCCGCGACCAGTACGGACAACTGGCTCCACAGTTCGATGCTGTCTTCCTTGCGCGATCGCATGACTGCTGCCTTCTGCATGTGCCCGAAGGGCCTCGTCGCCTGCTCCGGGAGGGGAGGGGTGTGGGGGAGGGGGTAGGTCGGGGCCTTCCCGTGGGGACCGGGCCGGCTGAACCTCGCGGACAGGATACGAGTTGCGACTTCTCGGGGAAACCCACGGTAAACCTGATTGTTTCCATGCTCGCACAATGATCTTGATGGTCCTTGACGGCTGAAATGACCTCGGGGCATCAGGTGTGGGGCTTGAACGTGCAGGTCAGTAGCTATTGATGGACGTGATGGCGTATCGGGTCCGCCACCCTTTTCCTTGCGTGCGCAACGACAGTGCTCTACTGTCGCCAACGGCCGGACGCCCCGCCCACCTGTGGGCAGGGCGTCCGCCGAGGGCATTCGTCGTGCCCGCGCGGGGCCACAGGCGCCCGGGGCGCTTCTGAAGGGGGACAGCATGCTCAGTACTGCGACGACGTCATCTTCCGTGCCGGTGCTCGCCGGCCTGCCGACCGCGCGGGCGGTGGACCACTACGCGTTCACCGTGCCCGACCTGAACGAGGCGATCGGATTCTTCACCGAGGTGTTCGGCGGTGAACTCTGTTACCGGGAGGGGCCGGTCGAGGACCCGTCCGGTGACTGGATGACACGCAAACTGGGTGTCCATCCCCGGGCCCGGGCCCATGTCGCCGTGATCAGGCTCGGCCCCTACAGCAATCTGGAACTCTTCGAGTACACGGCACCCGGTCAGGTCACCTCGCTGCCCGGCCCGAACGACGTGGGGGGCCACCACCTGACCCTGCGGGTGGCGGACCTGGAGACCGCCGAGGCGCGACTGCGGGCGAGCGACGTGGTCCGCCTCGGCCCCGGCGACCGCGGCGGACGCCCGGAAGAGGAACGCCGCTGGTTCCTGAGTCCCTGGGGCATGATGCTCGCCCTGTGCGGACCCGCGCGCCGCGAGGTCCGCGAGGGTGCGCGTACGACCGGCCGATTCGTACCCGAGCCGCTGTCGAACACTCCGGATGCTTCGAACTCTCCGGATGCTCCGGATACTTCGGATACTTCGGACGCCACCGAGGGGCGGGGGCCGCTGGGCTTGCTGGGCGTCGACTCCGTCGGATACACCGTGGCCGATCTGGACGCGGCGACGGCGTTCTTCACCGATGTCCTGGGCGCGGAAGTCGTCGAGACGTCCGACGCGATGTCCGTCCAGACGTCCGACGAGGCGTCCGTCGAGACCTCCGCGGACGACGTCGGCTCCTGGCCGCCCGGAGCCGAGCGGACCCGGCGGGTGGTGCTGCGCACCGGCCCCACGGCCAACTGCGAACTGTCGCAGTGCGGGACGAACGCCCTCCACCGGCTGCCGCCGCTCAACAGCGACGTCGGGGGCCACCACCTCGCCTTCTACGTCGACGACGTGGACGCTGCCGCCGCCTACCTGCGCCGCAAGCCCGGCGTGACGCTGATGGGCGAACCGGAAACGATCACGGCCGGACCGATCGCCGGAGATCGCTGGCTGTACTTCAGCACTCCCATCGGCATCCAGATGGAGCTGATCCACATGCCGGACGGATCACTGCCCTACGAGGCGGAGACGGCGGCGCGCCGCGCCACACCCGGACGTCTGCGCTGGCACGACCGTCCCTGACCGCAGCGGACGGCCTTCGGCACGTACACCACACCACGGGGGACGATCTTGAGCACGCTCGCACAGTTGCCGACCGGCCCGGTGGAGATCGTCGCCGCCATGACCGACGGGCCATGGACACGATGCTGACCGCGCCGGAGGCCGCGGTGAACGTATGCCTCGATCCGGTCGGCATGCGGGAGGCCGAGGCGATGCGCGGACGCGCCGGGGCACATCCGGTGTCCGCCGCGTACTCGCTCGCCCCGGGGCGCGATCTCGCAACCGTCCGCTGGGCACGCCCGGCGGACGGCGGGGCCCCGGCCTTCTCACCCGCTGCCCCGCGGGAGTTCGCCGAACGCGGTCCCGTCACCGGCCCGACCGCACACGATGCCGTCGAGGCACGGCGCGTCGCCGGCACCGGCGCCTGGTTCGGCGTGCGCCCCGACGCCGTCGCCGGCTGATCCGACCCTCAGTCGCTCACGGCTCTTTCCCCCCGCTCCATCGCCGCCTCCTCGCGCGTTCGGCTCCCCCGAACCCGGCGCTTCGGGCACGCCCCATCGCGATCACGCGCAATCACACGCGGTCACCCGCAATCACAAGCGGTCATCCGCGATCACACACGATGACAAGGACTCACTCATGAAGACCCTGAAACGCCGCATATTCCTCTCCGGTACGGCCGCCGCGGGCGGCGCCCTCGCGGTCGGCGCGGCCGGACAGGGCACCGCGGGAGCGGCCGAGCCCCGGCAGGGACCCGCGGCCGATTCCCGGCAGGCACCCGCCGCGGCTGCCGGACAACCGGTCCAGGTGAGCCCGGCGGACCGCCGCTACGCCGACCTGCGCCGCGGCACCAACCAGCGCTGGGTCGGCAGCCCGGAACAGATCCGCCTCGTCACCACCACCGAAGAGGTCGTCAGAGCCGTCCAGGACGCGGTGGACTCCGGACGCCGACTGGCCGTACGCAGCGGCGGCCACTGCTACGAGGACTTCACCACCCACGAGGACATCGCCGTCGTCCTGGACCTGTCACAGATGTCCGAGGTCTCGTACGACGCCCGGCGCCGCGCCTTCGCCGTGCAGCCCGGCGTGCCCCTGGGCCGTGTCTACGAGCGCCTCTACAAGGGCTGGGGCGTCTACCTTCCGGCCGGCAACTGCCCCAGCGTCGCGGCCGGCGGACACATCCAGGGCGGCGGCTACGGTTCGATGAGCCGGCGTGACGGGCTCGCGGTCGACCATGTGCACGGCGTCGAGATCGTCGTCGTCGGAGCGGACAGGAAGGCAAGGGTGGTCACCGCCACCCGTGAGGCCGACGACCCCAACCGGGAACTGTGGTGGGCGCACACGGGCGGTGGCGGCGGCAACTTCGGTGTGGTGACCCGCTACTGGCTGCGATCGCCCGGCGCCGTCGGCACCGAACCGGCCGATCAGCTGCCGGCCCCGCCCCGTGAGGTGTGGCTCAGCGAGGTCGCCTGGCCCTGGCAGGACCTGAACCAGAGCCGCTTCACCCGGCTGATGTGGAACCACGGCGACTGGCACGCCCGCAACAGCGCCCCCGACTCCCCGTACACCGCGCTGTTCAGCCAGCTCAAGCCCTTCCACAAGTCGGCCGGCGCCGTGGTGCTCGACTCACTGGTCGACGCCGGCGCTCCGGGCGCCGAGCGCATGCTGCAGAGCTACATCGACGCGGTGTCGGCCGGTGTCGGGGTGAAGCCGCAGGTACGTCAGTACCGGCGGATGCCGTGGCTGCACGCGACCCAGTGGCCCGGCTTCACCGGTCCCGACCCCACCGTCAGGTTCAAGGGCAAGTCGGTCTACGCCAGGCGCAATTACACGGACGAGCAGATCGCGGCCGCCTACCGCCATCTGACGCGTGACGACTTCGCCAACCCCGGCGCCCTGCTGATGATCGCGTCCTACGGAGGCGCGGTGAACAAGGCCGCCGCCCACGCCACCGCCGTGCCCCAGCGCGACTCCGTGCTGAAGTACCAGGTCGTCTCGCTCTGGAACGACGCGGCCGACGACGCGGCCAACATCGCCTGGGTCCGCGAGTGTTACCGCGACATGTTCGCCTCGACCGGCGGCGTGCCGGTGCCGAACGACACCAACGACGGATGCTTCGTCAACTACGCCGACGTGGACCTCGGCGATCCCCGCTGGAACACCTCCGGCGTCCCCTGGCACGACCTCTACTACAAGAACGGCTACCGGCGGCTCCAGAAGGTCAAGGCCGCCTGGGACCCCACCGACTTCTTCCGGCACACCCAGTCGATCCGTCCCGCCTAGACCTGTTCCCCGCACCACGCGCCCGCCGTTTCCTCACGTATCCAGGTGGTCCTCGTGTCCCATGCCCATGCCCATGCCCGTTCCACGCCCACGCCCGCGCCGGCTGCCCGGCTCTCGTCCCTCACCGGGATGCGGTTCCTCGCCGCCCTCCTGGTGTTCCTCTTCCACCTGTCGCTGCTCGACGCCTATTCGACGCCCGGGGGCGAGCACGGTCCGTTCGCCGCCGCGATGAAGAACGGCGGCTGGGCCGGCGTCACCTTCTTCTTCATCCTCAGCGGCTTCGTCCTGACCTGGTCGGCCAGGGACAAGGACAACGCGCCCGCCTTCTGGGGCCGCCGCATCGCGAAGATCTACCCCAACCACGTCGTCACCTTCGTACTCGCCCTCGTCCTGTACGCGTCGGCGAACGCGACCCTGGACCGGGCCGTGCCCAACTTCTTCCTGCTCCAGGCGTGGATACCGCGCGACGACGTGTTCTTCAGCATCAACAACCCCAGTTGGTCGCTCTCCTGCGAACTGGTCTTCTACCTGCTGTTCCCGGTGCTGCACCGCTGGGTGAGCCGGATCGAAGCCCGTCGGCTGTGGTGGTGGGCCGCCGGTGTCGCCGCCGCGATCGTGGTCCTTCCCCTGATCGCCCAACTTGTTCCCGCAGGCGCCGCGTTCGGGCCGAACCACGCCAACTCCCCGCTGTACGGCCACTCGATCAACCAGATGTGGTTCGTCTACATCTTCCCGCCCAGCCGGGTCCTCGACTTCGCGCTCGGCATCCTGATGGCCCGGATCGTGCTCTCCGGCAAGTGGATCAAGCTGGGAGTGCTGCCCGCCTTCGCCCTCACCGTCATCGCCTACGTGGTGAGCCTGAAGGTGCCGTTCCTGTTCTCCCTGAACGCGGTCGTCGTCATCCCGTTCGCCCTTCTCATCGCGGCGACCGCGGCGCGGGACGCACAGGGCGTGGGGACCGTGCTCGGCGGCCGTGTGTGGGTGTGGCTCGGTGAAGTCTCCTTCGCCTTCTACCTGGTGCATCAGACCCTGCTGTCCTTCACGCAGGAACGCCTTGGCTTCCGGGAGGCCGACTCCGTCGCGGAGGCGGTCGGCGTCGCCGCGCTCGTCGCCGCGGTGAGCCTGCTGCTGGCGTGGCTGCTGTACGTGGGAGTCGAGCGGCCGGCGATGCGCGCCTGGTCGCGCCGGGCCCGCGCCCGCCAGCCGAAGAACGCCTCCGCCCTGCCCGCCGAGCCGAAGAACGCCTCCGCTCTGCCCGCCGAGCCGAAGAACGCCTCCGTTCTGCCCGCCGAGCCGAAGAACGCCTCCGCTCTGCCCGCCGAGCCGAAGAACGCCTCCGCTCTGCCCGCCGAGCCGAAGAACGTCTCCGCTCTGCCCGCCGAGCCGAAGAACGTCTCCGCTCTGCCCGCCGAGCCGAAGAACGCCTCCGCTCTGCCCGCCGAGCCGAAGACCGCGATCCGGGATGTCCGGGAGGACGGCGAGAAGAGCGAGAAGGCCGTCACCGCCGACGCCTCCTGACCCCCTGACCTCCTGGCCGAGTGCCCCTCCAGAAACCCTCCGGGCAACGGCAACGGGCAACGGGCACGTGTGCCGACGCCGGCACACGTGCCCGTTGCCGCACCGCGGATTTCGGGCCGCGGCGCCGGCGTGTTCCACGACTCACCTCCGAGGAGCATCACCATGCCCCTGCCCGTCCTCGCGATGATGCTCTGCACCTTCTGTGTCGGCACCGCGGAAAGCGTCATCGCCGGAATCCTTCCGAACATCGCCGGCCACCTCGGCGTCTCCCTGAGCGCCGTCGGCATGCTGATCAGCGTGTACGCGCTGGTCGTGGTGATCGCCGGCCCGTGCCTGACGGCCCTCACCGCCCGGCTGCCCAGGGCCGTCCTGCTGCCCGGCATGATGGGCGTGTTCATCCTCGGCAACGTCATCGCCGCGCTCGCCCCGGGCTTCGGGTGGCTGGTCGCGGGCCGGATCGTGAGCGCTCTGGCCCACTCCACCCTCATCGCCGTCTTCGTCGCGTCCGCGCGGGACATGGCGCCGCCTCACCAGCGGGCCGCGGCAGGAGCCAAGGTCACTCTCGGCATCGGCCTCGCCACGGTCGTCGGCGTGCCGGCCGGAACGCTGGTCGGGGACAACTGGGGCTGGCGCGCCACCTTCTGGGCGCTGGCCGTCCTCAGCCTGCTGTCGACGCTGCTGCTTGTGCGCCACAATGTCCCCGAGCCCGCACCGGACGACAACCCCGGCGTCCGCCCCCAGACCATGGACAGCCGCCGCGGCTTCACACTCCCGGTCCCGATGATCCTCGTCGCGCTGGTCATCGTGCTGGGGACCGGCGGCGTGTTCGCCCTGTACACGTACGCGTCGCCCTACCTGACGCACGCCGCCGGATTCGAGTCCTCCACCGTCACCGTCCTTCTGTGGCTCTACGGCCTGGGCGGTATCGCGGGCAACCTGCTCGGCGCCCGAGCGGCCGACCGCCACCTGCCCACGGCGGTCCTCACCACCCTGGGCGCCGCCGCTGCCGCCCTGCTCCTGCTCGTCCTGCTCGTCGACAACTCCTGGGCGGTAGCCGCCCTGTTCTGCGTTCTCGGCGCCGCGTACTTCGCCACCATCCCGGCGCTCAACTCCCAGATCGTCGCCTCCGCGGGCCCCACCTCGGCCGCGATGGCACTCACCGTCAACAATTCGGCCTTCTGCGTCGGAATCGCGCTCGGCAGCTGGCTCGGCGGCGCCATCCTGGCCCGCGGGCACAGCGTGCTCCTGGTTCCAGCGGGAGGCGCCGCGCTGGCCGCCGGAGGACTGCTCCTGAGCGCGGTCACCAGCTGGCTGCTGCGCACGAAGCCCGCGAGGGACGAGCCCCGGATACCCGCCGCGGCATGAGCAAACCGCGCCCCCAGCCCGCAGCCTGCCCAATTCCCACGCGCCGGCCACCCGCTTCTCGTCGGCTCCGGAGCCGGGCTCCCATCACTCCGCGGCTGGGCCCCATCAACCGCATCGCCCCGCAGTCCACCCTCCCGCCGAGGTATGGCAACTCCCTCCCGGCGATGGGAAGATCACCGTGCCACCGCGCCGTATCGAGGGCCGCGTCGAAGGCCGTATCGAGGGCCGCGTCGAGGGGCATGTCGAAGGCCGTATCGAGGGCCATGCCGAGGAGGGGGCCGAGGTGCCGTCCACCGAGCTGAAACACACGTTTCGGATCGCCGTGCCGCCGGAGGAGGTCTTCGCGCACCTGGCCGAACCGCTGCACTACATCGGCCTGTCGCCGCTCCTCGTCGCCGTCCGCGACGTACGCCGCAGCGGCGGGACCGTGAACTACACGGCCGTGGAACGCTTCCGGTTCCTGGGCGTCCTGCGGCACGACAACATCATCGACGTCACGCTCGTCGCCGTCCCGGACGGCCTCCCGCATTCCGCCGAGATCTCCGGCGAGGTCCGCAGCCCCGGCCGCGTCCGCATGAGCTACCGCTTCACCATCGACCGCCACGAGGCCGGCAGCGTCGTCACCGACACTCTGCACCTGCGGACGCCCCCGGGCCTGCTGCGCTTCGCCGCTTCCCAGGCGGGAGCGGTCCAGCGGGTCCGGGCCCGTGTTCTGACGGCCCGCCTGACCAGGCCCGCCTGACCGGGCCCGCCTGACACCTCCACGCCCGTGCCGTGCGGCCACGAGCGCTGCGAGGCAGAAGCAGGCGTACCCACGTGCGCGGGGCTACGGCCACCTCGCTGCCAACGGCACGTCACAGCCTCGTCAGCCGCCCAGCTCGGTGTTCGACGACGCAGGTCGCCCGCGCCGGCTGAAACGTCGTCATACGTGTGGCGCAGTGCGGTGCGCGTCGGCTTGTGCGAGCAGGCCGCGCCCGATTGTCTGCGTCCGTCAGCCAGCATGTCCGCTGTCAGCCAGGATGTCCGCTGGCGGGCGGCTACTCGGGGAGTTACCGTGCGCGCACGAAGCCTGTCTTTCGCGGCCGTGGCCGCTGCTCTCGTCCTGGTCCGGCCGGGCCTCGCCGTCGCGGCGGACGACCCCTCCACCACCGTCACGTACACGGTCACGTCCGGTGCCCTGACGATGTCGGTACCGGTCAGCTCCAACCTCGGCTCCGGAGCGCCCGGCACCGCGATCAGCGGGGCGATCGGTGCCGTGTCCGTCGTCGACGACCGAGCCCTCGCCTCGGCCAGCTGGACGGTGACCGCGGCGGAGACGGACTTCACGAGCGGTACGTCGACGATCCCCGCCACCAGCGCCGACTACGCTCCCGGGTCGATCACGACGACCGGCACCATCACCGCCACCGGAACGTCCGTGACGTTGAGCAACCCCGCGCAGACGGTGGTCTCCGGGACCGACGGCGTCGGAGACAACACCGCGACCTGGAACCCGACCGTCACCGTTCACGTGCCCGCCGGCGCCGTCGGCGGGACCTACAACGGAACGCTGACCCAGTCCGTTGCCTGACTCCGACGCGATGAAGGGTGCGCGCCGGTGCTGGGTTCTGCTGCTGGTGCTGGCCTTCGTACAGGCGGCCGGGGTGATGCCGGCGGCGGGGTACGGGGCACCCGCCGCGCCCTCCCCCCATGGCCCGGCTCAGGGCAGGACCATCGGTGTCAAGCTGCTCGACGCTCCGGAAAGCCGCCGTGCCGATCCCCGGGCGCAGGCCTACATCGTCGACCACGTCGCGCCCGGCTCGACCATCGAGCGGCGGGTGGAGGTCACCAACGAGTCGGCCGCACCGATGCACGTCGACGTCTACGCCGCGGCGGCCACCATCGCGAAGGGCAGGTTCACCTTCGCGCCGGGGCGCACCCCCGATGAGCTGACCGGCTGGACGTCACTCGATACGACGGGCCTTGAGCTGGCGGCCTCCGAAACGGCGCGGGTGCGCACCACCATCCGGGTGCCCAGGGACGCCGCCGCCGGGGAGCGATACGGCGTCGTCTGGGCGCAGACGGGAATCCCCAAGGACCGCTCGCACACCTTGACCATGCTGGGCCGGGTGGGCGTGCGCATGTACGTCGACGTCGGTCCCGGAGGTGAGCCACCCTCGGACTTCACGATCGAGCGGCTCTGTCCGGCCCGAGCCCGCGACGGGCGGGGGGAGGTGCGCGCCCGGATCCGCAACACGGGGGGCCGTGCCCTGGACATCAGCGGGGCACTCTCCCTCTCCGACGGGCCGGGCCGGCTGCGCGCCGGACCGTTCTCGGCCGACACGGGCACCACACTGGCTCCCGGCGACCTCGCGGAGGCCGTCGTCCCGCTGGACGCACGGCTGCCGGACGGCCCGTGGACCGCGGCCCTCACGCTCAAGAGCGGCCTGGTCGAGCACACCGCGCGCGCCACCGTCACCTTCCCGACGACTCCCGGTGGCGCCGGAGCGGTCGCCGCGTCGGCCTCCCGGCAAGAGCACTTCTCCGCCCCTGTGGTCGCCGGGCTCTCGGCCCTCGCCCTCACCGCTCTGTGCCTCGTGCCTTCCAGGTTCCTCCGGCGCCGCCGGTGACCACTCGCACCGGGCCCCGCCCCCGCAGCCGACTGATGCTCGCCGCGATCACCGCCGTGTCGGCGCCTGAGCCCCCGCACGGCTGCTTACAGTGACTCCCTTCTCGCCATGAGTGTCTACGGCTTGTTGTCGACGGTTTGGAAGCGGAGATGTCGGTGTTCAGGCATGGGAGAGGGCGGGCTGGAGCAGGCCGCGGCACGGGAGGTCCGGGCGGCATGTTCCGGCGGTGGCTGAAGGTGCGGGCCCGCGGGACGGGGACGGTCACGATGGCCAGGCCGGCCGTCCTGGCCATCGTCCTGGCGATCGTCCTGGCCACTGCCTGGACCGCCACGGCTCAGCGCGCCTACGTCACCCAGGCCGACGACGGGGCGGTGCCGGCGAGCGACACCCTCACCACCACCGGCCTCACCAAACCCAGTAGCGCCGCCGCCACTGACCCCGACAGCACCGGCAGTACCGGCCTCACCTTCACGGTCGTCCCGGTCAGCCACCCCTCCCTGACCATCGCCAAGACCCACGCGGGCACCTTCACCCGGGGCGGGGACGGCGTTTACACCATCACCGTGGGCAACACCGCCTCGGCCGGCCCGACCAACGGCACCACGGTCACCGTCCACGACACCCTCCCCGCGGGTCTCCGGGCCGACAGCATCACCGGCACCGGCTGGAACTGCACTCCGGCCACCCTCACCTGCACCCGCAGCGACGTCCTGCCCGCCGGTCACCGCTACCCGCCCGTCACCCTCAAGGTCGACGTCTCCTGCGACACCCCCGCACGGGTCACCAACACCGCCACCGTCACCGGCGGCGCCGACCCCACCACCCACACCGCAACCGACACCACCAAGATCGAGTCCAACGGCTACGACGGCGCCGGCTACGACGGTGGCGGGTACGACGGTGCCGGCTACGACGGTGGCGGGTACGACGGTGCCGGCTACGACGGGCGCCCTGGCCACTGCGATCGCCACGCCCACTGACGACACCCATCCTGCGCGGCCGTAGCCGAAGGCGCGCAAGCCCATGAGCCACACTGCCTGACCGGCAACTCCTCAGCCACCGGGGCGACTTCGAGCGGGAGCCGCTTCGGCGCGAGTGATCACGGCCCCGTGAGCTTCCGGCGCGTCCAAGCAGCTCGAAGCCCGCCCACGATGGCCTGGGGCCCGCGCAGGACGTCGATCGCAACGCCGTGCTCGGTGAGCGATTGATCGATGAACTGGCACAGTTGCTCGCGCTCGTCGGTTTCGTACGCGCACGCGTTGTGGGCTTCGTTCACGGTGTTCAGGGCCAGGACGACGCGCTCCACGACGCCGAAGATCTGTGCGTCGTCCGCCTCGCCCACCCCGGGAAGCTCGCTCTCGAAGGTGTCGAGGACAGCATCGGTCGACGTGAGCAGTTCTTCGGGGAACAGCCCCGCCATGCACGCACACTCAGGGTCCAGCGTGCCGGCGGCAAGCGCCTCGGCTTCTTCGGCTACGCGGTTGCGCCAGTTCGTCGTAGGTCTCTCAGCCATGGAGCGGACCGTACAGCGCCGGTCCGACAGTGGGGCAGAGCACCGAGCGGCCCGTACGCCGACGTCAGCACTGGTGCACGCTTTCCAACGGTGGTTGTCAGCGGCCTCGCCTAGTCTCCGGCCATGAGCATGATCGGTGAGTACCTGCGTGTGACAGCAGCTGAGCTTGACCGAGTGATCCAAGACCCTGACTGGGCGTGGGACTTCGTCGAAGAGGTCCAGGACGCCGAGGAGGAGACGGAGCCTGCGCCGGCAGAGGCGCGTCACTTCAGCACCTACAAGACCTGGGACATGCTCCGGTTCCTGTTGGCGCGCGTCGAGTTCCCGGTGAACGTGGTCCACGGTGAGGAGCCGTTCGCCGAGGATGAGGACTGGGGGTACGGGCCTCCGAGGTACCTGCGCCATGAGCGGGTCCGGCTCGCGGCGGACGCTCTGCGGGCCACCAGCTATGCCCAGCTCGTCAGTGGCGTAGATCTTGCTGAACTGACCAGCGCCGAGGTGTATCCGCTCGGATGGAGTGACGCCGACTCGCTGGAGTGGGGGCGTCCCTGGTACGACGGCCTCACCCAGTTCTTCGAGGCCGCTGCCAGGGCGGACGACGCGATGCTCGTGTGGCTGGACTGACGGGCCACGACAGTGGTGAGACCTCAGCTCGGGTTACCCACGGGCGGATTGCACCGCCGACCAGCGGTGGAGCGGTGACGACTGCGGCCACGTCTACGCCGCACGCTGAATGACCAGCGTGGGAAGCTGAGGTGAGATCTAGGGCCGATCGCCGTGCTGACCTGCAGCGGAGCGATGTCGGCGCCGGATGACCACGGACTTCGTTCCCCGGTGTTCCCCGTGACTCCCCGCCGCATCTGGCGCGAGTGCGGCACGCCCGTCGCGATTATCGATCAGAGACGCGAGGCCGCCGCCATCAGCGCTCAACGTCCTCCGTGACGCTGCAGGAGGTTACCGGGACTCTTGCAGAAAGCCCCGGCGTTCACGCCGGGGATGAATGCATCTCAAGACTGCTCTGACGTACGCTTCAGAGCGGACGTTTTTGCTGCTCGATGTACTGGCGGACGATCGCCAACGGTGCTCCGCCGCACGACGCGGAGAAGTACGAGGGCGACCACAGG
>NZ_JBICZA010000064.1:0-16550 GCF_043201585.1 Streptomyces sp. NPDC048297
GAGGGCGTCGTCGTCGAGTCCGGCCACCCCCGCGAGGTCCTGACGAACCCGCGGCACGAACGGACGCAGTCCTTCCTGTCCAAGGTGCTGTGACGCTCCGCTGAACGCGAGGGGATGGCGAAGGGCGGTACGGGATCCCCGTACCGCCCTTCGTCATTCCCGCAGAGCCACCGGAGCGCCACCGGAGCCGGCGGAGTGCTACCGGAGCCGCCGGAACTACTTGAGCGCCAGCAGCAGCGTGTCCGACGGCGAGCACCACACCGGCCGTGCCTCACCGAACCCCATGTTCCTGAGGGTCTGTGCGTGCCAGGCCGCGGACGGCATGTCCCCGTCGGCATGCTCGCCGTAGATCTCGAAGCGGCGGGCGGTGGGCTCCGCGAGCACGGGGTCCTTGGCGGCCACCTGCCACCACTCGGCCCAGTCCAGAGCCCCGTCCCGCCTGGCCTGATCCATGCGGGTGTGCCGCTGGGCGCGCTCGGCCGCGTTGATCCGGGGCGTGGTGTCGTCGATCATGTGGTCCGCGTTCATGAAGACACCGCCGTCGCGGACCAGCTCCGCGACCTGACCGTAGAGGGCCGCGAGGGGTTCGCTGTGCAGCCAGTGCAGGGCCGTGGCGGTCAGGACCGCGTCGTAGGAGTCGTACGGCAGTTTCGCCGGCCAGTCGGGGTCCTTGAGGTCCGCGGCGACGAAGGAGACCCGGTCGTCGCCCTCGAAGGTGCCGCGGGCGATGGCGAGCAGGGCCGGGTCGAGATCGACGCCGGTGCTGGTGGCCTCGGGGAAGCGCGCCAGCAGCCGCGCGGTGATGCTGCCGGTGCCGCAGGCGAGGTCCAGCACGCGCGGTGCCGTGCCGACGAGCGCCTCGACCATGTCGAGCATGATCCGGAACCGCTCCTCGCGGTCCGGCATGTACCACTCCTGCTGCCGATCCCAGCTCTTCTGCCACGCGGCCCAGTCGGTTCCGGTACTGGTGGTCATGGTTTCTCGGCCCCCTCAGAGATGCGTAATACCCTGGAAGCACGACCGGCTGTTACCCGACCGCAGAAACGACCATAGAGCGCCTCCGTAAGGACTACAAGTGGAACTGGCCTATTACTCGGATTACGCGGTGCGCCTCGTCAACAGCGAGGAGCCGGTCCGCGGCAAGGACTCCCTGACCTCGGTCGAGGCCGTCCGCGACCTCTTCGGCGCGAACTCGTCGGCGGCCCGCCGCGCCACCGACGCCGACGTCACCCGCTTCCGCTCGGTCCGGGCCCGGCTGCGCGCGGTGTTCGAGGCGGCCGACCAGGGCGACGAGACGCTCGCCGTGGACCTGCTGAACTCCCTCCTCCTGGAGTTCCCGGTCAGCCCGCAGATCTCGGGCCACGACCACCGCGACGAGGACGGCCGCCCCCTGTGGCACATGCACCTGGCCGACCACCCGTCCAACCCCACCGCCGGCTTCGCGGCGATCGCGGCGATGGGCCTGGCCTTCCACCTCACCGAGTACGGCGTCGACCGCCTGGGCCTGTGCGAGGCGGCGCCGTGCCGCAACGCCTACCTGGACACGTCCACGAACCGCTCCCGGCGCTACTGCTCCGACCGCTGCGCGACCCGCGCCAACGTGGCCGCCTACCGGGCCCGCAAGCGCCTGGAGGCCGACCGGTCCGACAGCAGCGGCCGGGCCGCCGAGAACGCCCAGCGCAGCAGCGCCAGCGGCGAACGCTGACGGTTGCCGATCGGCCGCAGCCGCAGCCACGCCTTCCCGAGGATCAGCTCCTCCGGGACGACCCCGTAATCAGTGCTGTCCCCGCCGGCGTACGGATTGTCCCCGAGCACCCACCACCCGCCGTCACGCCGCTCCACGGCACGCTTGACGACGAGCAGGTCCTGCTGGAAGGGGTGGCGCAGGACGACGACGTTCCCCGGCCTGACCGAGGCCCCGTACTGCAGCAGCAGCCGGTCCCCGTGGTGCAGCGTGGGCACCATGGACGGCCCCGTCACCTCGGCCAGCCCGAAGGGCGCCACGGCCCTCCCCCGCTCGGTCTCCTGCGACAGCTCCGGCATCCCCGGCACCTCCCCGGTCCGTTCCTCCACCAGTCTCAGTCTCACCCTGGACTTTTGTCCTAAGCCCTGGGGGGCACTCGGGAAAACCCGTCCCGCAGGGAGTAATGTCCCACCTGAGAAGACGATCACGAGGAAGGAACGCTCCATGCTTTCCCGCCTGTTTGCCCCCAAGGTCAAGGTCAGCGCGCACTGCGACCTGCCCTGCGGCGTGTACGACCCGGCCCAGGCCCGCATCGAGGCGGAGTCGGTGAAGGCCGTGCAGGACAAGATGGCCGCCAACGACGACCCGCACTTCCAGGCTCGCGCCACCGTCATCAAGGAGCAGCGCGCCGAGCTGGCGAAGCACCACGTCTCCGTGCTCTGGAGCGACTACTTCAAGGCCCCGCACTTCGAGAAGTACCCGGAGCTGCACCAGCTGGTCAACGACACCCTGAAGGCCCTCTCGGCCGCCAAGGCGTCCACCGACCCGGCCACCGGCCAGAAGGCGCTGGACTACATCGCCCAGATCGACAAGATCTTCTGGGAGACCAAGAAGGCCTGATCTTCGATCAGACCTCTCTGACCTGCAAACTTCCTTGCTTGCAGCGTCTCCCCCTCCGCACCCGGCCCGCAGGCCGCCGACCACGGCGTCCATTGCGGTCCGGGTGCGGTCTTTTTCTGCCTGGCGTCAGTTCCAGGGCTCCACGTCCACCACGGCGTCGACGGGCACCGGTCCGTACACGTGGGGGAACTCCTCGCCGCCGGGCTCCATGGCCTCGTACTTGAGCGGTGCGTGCAGGAGGGCCGGGTCCACCACGAGGACCACCAGGTCGTCCGGGCCGTCGTAGTCGCCGTACAGGAGGGCGCCGATGCGCGGGAGTTGGTCGCGGGTGGAGAAGTGGATGAAGCCCTCCTGCTGGAGGGTGCGGCCCCGGGTGGACACCTCGTAGGTGCCGCGCTCGCGGGCCTCGTCCCACAGGGAGCGCTCGGTGAGGTGGACGATGTGCGGAAGCTTCGGCATACGGCCACGCTACGGCTTCAGGCGAGCCGCACGCGTCTGCAGATAGCGCCGTTCCGGCAGGCTGAGGGTGCCTGCGGCGGCGGAGGCGTAGGCGGCGCGGGCCAGGTCGTGGGCGCCCGCGCGCTCCCACAGGTGCCCGCGACCGCGTCCAGGCGGTGGCTGCCACCCAACTCACCTTCCAGTCCGTCCAGTTCGGCAAGTCCTGCCTCCGGGCCGTGCACCATGGCGACGGCCACCGCGCGGTTGAGGCGCTCGACGGGGCCGGGGACCTGACGGACGAGCAGGTCGTAGAGGCCGAGGATCTCCCGCCAGTCGGTGGCCTCGGTGGAGGGTGCCTCGTCGTGCACGGCGGCGATCGCGGCGCGCAGCGCGTACGGTCCGGCGGGTCCCCAGGTCAGCGCCCGGGTGACGAGAGCGGCGCCCTCCTCGATCGCCGCACGGTCCCAACGGGCGCGGTCCTGTTCGTCGAGCGGGACCGGCTCGCCGTCCGGGCCGGTGCGTGCGGCGCGGCGGGCGTCGGTGAGGAGCATCAGGGCCAGCAGGCCGGCGCTCTCGCCGTCGTCGGGCAGCAGCCGGTGGAGGGTGCGGGTCAGCCGGATCGCCTCGGCGGCGAGGTCGTGGCGCTGCAGCGCGGTGCCCGAGGTCGCCGTGTAGCCCTCGTTGAAGATCAGGTACAGGGTGTGCAGGACGGCGGGCAGCCGCTCGGCCCAGTTGTCCGGCCGCCCGAAACTCACGCCCCGCAGTTTCTTCTTGGCCCGGCTGATCCTCTGGGCCATGGTCGCTTCGGGCACGAGGTGCGCGCGGGCGATCTCCGCCGTGGTCAGACCGCCGACCGCGCGCAGGGTGAGGGCGATCTGCCCGGCCGGGGTCAGGTCGGGGTGGCAGCACAGGAAGAGCAGGCTGAGGGTGTCGTCCTCGCGCGGTGCGCGGTCGGAGGGGGCGATCCGGACGGCGAGCGCCGCCGCCCTCTCCTCCCTCGCCTGCCGGGCCTCGTCCGCGCGCAGCGCGTCGGTCAGCCGCCGGGCCGCCACCTTGATCAGCCATCCGCGCGGGTTGTCCGGCACCCCGCTCCCGGGCCATTGCCGGGCCGCCGCGAGCAGGGCTTCCCGGACCGCGTCCTCGGCGGCGTCGAAGTGGCCGTATCGGCGGACCAGCGCGCCGAGGACCTGCGGCGCGTGCAGGCGCAGCAGATCCACGGTGCCGGCGGGCCCGGTCATGCCGCAGGCACTGTCATGTCGTGGGCACTGTCATGTCGTGGGCACTGTCATGTCGTGGGCACTGTCATGTCGTGGTCCCGGTCCTGGTCATGTGGCAGTCCGGCCATACGGCGATCCCAGTCATACTGCGGTCCCGGTCATTCGGCGCTGATGTCCGCGGCGCCCTCCATGATGGGCCGGATCACCACGGGGTACTCGGGCAGGCCCTCGGGGCCGGGGCAGCGGGTGACGCGTTCGGCGATCTCGGTGACCCGGTCGAGGCTCGCGCAGTCCACCACCCAGTAGCCGGCCATCAGTTCCTTCGTCTCGCCGTACGGGCCGTCGGTGATCACCGTGTTGCCGTCCTTGTCGCGCCCGACCAACCTGGTCCGGGCGGGCTCGGCCAGGCCCTGGGCGTCGACGAGTTCACCGGACTCGGCGAGGTCGTCGCTGATCGCGCCCATGTACAGGTACATGGCCTTGAGCTGCGCCTCGGTCCAGGCCGGGGAGTCCGTGGAGGGCTTGCCGGCCATCGCCTCGTAGTCCGCCTGTGTGCCCTGCACCATCACCAGGTACTTCATGGTCCGCTCCTTCGCTCGGCCGCCCCGGGTGGGCAGCTCTCACAGGGGACGTCGGAGCCGGCCGGGAATCTCGACACCCGCTCGGTGCGGTCGCTCAGGTTTTTTTCGAGGCGGACTCGTCGGGGTGCGGTGCGGTGCCGGACCTGGTGTCCGGGGTGGTCGCGGGCTCGGTGGCGGGTGCGACGTGGGCCGGGCAGTCGGGGTTGTGGCACGGGCCGGGGCCCCACACCGGCACCCACGTGCCCAGGGTCTTGTGCCGTCCCACGATCGTGGCGGCCGGCTGTCCGCAGACGGGACAGACCTGCTTCTCGCTGCCCATGTCCTCAGGGTAGGGCGGCCGGGGACTCAGCGCTTCCTGCGGTACGTCCGCACCAGTGCGCCGTTGCCGAACGTGTGCACCGAGACCAGGGTGAACTCCGTGATGCCGAGGCCGGAGGCGAACATCGGCATGCCGGTGCCATAGACGATCGGGTAGGTCTTGATGACCAGTTCGTCGATCTCGTCGAGCAGCGCTCCCGCGACCTGCGAGCCACCGCACAGGTAGATGTCCAACCCTCCTTCCTCCGCCTTCAGTTCGCGGATCCGGCCGACCAGGTCGTCGGCGACGATCTCGACGTTCGGGTCGGGCGAGGTGCCCAGGGTGCGCGAGGCGACGTACTCGCGCAGGTGGGCGTAGGGGCTGGTGACGCCCTCCTTCAGGGCCAGGTCGTAGCTGGCGCGGCCCTGGACGACCGTGTCGAACCGCCGGTTCTCCAGGTGGTCGAGGCCGAGCGCCTTACGGCCGTGGGTGGCCAGGGTCTCCGGGAACTCGGCCTTGAGAAAGGCGAGGTACTCCTCGTCCAGGAACCGGAACATCGCCGTGGCGTCGCCGTTCTCGTCGCCGATGAAGCCGTCGAGCGAGCAGGCGATGACGTACGTGAGCTTTCGCAAGCCGTTCTCTTTTCGTAGGCTGCCGAGCGGCGGGACAACCACTCCGCTTGTAGTGCTCCATTTGTAGTACTCCAGTTGTAGTGGTGGCAAGGAGTTTCCGGGACGCGTCCCGGAGCGAGAGCAAGTGAGAGAGGTGGTTCCGCATGGCGGGGAATCCGGAGCGGCGGGCGGCGCTGGTGGACGCCGGGATCGCGGTGCTCGCGCGGGAGGGGGCGCGCGGGCTGACGTTCCGCGCCGTGGACGCGGAGGCGGGCGTGCCGACCGGCACCGCCTCGAACTACTTCACCGGCCGCGACGATCTGCTCCGCCAGATCGACGCCCGGCTGCACATCCGGCTCGCGCCGGATCCCGAGGTGGTGGAGGAGCTGCTGCTAGGCGCCCGGGACCGTGCCCTGGTCACCGCCTTCATGCGGGACATCCTGGACCGCGCCGTCCGCGACCGCGCCGGCTATCTCGCCCTGCTGGAGATGCGCCTGGAGGCCACCCGCCGCCCCGAACTGCGCGCCTCCTTCACCGCATCCGTACGCGGCGACCTGGAGCAGGGCATGCAGTTCCACCGAGAGGCGGGCCTCCCCGGCGACGACCAGACCGTCACCGTCCTCTACCTGGCAATGCTCGGCCTCATCCTGGAACACCTGACCCTCCCCGGAGTCCTGGACGGCGCCCTGGACGGCGTGAACGTCCCGGAGGACCTGGTCGAACGGATCGTGACGACGGTGGTCCCGGCAAAGTAGGCCGAAGGGCCAGTAGGCCAGACACCAGCTGCGCCGAGGGGCAGGGAGACCCGCCGCGCCAAAAGAAGCAGGCGGACCGGCGGCGCCCGGTGGTGGCGAAAGGGGCGGGCGCCGCCGGTCAGGGATCAGTTGTTGCGGCGGGTCACGAACTCCGCCAGGGCCAGCAGGCCGCCCGCCGACTCCGGGACGGGCACCGCGCGGGCCAGTTCCTGCATCGCCCGCGCCATCCGGTCGGCCGCCTCCGCCTGGGCCCAGTCCCGGCCGCCCGCCTGTTCCACGGCCAGGGCGGTCCGCGCGATCTCGCCGCCGTCCCCGTCCCCGTTCTCCCCCGCGACGTACGGCTTCCCGTACAGCTCGGCGAGTTCGGCGGCGGCCGGGGTGCCGGAGGCGAGGGCCGCGACGACCGGCAGGGACTTCTTGCGGACGGCGAGATCCGCTCCGGCCGGTTTGCCGGTGCGGCGCGGGTCCCCCCATATGCCGATCACGTCGTCGATCAGCTGGAAGGCGAGCCCGGCCTGGCGGCCGAAACCGTCCAGCGCGGCCACGTCCTCCTCCCGGGCACCCGCGTACAGCCCGCCGAGCGCGCAGGCACAGCCCAGCAGCGCACCGGTCTTGGCCTCGGCCATGGCGAGCACCTCGTCCAGAGTGACCTCGCCGGGGGCGCGCTGCTCCATGGCGGTGTCGGTGTGCTGCCCCTCGCACAGCTCGATCACGCAGTCCGCGAGCCGGGCCGCCGCCGGAGCGGAGGCCGGGTGCGGGTCGTCGGCGAGCAGGCGCAGGGCCAGCGCCTGCATCGCGTCCCCGGCGAGGATCGCGTCGGGGATCCCGAACACGGTCCAGGCCGTGGGCCGGTGCCGGCGCGTGGTGTCCCGGTCCATCACGTCGTCGTGCAACAGCGTGAAGTTGTGCACCAGTTCCACCGCGGCGGCGGCCCGCACGGCCGCCGCCCGCGCCCCGGCCCCACCCAGCGCGCTGGCCGCGGCGAGCACGAGCGCGGGCCTGATCGCCTTGCCCGCGTTGCCCGCCACCGGGGTGCCGTCCGCCTGTTGCCAGCCGAAGTGGTAGAGCGCGACCCGGCGCATGGTGCCGGGCAGCGACTCGATGGCCGCGCGCAGCTCCGGGTCGACCAGGGCCCGGGTGCGCTCCAGCAGCACCGGCGCCTCCTGCCCGTCGAGCGACCCGGCCCCGGCGTCACCCGCCGGGCGGCGCCGTCGGCGCGGCCCCGGTGGCCGGGGGCCCTCCCGGGACCCCGAGCCCGACCCGTACTCCACCTCCGGGCCCGAACCTGACACGGAACCTGCCCCTGCCCCGTATTCCAACCCCGACTCCACCCTCGAGCCGACGGGCCCTGCCCTCCCCGTCGAACCCTGCTCGGTGTCCGTCATGAACTCGGCCATGATCCCCCCTCGCGTGGTCCGCGGACGGCGGCAGCGCTACCGCTCCCGCTGGGCGCATACCCCGGGGATGTACCCGCCCCGAAGGGCGGGAACACGGCCGCGAAGTGCGGAAACGTCACCTCCACCGGCCGATCTCGACGTTCTCCAGCACGCCGAGCGCGTCGGGCACCAGGACGGCGGCCGAGTAGTAGGCGGTCACGAGGTACTTGATGATGGCCTGTTCGTTGATGCCCATGAAGCGGACGGACAGGCTCGGCTCGATCTCGTCCGGGATGCCGGACTGCCTCAGGCCGATGACGCCCTGGTCGGCCTCGCCGGTACGCATGGCGATGATCGATGTCGTCCGGGCCTCGGTGACCGGGATCTTGTTGCACGGGTAGATCGGCACACCGCGCCAGGTCGGGATGCGGTTGCCCCCGATGTCGATCGTCTCCGGGACCAGCCCGCGCTTGTTCAGTTCGCGCCCGAACGCGGCGATCGCGCGCGGGTGGGCGAGGAAGAGCTTGGTGCTGCGGCGGCGGCTGAGCAGCTCGTCCATGTCGTCCGGGCCGGGCACGCCGTCGTGCGGCTGGATCCGCTGGTCGTACTCGCAGTTGTTGAGGAGGCCGAACTCCCGGTTGTTGACGAGTTCGTGCTCCTGGCGCTCCTTCAACGCCTCGACCGTGAGCCGCAGCTGCTGCTCGGTCTGGTTCATCGGCTGGTTGTACAGGTCGGCCACGCGCGTGTGGATGCGCAGCACGGTCTGGGCGATGCTCAGCTCGTACTCGCGCGGACGGGCGTCGTAGTCGACGAAGGTGTTCGGGATGTCGGGCTCGCCGGAGTGGCCGGCCGCCAGCTCGACCGCCTTCTCGCCGTACTTGTTGGTGTGCTGCTCGGGGGCCGCCCGCAGCTGCTGCAGGTGGTCGCGCAGCGAGTCGGCGCGCTCGGCGACCTGCTCGAAGTCCTGGCGGCTGAGGATCAGCACCGTGCAGGCGGTGTCCGCGCGGGCGGTGTACTCCCAGATGGCATCCGGGTCCACCAGCCCCTGTTCGCCGAAGTAGGCGCCGTCGGCGAGGACTCCGAGGACCGCGTCGTCGCCGTAGGGGCCCGTGCCGACCTTCTCGACCCTGCCGTGGGCCAGCAGGTACACCTTGTCGGTCTGGTTGCCGAAGGAGGCGATCACGTCGCCCGGCGCGAAGTCCCGCTGCCGGCAGCGACGGGCCAGCTCCGTCAGTACGTCGATGTCCTCGTACGACCGCAGCGCGGGCAGTTCGCCGAGTTCGGCCGGGATGACCTCCACATGGTCGCCGGTTTTCACAAAGGTGATGCGGCCGTCACCGACCGCGTAGGTCAGCCGCCGGTTCACCCGGTACGTGCCGCCATGTACGTCCACCCAGGGCAGGGAGCGCAGAAGCCAGCGGGAGCTGATCTCCTGCATCTGGGGTACGGACTTGGTCGTGGTGGCCAGGTTCCGCGCTGCCGCCGTGCCGAGAGACTGCTGCGGCTTGCCCTGATCCGTGCGGACCTCTTCGCCTACCGACATAAGGAAATGCCCTCCCATGTACGCCCGGTCCCGGATCTCACCTGGCACCGGTCTCACACACGAGGTTTTCATCACGGAGAGCTACCGCGCCATTACCCGAAAGAGCGGGAATGGATCATCCCACTACTGGGCAGAAAGAGGGACCTCACGCCGTCGCCGCGCGCAACTGCGCGAGTTGTCCGGATCGGCTCGCACAGCGTACGAACGCGCTGGTCCGAGACGTCCGGTTTCGGTAGAAGCTGCGGTACGAGAGGACCGCGACCGGCGGCCTCCGGGCACGGCACGAAGGAGGCGGCCATGTCCCCACCCATGTCCGCGAGCGCATTCCTGGACGCACTGCGGGCGGAGGGTGCCACCGTCGTCGAATGCGGCGACTGGCGGCATCACCATCGCAACCACAAGGGGCCCTGGGGCCCGGTCCACGGCGTGGTGATCCACCACACGGCCACCCTGGGCAGCGCCCGCACCGTGGAGATCTGCCGGGACGGCCGCGCCGATCTGCCCGGCCCGCTGTGCCACGGGGTGATCACCAAGGACGGCACGGTCCATCTGGTCGGCTACGGCCGGGCCAACCACGCCGGCCTCGGCGACGACGACGTCCTGCGCGCGGTCATCGCGGAGAAGGGGCTGCCGCCGGACAACGAGGCGAACACCGACGGCAACCGGCACTTCTACGGCTTCGAGTGCGAGAACCTCGGCGACGGCGAGGACCCCTGGCCCGAGAAGCAGCTCGACGCGATCGCACGTGCCGCCTCCGCGGTGTGCCGGCGGCACGGCTGGACAGAACGGTCGGTCATCGGCCACCTGGAGTGGCAACCCGGAAAGGTGGACCCACGCGGCTTCACGATGGCCTCCCTCCGGGAGCGGATCGCCGAGCGCCTCAAGGACGAGCAGGACTGACGCCGGGTCCGGCCAGCCGGACGGACGGCCGGGGTCCGGGACACCGGAAGACCGGGGTCCGGACGGCCGGAACGCCGAGGTCCGGAACGCCGGAAGGCCGAGGTCAGGAACGCCGAGGGCCGAGGGCCCGGAAAGGACGGGGACAGAACGCCTGAAGGCCATAGGGCCCAAGGCCGGGTCCGGAACGCCGGACGGCCGGGTGCCGGACGGCCAGGTGCCGGACGGCTGGAACGCCGAGGGCCGGAACGCCGAGGGCCGGTAAAGAGAGGGGGCCGGAACGCCGGGAACCAAAAGGCCGCAAGGCCGGAAGGCCGGAAGGCCCGGAAAGAACGGGGCCAGAACGCCGGAAGGTCATAGGACCGCAAGGCCGAGGGCCGGAACGCCAGAAGACCGAGGGCCGGATGGCCGGAAGGCCGGGGGCCGGATGGCCGGAAGGCCGGGGGCCGGAAGGCCGGGGGCCGGGGGCCGGGGGCCGGGGGCCGGGGGCCGGGGGCCGGAAGGCCGGGGGCCGGGGGCCGGAAGGCCGGGGGCCGGGGGCCGGAAGGCCGGAAGGCCGGGGGCCGGGGGCCGGAAGGCCGGACGTTCAGGGGCCGGAAGGCCGGACGTTCAGGGGCCAGGCGGTCGGAAGACGGGACGGAGCGGGGCGGAAGGGGCGGGGGCGAGAGCGGCCGAAAGCTCGAGAGCTGGACGGACGCAGGGGCCAGGCGCGCGATCCGGCCCTCTCGGCGAGAATGGGCCCGTGACCAGCGCCGATCCGGTCGATCCAGTCGACCCTCCCGAACCGCTCGACCCGCTCGCCCCCGTGCTTCCCTCGCCTCTTCAGGAGGTGTGGGACGGCCGTTTCGGTCGTCGTGGTGTGCGGCTGCTGCTCAAGCGGGACGACCTCGTCCACCCGGAGCTGATCGGCAACAAGTGGCGCAAGCTGGTGCCGAACATCGAGGCGGCGCGGGGGCGGCCGTTGGTCACCTTCGGCGGGGCGTACTCGAACCATCTGCGGGCCACCGCCGCCGCGGGCCGCCTCCTGGGGCTGCCCACGGTCGGCGTGGTCCGCGGTCAGGAGCTGGCGGACCGCCCGCTCAACCCGTCCCTGTCCCGGTGCGCGGCCGACGGCATGCGTCTGCACTTCGTCGACAGATCGACGTACCGCCACAAGAACGAGCCGGAGACCCTGGCCGCGATCCTGCGCGCGGCCGGCACCGAGGAGGCGTACGTCGTGCCCGAGGGCGGCAGCAACGCCGAGGCGGTGCGCGGCTGCCGGGGCCTCGGCGAGGAACTGCGCGGCCGGGCCGACGTCACGGCGGTGGCCTGCGGCACCGGCGGCACCCTCGCCGGACTCGCCGCCGGACTGGACGCGGAGCAGCGCGCACTCGGCATAGCGGTCCTCAAGGGCGGTTTCCTGGCGGCGGACGTACAGGCCCTCCAGGAGCGCACGTTCGGCGCCCGCACCGGCATCTGGTCCCTGGACGACCGCTTCCACTTCGGCGGTTACGCCCGTACGACACCGGAACTCGACGCCTTCGCGGCGGACTTCGAGCAGCGGCACGGCATGCCGGTGGAGCGTGTGTATGTCGCCAAATTGCTGTACGGACTTGTCGCCCTGGTGGAAGAAGGGGCCTTCGCGCGCGGGACGACGATCGCCGCGGTCGTCACCGGACGACCGTTCCCGCCGGCCTCGCAGCCCCCGCAGTCCCCGCAGCCCCCTGCGACCCCGCCAACCCCTCCGGTCCCGCCCACCTACCCCGCTTCCCGATAAGCCGCCGCCTCCTCCAGGTCCAGCCTGCGCAGCAGCGCGCGCAGCATCTCGTCGTCGATGTAGCGCAGGTCGCGGAGTTTGACGAAGACGCTCCGCTCGGAGCTGATCATCTCCCGGGACAGCCGGCGGTAGGTGTCGTCGACGGACTCGCCGGTGATGGGGTTGACCTGGCCGAGCCGTTCCCAGACGGCGTTGCGGCGGCGCTCCAGGACCGTGCGCAGCCGGTCGGCGAGCGGTGGGGGAAGGGCGTTGCGCTCGTCGGAGAGGAGGTCGTCGAGGTGCTGTTCGGCGGCCCGGGAGGCCTGTGCCTGGGCGTTGGCCTCGGCGAGGGTCTCGGCCTGCCGGTCGCGGCCGGGGAACTTGAGCAGGTGGATCAGCGGGGGCAGGGACAGCCCCTGGACGACGAGCGTGCCGATGACGGTGGTGAAGGTCAGGAACAGGATCAGATTGCGCTGCGGGAAGGGCTGGCCGCCGTGCACGGTGACCGGGATGGAGAAGGCGATGGCGAGGGAGACGACGCCCCGCATGCCGGCCCAGCCGGTGACCATCGCGCCTCTCCAGGTGGGGTTCGCCTCGCGCTCCCTGATCCGCCGCGACAGCATGCGCGGCAGGAACGTCGCCGGGTAGACCCACACGAACCGGGCCACCACGACGACGAGGAAGAGGATGACGGCGTACAGGGCGGCGCGCGCGCCCTCGTACGCTCCGAGACCTTCGAGGACGACCGGGAGCTGGAGGCCGATCAGGGCGAAGACCGCGGACTCGAGGATGAAGGCGACCATCTTCCACACCGCCTCCTCCTGGAGCCGGGTGGCGAAGTCGACCTCCCACGCGCGGTGGCCGAGGTAGAGGGCGACGACCACGACGGCGAGGACGCCCGAGGCGTGCACCTGCTCGGCGACGCCGTAGGCGACGAACGGGATCAGCAGGGAGAGGGTGTTCTGCAGGAGGGGTTCCCTCAGATGCGTGCGCAGCCAGTGCAGGGGCGCCATGAGGACGAGGCCGATGCCGACACCGCCGACCGCGGCGATCAGGAACTCGCTGATGCCGCCCGCCCAGGTCGCGCCCTCCCCGATGGCGGCGGCCAGCGCCACCTTGTAGGCGGTGATCGCGGTGGCGTCGTTCAGCAGGGACTCGCCCTGGAGGATCGTGGTGATCCGGGACGGCAGCCCGACCCGGCGTGCGACGGCGGTGGCCGCCACGGCGTCCGGCGGCGCCACGACGGCGCCCAGCACCAGCGCGGCGGTCAGCGGCATCCCGGGTACGAGCACGTAGGCGGCCCAGCCGACGACGACGGTCGCGAAGAGGACGTAGCCCACCGACAGGAGTGCCACCGGCCTGAACTGGGCGCGCAGGTCGAGGTAGGAGCTGTCGCTCGCCGAGGTGTACAGCAGCGGGGGCAGCAGCAGCGGCAGGACCACCTCGGGGTCGAGGGTGTAGTCGGGCACCCCGGGCACGTAGGACACCGCGAGTCCGACCGCGACCAGCAGCAGGGGGGCCGGCACCGGAGTCCGCCGGGCCGCGCCCGCGACCGCGGCGCTGCCCGCCACCAGCAACAGCAGCGGCAACACGTCCATGATCCTCGTCCACCCTCGTTTTTCCGCGCGGTCACCCGCGCGACCGTCGTAATCTGGCAATCATGAAACAGTGCACGCACGCCGCCGCGCTGCCGCACCCCCAACCCGAGGCGCTCAGCGAGACCTGCCTGGAATGTCTCGCGGACGGAACGCATCCGGTGCAACTGCGGATCTGTCTGGACTGTGGCCACGTCGGCTGCTGCGATTCCTCGCCGCACAAGCATGCGACGCAGCACCACACGAAGTCCGGTCATCCGGTGATGCGGAGCTTCGAACCCGGCGAGGACTGGCGGTGGTGCTTCGTCGACCACGTTCTCGTGTGACACTGCACGGGAGACGGCACGCTGCCGTCACGGCGCACGGTTCGAGCGTCTGACGCCGGGGTACGTCAACCCGGCGCGCGCTCTTCTCATTTGGCCACGCAAACCCTCTAGACACGGAGCGTATCCGCAGCTTTACTGTGAGTGACGCCAGGGGGTTGGGGTCCCGGGGACAGGAACGTTCCGAGCGCGATAGCGTCACCGCGGAACCACGTACGCGTTACCCCGGGGGGCGACCCTCGGCCCCGTAAAGCTTGTACCACCATGGAGGTGAGGGTGTCCCAGATCGCAGGCGAGCCCGCGGCGAACCAGGACTTCGTGGAAGTCCGTCTGCCGGCTGCGGGTGCCTACCTGTCGGTGCTGCGGACGGCCACGGCCGGTCTGGCGGCCCGCTTGGACTTCACCCTGGACGAGATCGAGGACCTGCGCATCGCCGTGGACGAGGCCTGCGCGATCCTGCTTCAGCAGGCCGTGCCCGGCTCCGTGCTGAGCTGCGTCTTCCGGCTCGTCGACGACTCGCTGGAGGTCACGGTGTCGGCACCGACCACCGACGGCCACGCCCCTTCGCGGGACACCTTCGCCTGGACCGTGCTCTCGGCCCTCGCGGGCAAGGTCTCGTCGGCCGTCGACGAGGACAGAACCGTGTCGATCAGCCTCTACAAACAGCGCGGCGCGGGCCCCGGCCCGGCGTGAGAAACGGGGACGGTCCGGTGCGGGACGAAGAACGCGGCACGCGGGAGCTGCCGACGGGGGACGGGGGTGCACCTTTGCCGAGCGAGATCGAGAGCTTGCGGGACGGCTCCTCGGACGGTTCCCGACGCATGGCCGACGGCATCGACGGCATCCCCGAGCAGGCCAGACCACACCCGGAGGAAGACTCCGCGCAGGTCGGCAGGGACGGCGCAGTCGACGGTGCCGTGCGGAGCGCGCCCGCGCAGGAGCGCGGCGGACCCGGGTCCGCCGTGCGCGCGCAGGCGAGGGCTCGGGGAAGGGTGACGGGCAGGACGATGAGCGAGCACGAGCGGGATGCCGAGGACACCGCGCCGGGCGCGGAGGCCGTGCAGGCGGCACAGCACGACCCCCGGGACCGCAGCGGGGCACGTGCGATGTTCGTCGAGCTGCGCGCGCTGAAGGAGGGCAGCCCGGAGTACGCGGAGCTGCGCAACAAGCTGGTCCGGATGCATCTGCCGCTCGTCGAGCACCTCGCGCGCCGCTTCCGCAACCGCGGTGAGCCGCTGGACGACCTCACCCAGGTCGCCACGATCGGCCTGATCAAGTCCGTCGACCGCTTCGACCCGGAACGCGGCGTCGAGTTCTCCACGTACGCCACCCCGACGGTCGTCGGCGAGATCAAGCGGCACTTCCGCGACAAGGGCTGGGCGGTGCGGGTGCCGCGCCGGCTGCAGGAGCTGCGGCTCGCGCTGACCACCGCGACCGCGGAGCTGTCCCAGCAGCACGGCCGCTCCCCCACGGTCCACGAACTGGCGGAGAAGCTCGCCATCTCCGAGGAGGAGGTCCTTGAGGGCCTGGAGTCCGCCAACGCGTACTCCACGCTGTCCCTGGACGTCCCCGACACCGACGACGAGTCGCCCGCGGTCGCCGACACCCTCGGCGCCGAGGACGAGGCGCTGGAGGGCGTCGAGTACCGCGAGTCGCTCAAGCCGCTGCTGGAGGATCTCCCGCCGCGCGAGAAGCGGATCCTGCTGCTGCGGTTCTTCGGGAACATGACCCAGTCGCAGATCGCGCAGGAGGTCGGCATCTCCCAGATGCACGTCTCCCGGCTGCTCGCCCGCACCCTGGCCCAGCTGCGGGAGAAGCTCCTCGTCGAGGAGTGAGGCGCCTACTCGGCCCGGCCCGGTCCCTTGATTCCGAGGGCCTGGGTCGTCGCCGGGTGCACCAGCAGGACCAGCGAGATCACGGCGACCACCGCGAGAGCGATGCCCGCGCCGATGGCCATACTGTCGGCCTTGAGCAGGTTGTAGGCGACCGGAAGGGCCATGATCTGCGTGATGATGGCGGGCCCGCGGCTCCAGCCGCGCCTGAGCAGCAGCCCGCGGGCGGCCAGCAGCGGCAGCAGGGCGAGGACGACCAGCGTGATCCCGCCGGTCACGGCCTGCTGCCGGTCGTCCGGGTCACCGGTGAGTCCGAGGACGAGGATCCACAGGCCCCCGACCGCCAGGGCGAGCCCCTCCAGCCCGGCCAGCACGGCCGCGTACGTCAGCCGGCGCGGACGCGGTCCGGCGGCGCCGGCTTCCGCGGTGACCGGGGCGGTGTCCTGCACGGGATTCTGCTCGCTGCTCACCCCAGCAGGGTAGCCGCCGGCAATCCGCAGACGGGGGCAGGACGGCATGCCGACGATTGCGACCAACAGCACCGCGGCTCCCCAGGGGCGCGCATAGCCGCCGACGATCCACGAACGGGGGCGGGACGGCATGCCGACAATTGCGGCGAACGGCACCGCGGTTCCCCAGGGGCCCGCTTAGCCGCCGACGATCCGCAGACGGGGGGGTGCCTCTATGTCCTTCGTCAAGGCGCCCCTGTCGGGTGTGGTGTGGTTCGGGGTGCTGGGGTTATGCGGCGAGCTCGACGTCCTTCGG
>NZ_JBICZA010000065.1:0-16013 GCF_043201585.1 Streptomyces sp. NPDC048297
CTTCGGTCTTGCGTTTCCGACTCTATCAGATCTTTTCTCGACCCGATTTCCTCGGCGCTTTCCAGGTTTCCGCTCTCGCGTTTCCCTTTCCGGCGATTCCGACTCTATCAGATCCTCGCGGTGTCTGATTCCCAGTCAGAGGGGGTTGCCTTCCCGGCTGTTGGGCCGTTCCGACGTCTCAAACCTTAGCGGATCTTCCCGGCGATTCCCAATCGGGCCGCCGAGTCCCTATTCGAATTGAATTCGGGCACGCCGAAATCAATCCCGAGGGAGATCGTGCTGATGGTGTGAGTGCCGCTCGAAGCGGCGGAGGTGCTGCCGCAGAAGCGTTACGGCTCCGTGGCAACTCGGAGAACCTTACGGATCGGTCAGGGGTGTGTCAACCGACCCTGTCAAGATTTTTTCCGGGGGCTCAGTCCAGGTCGCTGAGCCGGCCGCCCGCGTCCGGCTGGGCGTGCTCCACGCGGCGCAGCAGCCTGGTCAGGACCTCACCGAGGACCGCGCGCTCCACGGGGGTGAGGTCCTGGAGCAGGTCCTCCTCGAAGACGGTCGCCATGCGCATGGCCTCCAGCCACTTCTCGCGGCCCTCGGGCGTCAGCTCGACGATCACCCGGACGCGGTTGGACTCGTCACGCTCACGGGTGACGAGCCCCTCGGCGACCATGCGGTCGATCCGGTGGGTCATCGCCGCCGGCGTGAGGCCGAGCCGCTTGGCGAGGTCGCTGGGGCCCAGGCGGTACGGAGCACCCGAGAGGACCAGCGCCTTGAGGACCTCCCACTCGGCGTTGCTGATGCCGAGGGCGGAGGTCTGGCGGCCGTACGCGACGTTCATACGGCGGTTCAGGCGGGACAGCGCCGACACGATCTGCTCGACCTGGGGGTCGAGGTCGCGGAACTCGCGCTGGTAGGCGGCGATCTGTTCATCGAGCGTCGGCTCGGTGCCGCCGGGTGTGTCGGCCATGACCGCAGTATCGCACGGTACTCCTTTGCTTTGAAGTCCTTGGAGGTGTAGCCTTTAGCTTCGAACTTTAGGATTGAAGTCTTCACTCCTAACTAGTTGAGAGAGGTGAACGTGACCAGGGCGATGGGCGCCGCGATGCGCCGGATCCACGTGGGCAACGCACTCAGCGCTTTCGGGCTCGGCTTCACGGTCCCCTACCTGTACGTCTATGTGGCGCAGGTGCGGGGTCTGGGAGCCATGACGGCGGGACTCGTGCTCGCCGTCTTCGCCGTGGCCGCGCTGATCGTCCTGCCGTTCGCCGGCAGGGCGATCGTGCGGCGCGGCCCGCTGCCGGTCCTGCTCGCCGCCCTGGTCATGGCAGCGCTGGGTGCGCTGAGCCTGGGGCTGGCGGGCAACGCCGCCGCGGTGCTGGCGTCCGCCGCGGCGCTCGGCGCGGGGCAGGCCGTGATGCAGCCGGCGCTGGCGACGATGATCGTGGACTGCTCGACGGCGGACACCCGGTCGCGGGCCTTCGCGATGCAGTTCTTCCTGCAGAACCTGGGCCTGGGCGTCGGTGGGCTCATAGGCGGCCATCTGGTCGACACGACCAAGGCCTCCTCCTTCACCCTGCTGTTCGCCATCGAGGCGGCGATGTTCCTGCTGCTGGTCGGCGTGATGGCGACGGTGCGGATGCCGCACTCGCCGCGGATCGAGGACGCGCCGAGCGGTTCGGCCAAGGGCGGCTGGAAGCAGCTGCTCGGGAACCGGGCGATGGTGCAGCTGTGCGTGCTGGGCTTCGTGCTGTTCTTCGCCTGCTACGGGCAGTTCGAGTCGGGGCTGAGTGCCTACGGCGTCGAGGCCGCGGGGATCTCCACGTCCGCGCTCGGTACGGCGCTGGCGGCGAACACGCTGATGATCGTCGTCGCGCAGTTCGCGGTGCTGAAGTTCGTGGAGCGGCGTCGGCGGTCCCGGGTGATCGCCGGTGTGGGGCTCATATGGGCGGTGGCCTGGCTCACGGCGGGCTACGCGGGGCTCGGGCACGGGAGCCAGGAGATGGCGACCGCCGCGTTCGTGTCGACGTACGCGCTGTTCGGGCTGGGTGAGGCGATGCTGTCGCCGACGGTCGCCCCGCTGGTGGCGGATCTCGCGCCCGAGGGGATGGCCGGGCAGTACAACTCCGCTTTCGCCCTCGTCAAGCAGCTGGCGCTGGCCATCGGTCCGGCGGTGGGCGGCCCCCTCGGGGCGTCCCTCCACGCGCCGTACATCGTGACCTTCCTGCTGTTCTCCCTCGGGATCACCGCACTGGCCCTGCGCCTGGGCCGCAACCTGACCATGGCCCAGGACCAGCCCTGGGCCGCCACCAGAAGCCGCGTCGTCGCCCGAAGCACCGCAACCGCAGAGCCCGTCCCGACCGACGCATAAGGCACGCCGCGCTGGCTCCGGCCGCGCCCCTGGGTCGCTACAGGCGCCGCCGCTTACACAGCCGACGGCGCTGCGACTCCCCAGGGGCGCGGGGAACTGCGCGAGCAACCACGAACCACCCGCACCCGACCGCGAACCAGGACGCACACCCGCACCCGCACCGACACACGCACCCGCACCCCAACAGCGCCCCCGGCCGGAGGCCCCCTCACCCCTTCGGGAGAAGGAACTCGCACCACACGGCCTTCCCCCCGCCCGGGGTTCTCCGTGAGCCCCAGGAGGAGGCGATGGTCGCGACGATGGCGATGCCCCGGCCGGACTCGTCGGCGGGTTCGGCGCGGCGGCGGCGGGGGAGGTGGTCGTCGCCGTCGGTCACCTCGATGATCAGGCGGCGGTCGGTGCGGCGGAGCCGGAGCCGCATGGGCGGGGTCCCGTGCTGGAGCGAGTTGGCGACCAGCTCACTCGTGGCGAGGACACCCGTGTCGTGCAGCTCGGGAGGGAAGCGCCAGCTGGTCAGCACGCCGGAGGCGAACGCGCGGGCGCGCGGAGCCGCCTCCACCCCGCCGAGGAGGTCCAGCGCCGCGTTGCGGAAGAGGTCGCCCTCGGGGCCCGTGTGCGCGGGGTGCTGGAAGACGAGGACGGCGACGTCGTCGTCGTGGTCGGCGGTGACGCCGGCGGAGCGGACCAGGCGGTCGCAGACGACCTGGGGGGAGCCGGTCGCGCCGGACAGGGCGCGCTCCAGGGAGGCGATTCCCTCGTCCAGGTCCTCGTCGCGCCGCTCGACCAGGCCGTCCGTGTAGAGGACGGCCGTCGAACCGGGGCTCAGCGCGATCGAGCCGGACGTGTGGATCCAGCCGCCGGTGCCGAGCGGCGGGCCGGTGGGTTCGTCGGCGCGCTGGACGGTGCCGTTCTCGTCGCGGACCAGCATGGGCAGGTGGCCGGCGGAGGCGTGGACGAGGCGGCCCTCGTTGGGGTCGTGGACGGCGTAGACGCAGGTGGCGATCTGGTTGGCGTCGATCTCGGTGGCGAGGCCGTCGAGGAGTTGCAGGACCTCGTGCGGGGGCAGGTCGAGGCGGGCGTAGGCGCGGACCGCCGTGCGGAGCTGGCCCATCACCGCCGCCGCCCGGACACCCCGGCCCATCACGTCACCGATGACGAGTGCCGTGCGACCGCCGCCCAGGGTGATGACGTCGTACCAGTCGCCGCCGACCGCCGCTTCCGTGCCGCCGGGCTGGTAGGTGGCGGCGATGCGCAGGTCGTCGGGCTGCTCCAGTTCCTGCGGCAGGAGGGAGCACTGGAGGGTCACGGCCGTCTCGCGCTGGCGGCGCTCGCTGGCGCGCAGCCGCTCCGCCGCCTCGGCGTGGTCGGTGACGTCGGTGGCGAAGACGAGGACCGCGCCGTCGCCGCCGTCGCGCTCGCCGTCCTCGGCGACGGGGGTGCAGGTGAAGGTGTAGGAGCGGCCGTCGACGGCCTTGCGGGACTTCAGGGTGCGGGGCTTGCCGCTGCGCAGCACCTGGTCGAGGAGCGGGAGCAGGCCGAGTTCGGCGAGTTCGGGCAGGGTCTCGCGGGCGGGGGTGCCCAGGGGTCGTACGCCGAAGGCCGCCGTGTAGGCGTCGTTGACGTAGGCGATGCGGTGCTCGGGGCCCTGGACGAGGGCGACGAGGGCCGGGACGCGGTCGAGGACGTCGCGGGCGGGCAGTTCGTCGACGGCGGGGACGGCGGGTGTCCCGTCGGCGGCCCGTTCGGCGCGGGCCGCGGGTACGGAGCCTTCACCCCGCCGGTCCGGGGGGACCGCCTGCTCGGTCCGCGCTGCGGCGCGGCGCTGCGTTCCGGGGAGCCGGGCGCTCCAGCGCGTGAAGTTCACAGTGGGGAAAGCCTCGTGGGTGCTGAGGGCGGGCGGGTGCCCGTCCGAGGACGTGGGGCAGTCTGGCAGGTGGCCGTCCGCGGCGACATCCGTCGGACGCCGGGGCAGGGCCGTGGAGTTCCTCGCTCCGGTCAGGACGACCCCTTCGGGTTGTCCGGACGCTCGTGAGGAGGTTTTCCACCGGCCGCGAGTTCGAACTCCGCTCGGGGGTGTTCGAGGGATCCGAGCGAGACGATCTCCCGTTTGAAGAGCCCGGCGAGGGTCCATTCCGCCAGCACGCGGGCCTTTCGGTTGAAGGTGGGCACCCTGCTGAGGTGGTAGACGCGGTGCATGAACCAGGCAGGGTAGCCCTTCAGCCTGCGACCGTAGACCTGGGCGACGCCTTTGTGCAGGCCGAGGGAGGCGACGGAGCCGGCGTACGCGTGCGCGTAGGTCTCCAGGGGCTCGCCGCGCAGCGCGTGGACGATGTTGTCGCCGAGGACCTTGGCCTGGCGGACCGCGTGCTGGGCGTTGGGGGCGGTCATGGTGCCGGGTTCGGCGGCGGTGACGTCGGGGACGGCGGCGGCGTCGCCCGCGGCCCAGGCGTGCTCGGTGCCGTCGATCGCCAGCTCGGCGGTGCACCTCAGCCGGCCGCGCCCGGTGAGCGGCAGATCGGTGGCGGCGAGCAGCGGATGCGGTTTGACGCCGGCCGTCCACACGAGCGTGCGGGCCGGGAAGCGCTGGCCGTCGCTGAGGACGGCGACGCGGCCGGCGCAGGATTCCAGGCGGGTGCCCAGCAGGACCTGGATGTTGCGGCGGCGCAGCTCGGTGATGGTGTAGCGGCCCATCTCCGCGCCGACCTCGGGGAGGATGCGGTCGGTGGCCTCCACGAGGATCCATTTCATGTCCTCGGGGCGGAGGTTGGGGTAGTAGCGCGCGGTGTAGCGGGCCATGTCCTCCAGCTCGCCGAGCGCCTCGACACCGGCGTAGCCGCCGCCGACGAACACGAAGGTGAGCGCGGCGTCGCGGATCGCGGGGTCGCGGGTGGAGGAGGCGATGTCCATCTGTTCGATGACGTGGTTGCGCAGCCCGATGGCCTCCTCGACGGTCTTGAAGCCGATGCCGTACTCGGCGAGGCCGGGGATGGGCAGGGTGCGCGAGACGGAGCCGGGGGCGAGGACGAGTTCGTCGTAGCCGAGGAGTTCGGCCGCGTTGCCCTCCTCGGCGGTGGCGAGGGTGGTGACGGCGGCCGTGCGCACGGCGTGGTCGATGGAGGTGACCTCGCCGACGACGACGTGGCACCGGTCCAGGACGCGGCGCAGGGGTACGACGACGTGGCGGGGGGAGATCGAACCGGCGGCTGCCTCGGGGAGGAACGGCTGGTACGTCATGTAGGGGTCGGGGGTGACGACAGTGATGTCGACCTCGCCCCGCCTGAGCTCCTGCTTCAGCTTCCGCTGGAGGCGCAGGGCGGTGTACATCCCGACGTAGCCGCCGCCGACAACCAGAATGCGCGTGCGTTCCTTCACCGTCCCATGACGCACCGGGCGCTGTTGTTTGTCCACAGCCTCGGCAATTTGTGTGACCGGCGGGCTGGTGTGCGCGAGGGCGGGGGCGCGGGCGGGGCAGGGGGAATGCGGGCTGGTCAGCGGGGGCGGAGGGGAGGGACCGAAGGTGTGTAACCCGGACATAAATGGCCCGTACTCCGATCGGGGGGCGCACTGTGCGGAACCTGCCCCTTCTGAATTGACTCCCTCTCAACTATGTTCGTGTGTCGACGGGGTGTAGGGAATGTGGTCGAAAGGGTCCGTGACGGGCGGTCCCGCTCTCGGGGGCCGACGCCACGGTTTCCGCGCACTCCGGACTCAGTTGCGGGGAGTCTCCGGGGGGAGACGTCATCACCGGGGGAAACACATGCAGGTTCAGAACACTCAATGGGCATCGGCGGCCACCGTCGCGCACGGCGGCTCAGCGGTGAGCGCCGCGGTCGGCAACGGGCGCGCGGGCGGACGGGCGGACGGGCGCATCGACGGGTCACGCGCGACGCCGCTGCGGGTGGACGCACAGCGCAATCTGGAGCACGTACTGCGTGCGGCGCGCGAGGTGTTCGGCGAGCTGGGGTACGGCGCGCCGATGGAGGACGTGGCGCGGCGGGCGCGGGTCGGTGTGGGCACGGTGTACCGGCGCTTTCCGAGCAAGGACGTGCTCGTCCGCAGGATCGCCGAGGAGGAGACCGCGCGGCTGACCGAGCAGGCGCGGTCCGCGCTCGGGCAGGAGGACGAGCCGTGGTCCGCGCTGTCGCGGTTCCTGCGGACGTCCGTGGCGTCGGGGGCGGGGCGGTTGCTGCCGCCTCAGGTGCTGCGGGTCGGGGTCGCGGAGGAGGACGCCGCGAGGCCGTCCGGCTCGGCAGGCACCAGTGCCGGTGCCGGCTCCGGCTCCGGCGACGCCCGGGTGCCTCCGCAGCGGGCGCAGGCCGGGGTCGGCAGTGGCGAGCTGCGGCTGGTGGCCGAGGAGCGGACGGCCGTGGCCGCGGTGGCGGTCTCGGTCTCGGTCGCCGAGGACCACGGGGCGGCGGCGCTGCTGGAGGTGGTCGGGCGGCTGGTGGAGCGGGCCCGGACCGCGGGTGAGCTGCGGGCCGGTGTGTCGGTGTCCGACGTGCTGCTGGTGATCGCCACGGCGGCGCCGGCGCTGCCGGACGCGGCACAGCAGGCCGCGGCTTCGGCTCGGCTGCTGGACATCCTGTTGGAGGGGCTGCGGTCGCGTCCGGCGTAGCCGTGTCGCCGGCCCGCCGTATCGCGGTATCGCGGTATCGCGGTATCGCGGTATCGCGGTATCGCGGTATCGCGGGCTGCCCGCCGTATCGCCGTATCTCGGGCTGCCCGCCTTATCGCGTTATCGCCGGCCCGCTTCGGCTTCGGCCGCGGCGGGCTCCGGTGTCTCCGTGCTCCCGGCGTGCCCTGCGTTCCCCGCGTGCCCTGCGTTCCCCGTGCGGCCACGGGTCGTGTGGCGGTTCTGTGGGCGGAAGGGGAGGTTCAGGGCGGGGACGGGGTGTCTTGTTCGGGTGGTGTTCGGTCGGGGTGAGGGTTCGGGCGCTCGGATGAGTGATGAGGTGATCGAGGGGTCCGTCGGTTCCGGTCCATGTGGCACTCTGAGCCGGTGACGGATTGGGCTGGGCCGGTTTCGGGGGCTTTCCGCAATGAGCGTTGACGGGTGGGACGGGTCGCGCGGTGACGGTGAGGCGAAGGCCGGGGGGCTGACCTCGCCCCAGGTGCCCAGCCAAGGGGGACGGGCCGCAGCGCCGGGCGGCACGGCGGGAGGCGCGGCGAAAAGCGCGGCGGGAGGCCCGTCGGGTGACACCGAGCGCGGTGCCGAGGCGAGCTTGCCCGCACAGCGTGACGGCAGTGCGCTGCCGCCCCGGCGGGACATGCCGCCGTCCGACAGCGACCTGATCGAGCGGATGCGCGGCGGCGACGACTCCGCGTACGAGGAGCTGTACCGCCGGCACGCCGACGCGGTGCGGCGCTACGCCCGTACCTGCTGCCGTGACGGTCACACCGCGGACGACCTCACCGCCGAGGTCTTCGCCCGCATGCTCCAGGCGGTGCGCGGCGGCTCGGGGCCCGAGTACGCCGTACGCGCCTATCTGCTGACCTCCGTGCGGCGCGTCGCCGCGCACTGGACGAGGTCCGCGCGGCGCGAGCATCTCGTCGACGACTTCGCGCTGTTCGCGCAGCAGTCCTCGCGCGCCTCCGAGGTGTCCGACGACACCGCGTCCCTGGGCTCCTTCGGAGCGGGCCTCGACCTGGGCGCCGACGTACGCGCCATACACGAGGCCGAACAGTCCATGGCCATGCAGGCGTTCCGCTCGCTGCCCGAGCGCTGGCAGGCCGTGCTGTGGCACACCGAGGTGGAGGACGAGTCGCCCAGCGAGGTGGCCGTCCTGTTCGGTCTGGACGCCAACGGCACCCGGGTGCTGGCCAGTCGCGCCCGCGAGGGGCTGAAGCAGGCCTATCTGCAGGCCCACGTCAGCGCCACCCTCGCCGACGACGCCGAGTGCGCGCGCTACGCCGACCAACTGGGCGGCTACGCGCGCCGCAAGCTGCGCATCCGCGCCGAACGGGGCCTGCGCAAGCACCTGGAGGAGTGCGCCAAGTGCCGGCTGGCGGCCGCGCAGATCGAAGAGGTCGCGAGCGGCATCCCCGGTGTCGTCCCGGTCGCGGTCATCGGCTGGTTCGGAGCAGCCGGGTACGCCAAGGCGCTCGGGATCATCGCCGGCGGCGCCGGGGTGGGCGCCGCGGGTGCGGCGGCAGCGGCGACGGGCACGTCCGCGGGCGTGAGCGGTGGTGCGAGCGGTGGCGCGGCGGCCTCGGAGGGGCTCGGCGCCCCGGTCAAGGCCGGTATCGCCGCCGGTGTGGTGGCGGTGGCGGTCGCCGCGGTCGCGATGGCCCTGGTGAACGACAGCCACCCGGCGAAGGAGGTGGCCGAGCCGGCGCCGTCCGCGCCCGTGATCCAGCAGCAGCCGCCCGCCCCCGCGCCGAAGCCCGCCCCGAAGAAGCCTGCGCCGCAGCCCGTGGTGCTCGCTCCCCACCACCCGGCACCCCCGCCGAAGCCCACCCCTCCCCCCACGCCCACCCCCAGGCCGAAACCGAAGCCGACCCCCACGCCCTCACCCACCCCGACGCCGAAGCCCCGGCCGACCCCGAGCCCGACTCCCACGCCGACCCCCACTCCCCCGCCGCCTCCCGTCGTCTACGAGATGAACGAGCTGAGCTACGACGTCACCGGCGACGGCACCGAGCCCGAGGTACGGCTGGGTTCGAGCAGCTGGGTGTGGCAGCGCAGCGGCATGTCCGTCGGCGGCACGCGGTACGCGCGCGGTGTCACCGTCCGCGGGCAGTCCTCGGTCACCGTCGACCTCAACCGCCAGTGCAGCGCGTACGACGCCGTGGCCGGCGTGGACGACATGATGCTGGGGCTCGGCAAGGTCTCCTTCTCCGTCTACGCCGACGGGGTACGGCTGTGGAAGTCCGGCCCGGTCAAGGGCGGCGACGCGGCCGTACCGGTGCATGTGAACCTGACCGGGCGCAAGACCGTACGGCTCGTCGTGGAACCGGACAACCGGATCCTCGACCAGACCACCCTGGCGGACTGGGCGGACTCCCGGTTCACCTGCGAGTAGGTCCGCCCGCCCACAAGCACGCACCCACAAGCACCCGCCCGCGAACGCCGTGACGCGCGCCCCGCGCCGCTCAGGCGCCCGGTGTCAGCGCGCCCCTCCTCGGCGCGATCCCGGACGGCACCGCGCGGGCGCGGGCCGGGGTGCCGGTCCAGCAGGTGCCGCGGCGGGAGAGGAGGCGGTGGAGCCAGAGTTCGAGGGAGACGAGGTCGGCGAGGCCGTCCAGCGGGAGGGGTTCGCCGGAGGCGGCGGAGCGCAGGGCCTTGCGGACGACCCGCGCCTCGACCAGGCCCGCCTCGGCCAGCAGGGGCGTGGCGAAGAGGTCGACCAGGGAGTCGGCGGCCACGCGCAGGCCCGTGCGCGCGGCGGCCGAGGACGTGTGGGAGGGGGCGCCCCAGCCGGGCGGGAGGTCGGTGATGCCGGCGCCCTCCAGGACCGTGCGCAGGACGGCGGAGCGGGCGCCCGGCTTGACGCGCAGGGCCTCGGGCAGGGCACGGCAGGCGCGGACGACCTGGTTGTCGAGGAAGGGCGCGTGCAGCCGCTGGGAGCGGATCTCGGCGGCCTGTTCGAGGACGCGCAGGTCGGTGGCGTGGCGGGCGAGCACCGCACGCGCGCGGAACTCGCCGGGGCGCTGGGCGGCGCCCGTGGCGGAGCGGACCGCCTCGGACTGGAGCAGAACCGATACTTCAGCCAGTGCCTCTCCCGTGAGCCACCGCGCCGCGGGCCCCGGTCCGGCCCAGGTCAGCGCGGCGAGGGACGCGCCGACCGCGTCCTTGGGCTCCTCCAGGCGGCGCCGCATCAGCCGCTCGGCGAGCAGTTCGAGGCCCGCCCGGTAGGGGGTGCGGGCCAGGCGCCGGGCGGCGCCGTACACGCGCGCGGGGACCATCACCGAGCCGTCGGCCCGGGTGAGGGCGGCGACCGGGCGGACCAGATGGCGCCGCTGCCGGTCCATCAGGAGGTCCGCGAGACGGGCCGGGTGGGCGTCCAGGACCTGGCGGGCGCCGTGGCCGGTGAAGTGGTCGGCGCTGCCTGCGGCGAGCCGGGCGCGGTGCCGGGCCGCCGTGACCAGCGAGGGTCCCGGCTCGTCGGTGAGGGGGCCGTCGAGGTCGGCGTAGGGCAGGCTCTCCTCGCCGCCGGTGACGACCACATGGTGCAGCCGGGGGCCGGCCGCGAGGGCTCCGGCGCGCTCCGCTTCGGCCTCGTGGCCGGCGACGGCCAGGTCGTTGAAGGTGACGGCGACGAGCCGTTCGCCCGCGCCGGTGCCGTGGCCGAGCAGGGTGCCGGGGCGGCCGGGCAGTCCGGCGGCGAGCAGCGCCAGCGTGCCGGAGGCCGGTCCGCCGGACAGGTCCGCGCCGATGCCGGGCACCGGCATCCCGCGCGCGGCCCGCCGCTCGGCCGGGCCCATGCCGGGCACCGGACCGGGGTCGAGGTCGGGCACGTGCCGGGGTGCCGACAGCCGGGTGCGGACGGCTTCGACCAGGGCGTCCCGCACGCCGTCCACGGCGCGGTCGGGGTCGGCCGGGGGCGCGGCGACGGCGAGGGAGGCGACCGGCTCGTATCCGGCGATCTCGCGCGCTCCGGCGCGCAGCACCAGCGCGTGCCCCGGCGGAATGCGTCGTACGCCCTCGTACGGGGTGGTGTCGCGCAGGGCCGCCGGTACGTCGGGGGCGGCGAGCAGGGCCGCGAGGTGGCCGAAGTCGAGGTTGGCCTCGGTGAGGTCGGCGAGCGGCAGCGCGGCGGTGGCGTAGGCGGTGCCGCCGGCCCAGGGGGTGTGGAACACCGGGCGGGCGCCCGCGAGATCGCCGCAGACGGTGATGCGCCGGCCGACCTGGACGACGGCCGTGTAGCTGCCGGGCCAGGTCGTCAGGTGCCGGAGCGCGCCCCCGCGCGCGGTGAACAGGCCGCGCCTCAACTCCTCGTCGGAGGCGCCGCAGATGCCGAGGACGGCGATCCGGTTCTGTGCGTCGGCGCTCACCACGCGGACCTCGTCGGGCCGCCAGTCGCCGACGGCCCACAGCGGATCGGGGTCGCCCCACAGGAGCCGGGAGCCGACCGGGTGCAGCGTCTCGCCGTCGTATCCGGTGGCGCCCGCGGAACCGATCCCGGCGACGCCCGCGGCGGTGCTGCTCCAACCCACCAACCACCGCATCGACGCCTCCACAGGCTGTGGACAACCAGTGCACCTCGGGAACCGGACCCCATGCTGCCATGAAGAACGCGCCGCGGAGGGGCGGTGGCACCGCCTTCGATCGAGGGAAACGCCGGCGTGGACCGGCGGAGACCGGCGGAGACCGGCGGGCGGGCCGGCGGGCGGGCCGGCGGGCGGAACGCGGCGCGGATGCCGCGGTGGCCGGGAGCGGCCGATGTCGCGCCCATGGCGCAAGGTCATGTGAACGCCCGTACGGGGAAAGCCCGGTGCGACTCGAATGCGCCCCCGAAACGCTCCCCTAAAACACCCTTCGCGCCCTCAAGTCCCATGGTGGGAGCGGATTTCACCCACGAGGACAGGGGGCTGTTTTCGGCCAAATCAGCTGAGGGCAAGGAGGTTTGAGCACGCTCCGTACAGGCCTGCGGAGCGCGTGGTGGCGCGACGGCGCGCACAGTCCGGGAGGCGGGCATCGCCTCCCGGACCGGTCCGCCACCCGCGGGGATGAAGGTGGCGGTGTCCCCCAGCCCACTGGATCCAGTACAGCGGGCCGACCCACGCACGAGCCATGGAACCGCCCCCGCGACGGCCGGAGAAGAGCGCACGCACGGGCGCACGGCCACACGGGCGGGGGCACACCCGGTCCGGTCGTGCACGGTGCGTACAGGGCCGTACTCCCGTACGGACCACAATCCCGCCATCCGGAACAATGCCCCTTAACGCTTGGGATTCGGCGAACTACGCTGTGTTTACGAATGCCGCGCGGTTATGCCAGGGCGGCGGCCGTCTGTGTCGAGGGGTGGCGCATGTCCAGGGAGCAACGCGGGCCGAACGAAAAGCTCGGCGCCGTTCTCGCCCTCGCGGGAATCAGCAACGCAGGACTCGCGCGTCGCGTCAACGACCTTGGCGCCCAACGCGGGTTGACTCTTCGCTACGACAAGACCTCGGTGGCGCGCTGGGTGTCGAAGGGGATGGTGCCGCAGGGTGCGGCGCCGCACCTCATCGCGGCCGCCATCGGCCAGAAGCTCGGCCGCCCGGTGCCGCTCCACGAGATCGGCCTGGCGGACGCGGACCCCGCCCCCGAAGTCGGCCTCGCCTTCCCCCGGGACGTGGGACAGGCGGTCAGGGCGGCGACCGAGCTGTACCGGCTCGACCTCGCCGGACGCCGGGCCGGCTCCGGCGGCATCTGGCAGTCGCTCGCCGGGTCGTTCGCGGTGAGCGCCTACGCGACGCCCGCCTCACGGTGGCTGATAACCCCCGCCGACAGCTCGGTCGCGCGGGAGGCGAACTCCGCCGAGGGGTCCGGCGCACCGGCCAAAGTCGGCCACAGCGATGTGCGCAAGCTCCGGGAGGCCGCCGAGGACGCCAGGCGCTGGGACTCCAAGTACGGGGGCGGGGACTGGCGTTCGTCGATGGTGCCGGAGTGCTTAAGGGTGGAGGCGGCGCCGCTGCTGCTCGGCTCCTACTCCGACGAGGTCGGCCGCGCCCTGTTCGGGGCGAGCGCCGAACTCACCCGGCTCGCCGGCTGGATGGCCTTCGACACCGGCCAGCAGGAGGCGGCACAGCGGTACTACATCCAGGCGCTGCGGCTCGCGCGCGCGGCGGCCGACGTCCCGCTCGGCGGCTACGTCCTGGCCTCCATGTCGCTGCAGGCGACGTACCGGGGCTTCGGCGACGAGGGTGTCGACTTGGCGCAGGCCGCCCTGGAGCGTAACAGGGGCCTCGCGACCGCCCGCACGATGAGTTTCTTCCGGCTGGTCGAGGCGCGGGCACACGCGCGTGCGGGGGACGCACAGGCGGCGGGTGCGGCGCTGAAGGCGGCCGAGGGGTGGCTGGAGCGGTCCAGGGAAGGTGACAACGACCCTTCGTGGCTCGGTTTTTACGGATACGACCGGTTCGCCGCCGACGCGGCGGAGTGCTACCGGGACCTGAAGGCGCCCCGGCAGGTACGCAGGTTCACCGAGCAGGCGCTGTCCAAGCCGACGGAGGAGTTCGTGCGCTCGCACGGACTGCGGCTGGTGGTGTCCGCCGTGGCCGAGCTGGAGTCCGGGAACCTGGACGCGGCGTGCGAGCAGGGGGTGCGGGCCGTGGAGGTCGCCGGGCGGATCTCCTCGGCCCGGACCACCGAGTACGTGAAGGATCTGCTGCACCGGCTGGAGCCCTACGGGGACGAGCCGAGGGTGGTGGAGCTGCGGGAGCGGGCACGGCCACTGCTGATGGCTGCGCCGGCGTAAGGGGCGCCTGATGGCTGCGCGGGCGTAGGGGGGTGCCTGATGGCTGCGCGGGCGTAAGGGACGCCTGATGGCTGCGCGGGCGTAAGGGACGCCTGCTCGCTTGCCTTGTTTATGCCTGTTTGCGGCTGCGGGTCGTCTTGGGTCGGTCGCGCAGTTCCCCGCGCCCCTTCGGGTGCTGCCCTCATCGGCGTTTGAAGGCGTTGTCAGTGGCGCAGTGCACTATCGGAGGTGGGAGGTGGTGCAGGTGGCGGTCGGTGCGTACGACTGTGACGTGCTCGTGGTCGGTGGCGGGATCGTCGGGCTGTCCACGGCGTACGCGATCACGCGTGCCGCGCCGGGTACGCGGGTGACCGTGCTGGAGAAGGAGGCGGGGGCGGCCCGGCATCAGACGGGGCGCAACAGCGGGGTCATCCACAGCGGGATCTACTACCGGCCGGGCTCGCTCAAGGCGCGGTACGCGGTGCGGGGCGCCGCCGAGATGGTGAAGTTCTGCGCCGAGTACGACATCGAGCACGCCGTCACCGGAAAGCTGATCGTCGCCACCGAGCGCGAGGAGCTGCCCCGGCTGCACGCACTGGTGCAGCGCGGCCGGGAGAACGGGATCCCGGTGCGGGAGCTGGGCCCGTCGCAGATCGGTGAGTACGAACCCGAGGTGCGCGGCCTCGCGGCCATCCACGTCGGCACGACGGGCGTGTGCGACTTCGTGGGCGTCGCCCGGCAGCTGGCCCGTGCCTCCGGGGCGGAGATCCGGTACGGCGCACGGGTCGTGCGTGTGGACCGGCGCCCGGAGCGCGGTGTGGCGGTGCTGACGTCCGCCGGGGACGTCGTACGCGCGCGCGTGCTGGTGAACTGCGCCGGGCTGCACTGCGACGAGGTGGCCCGGCTGACCGGCGACGAGCCCGGGGTGCGGATCGTGCCGTTCCGCGGGGAGTACTACGAGCTGGCGCGGCCCGAGCTGGTGCGGGGGCTGGTGTATCCGGTGCCGGATCCGGCGTTCCCGTTCCTCGGCGTGCATCTGACCCGGGGCGTCGACGGGGGCGTGCACATCGGCCCGAACGCGGTGCCCGCGCTCGCCCGGGAGGGGTACGGCTGGGGGGTCGTACGACCCCAGGAGCTGGCCGGGACCCTGGCGTGGCCGGGGTCCTGGGTGATCGCCCGCCGGCACTGGCGGTACGGGGCGGGTGAGCTGCGGCGGTCGGTGTCCAGGAAGGCCTTCCTGGGTGCCGTCCGAAGACTGCTGCCCGCGGTGCAGGAGACGGATCTGCTGCGGGCCCCCGCAGGGGTGCGGGCGCAGGCGGTGCTGCGGGACGGAACGCTGGTCGACGACTTCCTCATCCGAGAGGGAAGCCGGGCCGTGCACGTCCTCAACGCCCCCTCCCCCGCGGCGACCGCTTCCCTCCCGATCGGCCGGGAGGTCGGGCGCAGGGCACTGGCCATGTTGGGTTCGGTGTAGCCGGTCCAGCGGGTATAGCCGGTGCACCGGGTGCGGCCGGTGGGGGCCGCGGGGGGCCGCTGGTCGCCGCGGTGGTCGTGAGTGCGGTGGCGTCGCTGTGACTGGGTGGCTTCGCCGTGCCTTCCGCGGTCGCCGAGGCCGCTGGTCGCCGCGGGGGCCGTGAGTGCGGCGGCTTCGCTGTGAGTGCCGCAGCCGCCGGGGCCGTCGTTGCCGCCATAGCCACTGGTCGCCAGGGCCGCTGGTCGCCGCGGGGGCCGTGAGTGCGGCGGCGTCGCTGTGACTGTGGTGGCTTCGCCGTGACTGGCGCGGTCGTCGAGGCCGCTGGTCGCCGCAGCCGCGGTGGTCGCTGGTCGCCGCGGTGGCCGTGACTGTGGTGGCTTCGCCGTGACTGGCGCGGTCGCCGGGGCCGTCGTGGCCACTGATCGCCGAGGCCGCTGGCGCCCGCAGTCGCCGCGGTCGCTGGTCGCCGTGTGTGCCGCAGTCGCCCGGTCGCCGCAGCTGTCGCAGTCGCCGGGGCCGCCACAGCCACCATGAGCGCGGCAGCCACCGCGGCCGCCGGGGCCCGCCCTGACTGCCGCAGCCGCCATAGCCGCTGGTCGCCGTGAGTGCCGCAGTCGCCTGGTCGGCGCAGGCGCTGAGGCCGCTGGTCGCCGCGCCCGCCATGGCTGCCGCAGCCGCCGGACGAGGGCTGTCGGAGGGGCGCCTTGACGTGCTCCCTGGCCTAAAGTCCAGGGATTCCGGCCTGGGTCGGCTGACCCTTCCGGGGGCTTCCTGCTTCACCGCGCTGTGCGGGCACGGG
>NZ_JBICZA010000066.1:0-15680 GCF_043201585.1 Streptomyces sp. NPDC048297
TCCTTGGCGGCGGCGATGGAGAAGCGCAGCCGGGCGGCCATGCCGGAGGAGTACGTCCGCATGGGCAGGGTGATGAAGTCGCCCTTCTCGTTGATGCCCGAGAAGTCGACGATCTCCTGGTAGCGCTCCTTGACCTGCTCCCGGGACATGCCCATGGCGAGGCCGCCGAGGATGACGTTGCGCTCGCCGGTGAGGTCGTTCATCAGGGCCGCGTTGACGCCCAGCAGCGAGGGCTGGCCGTCGGTGTAGACCTTGCCCTTCTCGGCCGGCAGCAGGCCGGCGATGGCGCGCAGCAGGGTGGACTTGCCGGAGCCGTTGGAGCCGATCAGGCCGATGGCCTCGCCGCGGTAGGCGACGAAGGAGACACCGCGCACGGCGTGCACCTTGCGCACCCCGCGCGCCACGTCGTCGGAGCCCCGCTTGAGGATGCGGCTGAGCGCGGCCGTCGCGCTGCCCTTGCCCGTCTTGGCGCCGTTGACCCGGTAGACGATGTGCAGACCGTCCGCGACGACCGTCGGGCGGCGCTCGCCGGAGGTCTCGCCGGGGTTCACGCCGGTGTTCTGCTCAGCCACGGCCGTACCGCTCCTCCGCCTTCCAGAAGTACACGAATCCGCCGGCGAAGACGACCACGGCCCAGAACAGCGCGATGGCCCACACGTGCGGCGGCAGGTTGGAGGCACCGTAGCCGTCGATGAGGGCGTAGCGCATCAGGTCCATGTAGATCGCGGCCGGGTTCACCTGCAGCACCCGCACCACCCACTCGGGACGGCCCGCCAGCACGTTGCTGATGGAGAACATGACGCCGGAGGTGTACATCCAGGTCCGCAGGATGAACGGCATCAGCTGGGCGAGGTCGGGCGTGCGCGCGCCCATGCGGGCCACGATCAGGGCGAGTCCGGTGTTGAACAGGAACTGCAGCAGCAGGGCCGGCACGATCAGCAGCCAGGACGGGCCCGGGTAGCTGCCGAAGCCGATCGCCACGACGAACATCACGATCATCGAGAACAGCAGCTGCTGGAGCTGCTGGAGCGAGAACGAGATGGGCAGCGAGGCTCGGGGGAAGTGCAGGGCGCGCACCAGGCCGAGGTTGCCGGAGATGGCGCGGACGCCCGACATGATCGAGCTCTGCGTGAAGGTGAAAACGAAGACGCCGGTGACCAGGAACGGGATGTACACGTCCTGGGACAGGCCGCGGCTCGCGTGCAGGATGACGCCGAAGATGAAGTAGTACACGCCCGCGTTGAGCAGCGGCGTGGCCACCTGCCACAGCTGGCCCAGCTTGGCCTGGCTGTACTGCGCCGTCAGCTTCGCCTGGGAGAAGGCGAGGATGAAGTGGCGCCGCCCCCAGAGCTGACGGACGTACTCGGCGAGCGACGGCCGGGCGCCGCTCACGGCGAGCCCGTACTTGGCGGCGAGCTGCGCCGGTGTCAGTCCCTCGTCGGGCGACGGTATCGCGCTCACCGCGAGGCCGCCGTCATGCGTTGTGTGACTCACGAGTGGGAATCCGGACTCTCTTGAGTAAGAAGCTTGCTCTCCTAAGGTAAGAGAAGCTTGTCAGATGACCGGGGGGCGGCCCAGTCGAGTGAGGCGCCACACAGTGCGCCAGCGCATCGGACGGCGGGGGCCGCACGGGCTGGTCCAGCCCTCCCGGAAGCCGCCGAACCAGGCCCGCAGGGCCGGCATCGAGGGGCGGCGCAGCAGGGTGAGCAGCAGCCAGACCCCGAGGTAGACGGGGACCAGGGGCAGCGGAAGGTTGCGCCGGGCCAGCCAGACCCGGTTGCGGGCGACCATGCGGTGGTACACCGCGTGCCGCGAGGGGGCCGTCGTCGGGTGGTACAGGACCATGTCCGACCGGTAGTCGATCATCCAGCCGGCGTCCAGGGCGCGCCAGGCCAGGTCGGTCTCCTCGTGGGCGTAGAAGAACTCGTCCGGCAGTGCGCCGACCTCGGCGAAGACCTTCGTACGGACGGCGTTGGCGCCGCCGAGGAAGGTGGTGACCCGGGAGGAGCGCATCGGGTCGGAGGCGCGCAGCCGGGGCACGTGGCGGCGCTGGGTCTCGCCGGTCTCGGGGTCCGCGATGCGGAAGCTGACGATGCCCAGTTCCGGGTCCGCGGCGAAGGCCTCGCGGCACAGCGCGGCGGTGTCGTGGCGGGCGAGCAGGCCGTCGTCGTCGAGGAAGAGCAGGATGTCGACGTCGCCGCCGCCGGGGCCGAAGGCCTCGATGCCCACGTTGCGGCCGCCGGGGATGCCCAGGTTCTCGGGCAGCTCGACGGTGCGTATGCCCTCGGGGACGTCCGGGACCGGCGAGCCGTTGCCGACGACGACCACCTCGACGCGGTCGCCGTCCTGCTTGGCGACCGAGTCGATGAGGGACCGCAGCTCCTCGGGCCGGTTGCCCATGGTGATGATGACCGCGCCGACCTTCATGCCGGTCACTTCAGCCTGCTCGACGCGAGGATGGACACCAGGTGCAGCAGGGTCTGCAGCAGGGCGATGCCGGCGAGGACGGCGGTGCCGAGCCGGGTGAAGAACAGGTCGCCGCGCACCTGGTCGGCTATGGCCAGGACCAGGATCAGGAGCGAGGCCTCGATGCCGAGGATGAGCCGGTGGAACTTGAGCGCGCCGGCGGCCCGGCGGGCCAGCGCCATGCCGGAGGAGCGCGGCTCGGAGGCGGCCTCCTTGACCGGCGCCATGCCCGCCTGGTGGCGGGCGACGCCGACCAGGTCGGTCTCGGCCTTGATCAGGATCGCGCCGAGCGCGGCGAGGGTGCCGAGGAAGGCCCACAGCCAGTCGATACGGCCGGTGCCCCACAGGTCGGCGGCGCGCAGGCCGAGGCCGACCAGGACGGCCGCGTCGGTGAGGTAGGCGCCGACGCGGTCGAGGTAGACCCCGCCGAGTGAGTACTGCTTCTTCCAGCGGGCGATCTCGCCGTCGACGCAGTCCAGCAGCAGGTACAGCTGGGTGGCGACGACGCCGAGGACGGCGCCCGTGATCCCCGGCACCAGCAGGGCCGGGGCCGCGAGCACGCCGCAGACGGTCATCAGGTAGGTGAGCTGGTTGGGCGTGACCCTGGTGTTCACCAGATAGCGGTCGACGCGCAGGGACACCTCGCGCATATAGAGGCGTCCCGCCCAGTGCTCACCGCTGCGCCGGTCCTTCACCCCCGCGGGGTGGACGACCGGACGGAGTTCAGCTACCGATGGCCTTGACATAGTCGGCGTAGATGTCCTTGATCTGGGTCGGTTTGAGGTCGAGGTGTTCGAGGATGGTGTAGCGGCCGGGCCTGGTCTCCGGGGCGTACTCCACGACGTGGACGAACTCGTCCACCGTGAAGCCGATCTCCTCCGGCAGCACCGGGAGCCCGTGCCGGCGCAGCACGCCGGCCGTGTGCACGGACTCCTCGTGCGCCCCGCGCAGATACATCGCGAAGGCCGCGCCGAGGCCGCACTGCTCGCCGTGGGCCGCCGCCCGCTTGGGGTACAGCAGGTCGAAGGCGTGGTTGATCTCGTGGCAGGACCCGGAGGCGGGCCGGGAGTCGCCGGAGATCGACATCGAGATGCCGGTGAGGACCAGCGCCTCGGCGAGCACCTGGAGGAAGTCGTTGTCACCGATGCCGCCGGGGTGGCGCAGCACCGCCTCGCCCGCCTGGCGGGCCACGGCCGCGGCGAGGCCGTCGACCTTCTCCCCGTTGACGCGGTGGGACAGCTCCCAGTCCGCGACCGAGTTGATGTTGGAGACGGCGTCGCCGATGCCGGCCCGGACGAAGCGGGCCGGGGCCTCGCGGATCACGTCCAGGTCGATGACGACCGCGATCGGGTTCGGCACACCGTAGGAGCCGCGCCCCGAGTCGTTGTCGAGCGTCGCGACCGGCGAGCACAGGCCGTCGTGGGCGAGGTTCGTCGGCACCGCGACCAGCGGCAGGCCCACGCGGGCCGACGCGAACTTGGCGCAGTCGATGATCTTGCCGCCGCCGAGCCCGACGACCGCGTCGTAGCGGCCGGACTTCATCTCGCCGGCCAGCCGGATCGCGTCGTCCAGGGTGCCGCCGCCGACCTCGTACCAGGTGGCACCGGGCAGCGAGGGGGCGATGCGCTCGCGCAGCCTGGCGCCGGAGCCGCCGCTGACCGCGACGGCGAGCCGGCCCGACTGCGAGATGCGCTCGTCGGCGAGGACACAGGCCAGGTCGTCCAGGGCCCCCGGGCGGATGTCCACGACGACCGGCGAGGGAATGAGCCGGGTCAGTAGCGGCACGCGATCTCCCGTCCCCTGGCGAGATCGTCGTGGTTGTCGATCTCGACCCAGCTGACGTCGCCGATCGGGGCCACGTCGATGCGGAAGCCGCGGTTGACCAGTTCCTGGTAGCCGTGCTCGTAGAACTGCTGCGGGTCGCTCTCCCAGACCGTCTTCAGCGCGTCGGCCAGCTCGGGGGCGGCGTCGCCCTCGATCAGGGTGACGCCGATGTACTCGCCGGTGGCCTCGGCGGGGTCCATCAGCTTGGTGATCTTCGTCATGCCCTGCCCGGCGTCGACGACGACCTTCATCTCCTCGTCCGCCAGGGACTTCACGGTGTCCAGCGCGAGGATGATCTTCTTGCCGTCACCGCGCGCGGCGAGCAGTGTCTTCTCGACGGAGACCGGGTGGACGGTGTCGCCGTTGGCGAGGATCACGCCGTCCTTGAGGGCGTCACGGCCGCACCACAGGGAGTAGGCGTTGTTCCACTCCTCGGCCTTGTCGTTGTCGATGAGGGTGAGCTTGAGGCCGTACGTGCGCTCCAGGGCCTCCTTGCGCGCGTACACGGCCTCCTTGCGGTAACCGACGATGATCGCGGCCTCGGTCAGACCGATCTCGGCGAAGTTGCCGAGGGTCAGGTCCAGGACCGTGGGTTCGCCCTCTATGCCCGCGGGCCCCACCGGCACCAGCGCCTTGGGCAGCGTGTCGGTGTAAGGGCGCAGGCGCCGTCCGGCGCCGGCCGCCAGCACGAGGCCGATCATGCGGGTTCTCCTTCGTCGTGTACGGCGGGCGCCCCGGAGGACACCCAGAAGCGGATGCTCTCGGCGAGCACCACCAAGGCGACGTACACGGCGAGCACCGTGAGCGCGACCCTGAACTGCGAGGCGGTGAGGAGCGCGGCCAGGGCGGTGACGAGCAGCGTCCGCCCTTCCTGCCCCCCGATGGCGCGCGCCAGCCAGGCCGGCGGCGCTCCGGCGTTCCCGCGTATGCGGTACACCGTGTCGTAGTGATGGTAGGCGACGGCGGCCACCAGGCCGAAAGCCGCAGGAAGGGCTCCGTTCACCCCCGCTTTGCTCGCGAGGACGAGGACGGTGCAGTATTCCGCGACGCGGAAGACCGGGGGGACGAGCCAGTCGAGGGCGCCCTTCAGGGGGCGGGACAGCGCCTGGCCGCAGGCGACGGCGTAGACCACGGCGCCCGCGACGGGCGCCCAGGCAACGCCGGAGAACCCGGAGAACCCAAAAAACAGGGACACCGCGAGGACCGCGGCACCGCCCAGCGCCACCAGGAGCGGGGAGCCGAGGGGGGCGCGCAGCACGCGCGCGGAGAACACGGCGAGCGGGCCGTTGTCGGCGAGGTCCGCCAGCGCCCGCGCGGCCCGGTCGGTCCTCGTCGCCTTGCGGGTCAGCGAGCGCAGCACGCGGCCCGCCGTGGTGTACAGCGCGGCGAGAGCACAGCCGACGAGCAGCACCGTGAAGGTGATGCGGGGGGTGGTGGCCGCGGTGAGGACGGCGATCAGCGCCCAGCGCTCCCCGATCGGCAGCACCACTATCCGGCGTGCCCAGACCGTCCAGCCGACGCTGTCGAGCTTGTCGGACAGGGACGCGTTGGGGCTGGTGTCGGCGGTGGCGACGGTGGCGTCGTGGTTGGCCTCGGTGAACGAGAAGTCCACGACGTGCCGGCAGATCTGCAGGATCATCGCGCCGAGTGCGAGGGCCCAGACGTCGTCGCCTCCGCGGGCGGCACCGAGGGCGAGACCGGCGTAGTAGGCGTATTCCTTGGCCCGGTCGAAGGTGGCGTCCAGCCAGGCGCCGAGCGTCGAGTACTTCAGGGCGTAACGGGCGAGCTGGCCGTCGGTGCAGTCGAGCACGAACGAGGCGATCAGCAGCACACCGGCCACGATGAAACCGCCGCGCGTGCCCGTCGCCGCACAGCCCGCCGCGATGAGCGCGGTGAGCAGCGAGGCGGTGGTGACCTGGTTGGGGGTCAGGCCCCGGCGGGCACACCAGCGGGCGATGTAGCGCGAGTACGGGCTGATGCAGAACGTGGTGAAGAAGCCGTCGCGGGACTTCACGGCCGACTTCAGGCGTACGGCCTCGTCGTCGACGGCGGCGACGGCCTGCCGTGCCTCGTTGCGGGCCTGCGGGTCGGCCGGTACGGCGGCGACCAGGCTGCCCAGCTCGGGGCGGTACACCTCGGCGCCGTCGGCGTCGAGGGCGGCGGCGACACGGTCGGCGAGGCTGCCGACGGCGACCGCGGCGGCGCCCGGCCGCTCGGACGGGGCCGAGGGCACCGGACAGCCGCCGCTCGCGGAGGTCTCGCGGGCCAGGGCCCGGGTCAGCGCCTGCCGGGCGGCGGGCTGGGCCGTGACGGCGCCGGTGACGGCGGCGAGCGGGAAGCGGGGGTCGGTCAGGCCGAGGCGCAGGGCGTGCTCGTGGCCGACGAAGCGGGCGTCGACCAGGGCCACGCGCCGGCCGGCGGGGACGGCGGCGAGCAGGGTCTCCGCCTCGGCGGCGTCAGCGGACACGCGCACGTCGAAGCCCAGCGACCGCAGATCGTTCTCGAGCGACGATCCCGGGACCGGCTGACCGGTGACGATGGCGGTCGACAAACCGAAACTCACTCCCTGGGTGGCGGGCGCGTCGGCGCCGGTCTTCTGCGTGCCGGGGCGCCCCTGCCTGCGGCGGCCCGGACGGCATGTCGGCAGAGGGTATCCGATGGCCAAAAGCCCGTGTTCACCGACCGTTCACGGCCCGGCCCACGGGTACTGCCCCGGCCTTTGCCGCGATCATCATCGGCGATCGGGGGGCCGCGCCACAAACCACGGTCCCAGAGCCGGGCATCCCACAGCATCCCGGACAGGCACGGACACGGTCCGTGTCCACAACGGGTCGGCATAGGGTGGACGACCATGACGTGGCTGATCACCGGCGGAGCCGGATACATCGGAGCGCATGTGGCACACGCCATGGCCGGCGCCGGGGAGCGGGTCGTGGCGCTGGACGACATGTCGGCCGCCGTGCCCGCGCGGCTCCCGGCGGGCATCCCGCTCGTCGCGGGCTCGACGCTGGACGGGGATCTGCTGGGGCGGGTCTTCGCGGAGTACGGCGTGACGGGCGTCGTCCATCTCGCGGCGCGCAAGCAGGTCGCCGAGTCGGTGGCCGAGCCCACCCGCTACTACCGGGAGAACGTCGGCGGCCTGGCCACGCTGCTGGACGCGGCCGCCGGCGCGGGGATCCGCAGGCTGCTGTTCTCCTCGTCGGCGGCCGTCTACGGCAATCCGGACGTGGACCTGATCACCGAGGACACCCCGTGCGCGCCGGTGAACCCGTACGGCGAGACGAAGCTGGCCGGTGAGTGGCTGGTGCGCGCGGCGGGGAAGGCGCACGGGATCTCGACGGTGTGCCTGCGCTACTTCAACGTGGCAGGCGCGGGCGCGCCGGAACTCGCGGACACCGGTGTGTTCAACATCGTGCCGATGGTCTTCGACCGGCTGACCCGTGACGAGGCCCCGCGGATCTTCGGTGCCGACTATCCGACCCCGGACGGCACCTGCGTGCGTGACTACATCCACGTGGCCGATCTCGCCGAGGCGCATCTCGCCGCCGCGCGGCGGCTCGCCGACGAGAGCCTCGCCGGTGATCTCACACTGAACATCGGGCGCGGCGAGGGCGTCTCCGTGCGCGAGCTGATCACGGTCGTCGGGGAGGCCACCGGCGACCGGCGGGCGCCCGTGCTGGAGGGCCGCCGCCCGGGGGACGCGCCGCGTGCCGTGGCCTCGGCCGAGCGGGCGGCCGAGGAACTGGGCTGGCGGGCCCGGCGCGGGGTGCGCGAGATGATCACCTCAGCGTGGCAGGGCTGGCGGCTGCAGCACGGCGCGTGAGTCCACGCACTCCGCCCGGTGCGCCTGTGCGCCATGTACACCTGTGCGCCCGTGCTCCTGTGCGCCGTGCGACTTCCTGACCTGCGGATCGTTTACGCAGGTCAAGGCACATGACAACGGTGTTCAGTGCCGCGTTGCCCGATACCCCCCTCCAGTAGTTGACTGTGAGCCGGACGCACGAGTAGTGAAGGGCGGAGTCGCCATGGGGGCAGGGCACGACCACGGACATGCGCACACCCATGCGCCGTCCTCCGGTACGGCCACGGCGGCCTACCGCGGCCGGCTGCGGGCAGCGCTGGGCATCACGCTCACGATCATGGTCGTCGAGATCGTCGGCGGTCTGCTCGCGGACTCGCTCGCGCTGATCGCGGACGCGGCCCACATGGCGACCGACGCGGTGGGCCTCGGCATGGCGCTGCTCGCCATCCACTTCGCGAGCCGTCCGGCGAGCGCCAACCGCACCTTCGGCTTCGCCCGCGCCGAGATCCTGGCCGCCCTGGCCAACTGCCTGCTGCTGCTCGGCGTCGGCGGATACGTCCTGTACGAGGCGGTCCAGCGGTTCGTCACGCCCGCGGACACCCGCGGCGGCCTGATGATCGTGTTCGGTCTGATCGGCCTGGTCGCAAACTCCATCTCGCTGACGCTGCTGATGCGCGGGCAGAAGGAGAGCCTGAACGTGCGCGGCGCCTTCCTGGAGGTCGCCGCGGACGCGCTGGGCTCGGTGGCGGTGATCATCTCCGCGACGGTGATCCTGACCACCGGCTGGCAGCCCGCCGACCCGATCGCGTCGCTGGTCATCGGTGTGATGATCGTCCCGAGGACGGTCAAGCTGCTGCGCGAGACGCTGGACGTGCTGCTGGAGGCGGCCCCGAAGAACGTGGACATGGCGGAGGTCCGGTCCCACATCCTGGACCTGGAGGGTGTCGAGGACGTCCACGATCTGCACGCCTGGACCATCACCTCCGGCATGCCCGTGCTCTCCGCCCATGTGGTGGTCAGCTCGGACGTGCTCAACGCCATCGGCAACGAGAAGATGCTGCACGAGCTGCAGGGCTGCCTGGGCGACCACTTCGACGTGGAGCACTGCACCTTCCAGCTGGAGCCGGGCGGGCACGCCGAGCACGAGTCGCGGCTGTGCCACTGACGGCTCGCTGTCGTGTTCGGCTCTCCCCGTGACGATTCCCGGGATCCGGCGACGGGCACGATGATCTACCGGACCCCTTCCGGTCACCACCGGCGCGCCGGACAGGCGCGCGTGCCGGGAAGTGACGGGAGTGCCGGATCAGTACGGCAGACTTGGGGTGCGAAGACCGAGGCGAAGGATGGGTATGCCGATCACACCTGCCACCGAGACGCACAGCTCGTCGAACGGCACCGCAGAGGCGATTTTGCTGGAACTGGTCGACGAGAAGGGCGTGACGATCGGCACCGCGGAGAAGCTCTCCGCGCACCAGCCGCCGGGGCGGCTGCACCGTGCGTTCTCGGTGTTCCTCTTCGACGAGCACGGCCGGCTGCTGCTCCAGCAGCGGGCGCTGGGCAAGTACCACTCCCCCGGTGTGTGGTCCAACACCTGCTGCGGTCACCCCTACCCGGGTGAGTCGCCCTTCGCGGCGGCGGCCCGGCGCACGTACGAGGAGCTGGGTGTCTCGCCGTCGCTGATGGCCTCCGCGGGCACGGTCCGCTACAACCACCCGGACCCGGCCTCGGGCCTGGTGGAGCAGGAGTTCAACCACCTGTTCGTCGGCATGGTGCAGGCCCGGCCCGCGCCGGACACGGAGGAGGTCGCGGCAACGGCGTTCGTGACGGCCACCGAACTGGCCGAGCGACACGCCCAGGACCCGTTCTCGGCCTGGTTCATGACAGTGCTGGACGCCGCCCGCCCGGCGATCAGGGAACTGACGGGCGAATCCGCGGGCTGGTGAGCGCGGGCCCTACGGGGCTGGCAATCGCGGGCCCCACGGGCCGGTAAGCGGGGCCCCACGGGCTGGTGAGCGCGGGCTCTACGGGTCGGTCGGCACCGGCTCCACGGGCCGGCAGCCCGCGCCGGAGCCCCGGCGGAAGCCTGGCGCACCCCCGGCAGCTCTCTGATCGCCGGACGCGGAGGGGGTCGCGGCAACGGCGTTCGTGACGGCCGCCGAACTGGCCGAGCGACACGCCCAGGACCCGTTCTCGGCCTGGTTCATGACAGTGCTGGACGCCGCCCGCCCGGCGATCAGGGAACTGACGGGCGAATCCGCGGGCTGGTGAGCGCGGGCCCTACGGGGCTGGCAATCGCGGGCCCCACGGGCCGGTAAGCGGGGGCTCTACGGGCTGGTCGGCCCCGGCTCAACGGGCCGGTAAGCGGGGGCTCTACGGGCTGGTCGGCCCCGGCTCCACGGGCCGGCAGCGCCCGCCGGAGCCCCGGCGGAAGCCTGGCGCACCCCCAGTAGGGGCCTGGCAGAGACCTGGCGGAGCCCCGGCGGGGGCCCGGCGGGGGCCTGGCGGAGGCCCGACGGAGACCTGGCGAAGCCCCTGGCAAAGGCCCGACAGAGGTCTGGCGGAACCCCGGCAAGGGCCCGGCGAAGACCTGGCGGAGCCTCTGGCAGGGGCCTGGCTGAGGTCTGGCGAGGGCGTCGCGGTCCCAGCTGCGGCGCCGGGATTCTAGTCGGCGTTCTTACGGCAGCGCCGCCGGCTTGAGTGGCAGGGCGGCCCAGATCACCTTGCCGCCGCTCGCCGTGTGCTCGACGTCCACCACTCCGCCCGCCTCCCGGGCCACCTCCCGGACCAGCAGCAGGCCCCGCCCGCCGGTCTGGCCGTGGTCGGCCTCCAGGGCGGTCGGGCGGTAGGGGTGGTTGTCCTCCACCGACACCCTCACCCACTCGGCCCCGACGGCCACCTCCACCGCGAGCATCGGCGACAGCAGCGCCGCGTGCCGGACCGCGTTCGTGACCAGTTCGGAGACGATCAGCAGCAGTCCGTGCACCACGTCGTCGGCGACCGGTACGCCCTGCCTCACCAGCAGATCCCGTACGGCGTGCCGCGCCTGCGGGACCGACGCGTCCACGGCGGTCGCGGTGAACCGCCACACACCCTCGTACGGCAATGGGGCGGGCAGCCCGCCGGCGCCCCCCGCTGGGCGCGGATCGCCCCCGCGCCCGTGGTCGTCCATCGTCCGGTCGCCACCCTCACGCTCGATTGTCACCACACGTCGAGTGTTGGTAACGATCCGCTTCGCTCCGGATGACTGAACAGAAGTCAGCGGGTATCGAACGGTTCTGACCGTTGGCGTATGACATGGCCACGTGAGGGACTGTTCCTGTTCCCCCGGCGCCGGTTCGCGAACTATTCGTGTTGTACGGGTTCGGCCGGGGGCCCCTCGTCCACGAGCCCGACGACACGACGGCCGCCGTAGCCGGTGGCGATCAGGCCGAGACCGTCGAAGAGCAGGGCCAGCGAGAAGAACGCGCCGATGACGTACTGGCTGCTGCTCGGCCAGGAGCCGAGGACCAGGATGCCCAGCAGCAGGTCGAAGGCGCCGAGCAGGAGCGTCCAGCCGAACTGGGGGCCGCGCACCACCAGGCTGCCGACCAGCCGGAACAGACCTGCCGAGAGGAACAGCAGCGCGGCGAACATGGCGAGGGCGGCAGCCGCCGCGTGGGGCATGCGGATGACGACGACACCGGCCGCGATGTTCAGCGCGGCGACGACCACACCGAGCCAGAAGTAGCTCGTCCCGCGGGCCTGCACGGCGTGCAGCAGCCCGACCACCCCGCCGATCAGCAGCAGCCACCCGAACAGGAGCATCGAGGTCAGGGTGGCCACACCGGTGTAGACCAGGCCGACGAGTCCGGCGAGCACGAGCAGCACACCGAGTGCCGCGAGCCAGCTGAACGAACGGCGCAGCTTCCCCGCCCTGCTCCGGGGCTTCCCGGACCTCGCCATGGCCACCTCCTCGACCGCCCCGCCCGACACCTTCCCTCCCCTCGCTACCCCTTCCCCCTCCCCTCCCTGCCTACCGCTCCCCCTGATCCGATTGTCCCCTCCGGGCGGATTCCCGACCCGTCGAGATGTAACGCACAGCACTCAGCACCCCCACGGACAGGCCGATACGATCCGCGCATGGAGCCCCAGCTGTCGCACCAGGTCACCGACTCCGTCGCCACCGTCGTCATCCGTCACCCGGCCAAGCGCAACGCGATGACCGCCGCGATGTGGCGGGCCCTGCCGCCGCTGCTGGACACCCTGGCCGCCGATCCCGGCGTACGGGCGCTGGTGCTGACCGGCGAGGGCGCGACCTTCTGCGCCGGCGCCGACATCTCCACCCTCCAGGGCTCGCCCCAGGAGGCACAGACCCTGGCCGTCGCCGCCGAGGAGGCCCTCGCCGCGTTCCCCAAGCCGACGCTCGCCGCGATCCGGGGCCACTGCGTGGGCGGCGGGTCCCAGCTCGCGGCGGCCTGCGACCTGCGGCTCGCGGAGGAAGGCGCGCTGTTCGGGGTGACGCCGGCCAAGCTCGGCATCGTCTACCCGTCCTCCTCGACCCGGCGCCTGGTGTCCCTCGTGGGTCCGGCCACCGCCAAGTACCTGCTGTTCTCGGGCGAGTTGATCGACACCGGGCGGGCGCTGCGCGCCGGGCTCGTGGACGAGGTGCTGCCCGAGGGCGAACTCGACAAGCGGGTCGCGGAGTTGACCCGGGTCCTGGTGTCCCGCTCCCAGCTCACCCAGGCAGCCGCGAAGGAGTTCGCGAACGGCCGCACCGACCGGGACGAACACTGGACGCGGCAGGCACGCGGCAGCGGCGACACCGCCGAGGGTGTCGCCGCCTTCCTGGAGCGCCGGCCGCCGCACTTCACCTGGAGCGTGCCGTCGGCGGGCTGAGACGGCCCCGCGGGGGCGACGCACCAGCGGCGTGTTGCGGCCCTGACCCCGCGTTGTCGGTGTCACCTGCCACAATTGCCGCGCACACCTGAGTGGAGAAGGCGGTACGGGATCGTGACGACACCCGAGTCCATCGAAGTAGGGTCCATCGAAGGCAGGATCGCCGAGGAGCTGGGCGTACGGGAGCGGCAGGTGAAGGCCGCGGTGGAGCTGCTCGACGGCGGTTCGACGGTTCCCTTCATCGCCCGCTACCGCAAGGAAGCGACCGAGATGCTCGACGACGCACAGCTGCGCACGCTCGAGGAGCGGCTGCGCTATCTGCGGGAGCTGGAGGAGCGGCGGACCGCGGTCCTGGAGTCGGTGCGCGAGCAGGGCAAGCTCACCGAGGAGCTGGAGGCGCGGATCCGGGGCGCCGAGACCAAGGCGCGCCTGGAGGACATCTACCTCCCCTACAAGCCGAAGCGGCGCACCAAGGCGCAGATCGCGCGCGAGGCCGGTCTGGAGCCGCTGGCCGAGGGGCTGCTGGGCGACCCGGCGGTCGAGCCGGTGGCCGCCGCCGCCGCGTTCGTGGACGCCGGCAAGGGCGTCGCGGACCCGCAGGCCGCGCTGGAAGGCGCGCGGGCGATCCTGACCGAGCGGTTCTCGGAGGACGCCGACCTGATCGGCGAGCTGCGCGAGCGCATGTGGGTGCGCGGGCGCCTGGCCGCGAAGGTGCGGGAGGGCAAGGAGGAGGCGGGCGCCAAGTTCGCCGACTACTTCGACTTCGCCGAGCCGTTCACCGAGCTGCCCTCGCACCGGATCCTGGCGATGCTGCGCGGCGAGAAGGAAGAGGTCCTCGACCTCGTCCTGGAGCCCGAGGAGGCCACGGAGGGCCCGTCGTCGTACGAGGGCATCGTCGCCTCGAAGTTCGGGGTCGCCGACCGGGGCCGCCCGGCCGACAAGTGGCTGAAGGACACCGTCCGCTGGGCCTGGCGCACCCGGATCCTCGTGCACCTCGGCATCGACCTGCGGCTGCGGCTGCGTACGGCGGCCGAGGACGAGGCCGTGAACGTGTTCGCGGCGAACCTGCGCGACCTGCTGCTGGCCGCGCCCGCCGGCACGCGCGCGACGCTGGGCCTGGACCCCGGCTTCCGTACGGGTGTGAAGGTCGCCGTGGTCGACGCGACGGGCAAGGTCGTCGCCACGGACGTGATCTACCCGCACGTCCCGGCCAACAAGTGGGACGAGGCGATCGCCAAGCTCGCGCGGCTGGCGAAGGAGCACACGGTCGACCTGGTCGCCATCGGCAACGGCACGGCGTCCCGGGAGACCGACAAGCTCGCCGGTGAACTCATCGCCAGGCACCCGGAGCTGACGCTCACGAAGGTGATGGTCTCCGAGGCGGGCGCCTCCGTGTACTCGGCGTCGCAGTACGCCTCGCAGGAGCTGCCCGACATGGACGTGTCGCTGCGCGGCGCCGTCTCCATCGCCCGCCGGCTGCAGGACCCGCTGGCCGAGCTGGTGAAGATCGACCCGAAGTCGATCGGTGTCGGCCAGTACCAGCACGACCTGTCCGAGGTGAAGCTGTCGCGCTCGCTGGACGCGGTGGTCGAGGACTGTGTGAACGGCGTCGGCGTGGACGTGAACACCGCCTCCGTGCCGCTGCTCTCGCGGGTGTCCGGCATCTCCTCCGGGCTGGCCGAGAACATCGTGGCGCACCGGGACGCGAACGGCCCGTTCACCTCGCGCGGGGAGCTGAAGAAGGTGGCCCGGCTGGGTCCGAAGGCGTACGAGCAGTGCGCGGGCTTCCTGCGGATCCGGGGCGGCTCCGACCCGCTGGACTCCTCCAGCGTGCACCCGGAGGCGTACCCGGTGGTGCGGCGCATGGTGAAGACGGCGGGCCAGGAGGTCGCCTCCCTGATCGGCAACACGGGCGTGCTGCGCTCGCTGCGGCCGGCGGACTTCGTGGACGACACCTTCGGTCTGCCGACCGTCTCCGACATCCTCAAGGAGCTGGAGAAGCCGGGCCGCGACCCGCGTCCCGCCTTCAAGACGGCCACCTTCAAGGAGGGTGTGGAGAAGATCTCCGACCTGTCCGCCGGAATGATCCTGGAGGGCGTGGTCACGAACGTGGCGGCCTTCGGGGCGTTCGTGGACATCGGCGTCCACCAGGACGGTCTCGTCCATGTCTCCGCGATGTCGAAGACGTTCGTCAAGGACCCGCGCGATGTGGCGAAGCCCGGTGACATCGTCAAGGTGAAGGTCCTGGACGTGGACATCGCGCGCAAGCGGATCGCGCTGACGCTGCGGCTGGACGACGAGGCCGCGCCGCAGGGCCAGGGCGGCGGCCGGCAGCAGCGAGGCGGCGGCCAGCAGCGCGGGGGCGGCGCCCGCCCGCCCCAGCAGCGCCAGGTGGGCCAGGGCGGCCAGGGTGGTCAGGGCCAGCGGCAGGGCCGTGGTGGCGGCGACCGGGGCGGACGGCAGGCGCCGCCGCCCGCCAACAGCGCCATGGCCGACGCGCTGCGCCGCGCGGGCCTGCTGGACCCGAAGAAGCGCTGACCCGTACTCGGCAGCACCGACCGGTACCCGCAGAGGGGCCGGAGCCCGTGTGGACACTGTTGGGTAATCCCGGCCTTCGCGTGACGTCGGCTCCCGAGACCTTGTTGTGGTCTTGGGAGCCGACGTTGTCGTATGGGGAGGGTGTCGATGTCGATGCAGCCGCGGGAGCCGGGGG
>NZ_JBICZA010000067.1:0-13487 GCF_043201585.1 Streptomyces sp. NPDC048297
CGCCGGGCGTGCTCTAGGACCCTTCGCGCGTGCCCTACCTCCCGCCGGGCGTGCTCTACGACCCTTCGCGCGTGCCCTACCTCCCGCCGGGCGTGTTCTACGACCCTTCGCGCGTGCCCTACCTCCCGCCGGGCGTGTTCTACGACCCTTCGCGCGTGCCCTACCTCCCGCCGGGCGTGTTCTACGACCCTTCGCGCGTGCCCTACCTCCCGCCGGGCGTGCCCTACCACCCGTCGGGCGTGCCCTACCCCGCACAGGAGAAGCATGACCACCCCAGTCCAGACCGCTCGGGGCAGCGCCCCGGACGTCTGCCGGATCACCGTCGAGGGGCCGGCCGGGCGAGCCGATCTGGCGATCCCGGTGACCCTGCCGCTGTCCTCACTGCTGCCACTGCTCCTTCGGCAGGCCGGCATGCCGGACGGCGACGGCCGCACCTGGCTCCTCCAGCGCCTCGGCGAGGAACCCCTCGACCCCGACGGCACCCCCCAGACCCTCGGGCTGCGCCACGGCGAAGTGCTGTACATGCGCCCCGAGGAGGAGGTGCTGCCCGCCCTGCACTTCGACGACGTCGCGGACGGCGTGGCCCACGTGGTCAGCGGGCTGCCCGGCCGCTGGTCGCCCCAGGCGACCCGGTGGCTCTCCCTCGCCGCCGCCTGCCTGACGATCGCCGGGCTCGTCGCCGAACTGTTCCTCACCCCGGGCACCGGTGCCGCGGCCGAGGCCGGCGGCGGCGCCCTGCTGCTGGCCGGTGGCGCGGTGGCCGCGCAGCGACTCGGCGCCCGGCCGTCCGTCTCACTCGTCGCCGGCTGCGGCGCCCTCGCCCTGGGGATGCTGGCCGGCTTCGTCTCGCACCCCGGCGCCGACGGCGGTTTCGTCCCGAGTCTGTACGGTCTCCTGCTGGCCGTCGTCTGGGTGGCGGTGCTCGCCGGACCCCTGCTGGCCCTGCGCGTCATGCCGTACCCGGTACCGGGGACCGCCCTCGGCCTCGCGGCAGCCGCCGCGCTGACCTGCGGGCTGATCCTCGGCGCCGGCCGATCCGCGGCCCAGGCGACCGCACTGGTGGCCGGTCTCGCTTACGTCCTCGGCCAGCTGGCGCCCCGGGCCGCCCTGCGCCTTGCCCGCCTGCACGTGCCGCAACTCCCGCACAACGCCGACGAGTTGCAGCAGGACATCGAACCCCAGCCGGAAGAGGTCGTCCAATCCCGGGTCGCACTCGCCGGCGCCCTGCTGGACGTGCTGAGTCTCACCAGCGCCGTCGTGTACGCCGTTTCCTGGTGGCTGCTCGTGCGAAGCGACGGCTGGATCGGCTGGGTGTTCCCGCTGGTGTTCTCCGTGACCGTGCTGCTGCGCGCCCGCGAACTCACCGGCGTCATCCAGCGGGTCTCCACCGCACTCGCCGGCGCGACCGGCCCCGTCCTCGTGCTGCTGGTCACCGTCGCACCGCACGGCACCGGGCCCCGGTTCGCGGCACTGGCAGGACTGCTGGCGGCCACCGCGCTGCTGCTGGTCGCCGCCGAACGGCTGCCCGACCGCCGGCTGCTGCCCATCTGGGGGCACATCGGCGACATCACCGAGTGGCTCACCGCCATCGCGCTGCTGCCGCTTCTGCTCCAGATCGTCCACGCCTACTCGTTCATGCGATCGCTCGCAGGCTGAGGAGGCACGATGCAGACGCGACGCGACCACCTGCAGGCGTACCAGTTCGCCATGGGCCGGCTCGCCACCGCCCTGGTGACCGGCGACCCCGGGCGGGGAACCAGCCCGACCCGGCGGGGCTCGGTCGGCACCTTCTTCGGGGCGGTCCTGGTCGTCCTGCTCTGCGCGGGCTTCGGTGTCTACGGACTCGTCAAGCCGGTGCAGAAGGACACCTGGCGCCAGCCCGGCACGATCATCGTGGAGCAGGAGACCGGCACCCGCTACCTGCTCGTCGGCGACAAGCTCAGGCCGGTGCGCAACTACGCCTCGGCACTGCTGCTCACCGGCTCGCGGGGCACCGTGCGCACCGTCCCCCGGGACGTCCTGGCGAAGGTCCCGCACGGCTCGGACATCGGCATCCCGGGCGCCCCGGACTCCCTGCCCGCCCCGCAGGACGTGGCCTCCGGCGGCTGGACCCGGTGCCTGCGGCCCGACCTGAGGGCCGGGCAGGTACTCGACCTCACCCCGGGCCGCCTCACGGCCGTGCCCGCCGACCGCCAGGTCGTGCTCGCCGACCCGAAGGGCCGGCGCTATGTGCTGTGGCGGGGCACCAAGTACCCCGTGCCGAGCAGCAACACCCTCATCGCCCTCGGGCTGGACGCCGACGAGTCGGTGCCCGCGCCCACCGACTGGCTGGACCAGGTGCCGACCGGCGTCGCCCTGGCCGCACCGGCGATCTCGCACAGCGGCGCCCGCGCCGGGACCGTGGCGGGCAAGCAGGCCCGGGTCGGCCAGCTCTTCCGCACCTCCGGCGGCACCGGCGCGGGCACCTACGTCCTGCTGGACGACGGCATCGCGCCGGTGAGCCCCACCCAGGCCGCGCTGCTCGCCGCCGTCAAGGGCGCCCCACCCGCGGTCACCCTGGACGCCAGCGCGCTGGCCTCCGCTCCCGTCTCCCGGCACCCGGCCGCCGCCACCGCCCTGCCCGACGTGCTGAACGCCCCCGCGGTACCGCTCGGCCGTGCCGCGGTGTGCGTCCGGCAGAAGACCTCGGGGGTCCGCCTGACCAACAGCGTCGTACTGGAGTCCGGACCGGCGGCGACCGGCCACAGCGCCGTCGTGGTGGCTCCGGCGCACGGCCTGCTGGTGCTCGACCAGGACCAGATGCGCGCCGGGGTGTCGAGCCCCCAGACCTACCTGGTGACCGACCAGGGCACGCTCTTCCCGTTCGGCGACCGCCAGGCCGCCGGGTCACTGCGGCTCAGCGGCCCCGGCACCGCTATGCCGGCCCAGATCCTGCACCTGCTGCCGCGCGGTCCCGTACTGGGCAAGACCGCGGCCACCGCCACGCTGAAGGGGTGATGAGGGTGCGGCTCGACCTCACGGCGATCCCCGCCTCCCGTACCGGCCTGCGCACACGCCAGGTGGGGCACGCCCTACTGGTCCACCGCAAGGGCGAACCCGACCCCGGCGCGGTCGCACTGGCCGCCACGCTCGCCCCCGACCCGCCGCACCGGCTCGTGGTGGCGGACCTGCCCGTCGACGCACGGTCGGGGGAGTGGGACGCGCTGGGCCGGCTGCTCGCCCTCCGGTCGGCGGGTGTGGTGCGCTTGGTCTTCGGCCGCGGCACCCCGGCGGGCGTACGCCGGATCGGACAGGCGGTCGCCGACCGCACCGGAAGCGTCGTGCTGGCGGCCGACGGCACGCCCCGTCAGGTGCCGGGCGGCGGCCTGTACGTGCCGTACGACCGTGGCAGCGGCTGGTTGCGCTTCCAGCAGGGCCGCCCGCCCGCGGCCGATTCACGCCGGTTCCCCAAACCCCACTGGGAGTACACCCTCTCCGAGACCCCGTGGACCCCGGTGCCGGGCGCCGTCGTGGAACCGACCGCCGCCGGGCTGTGGCTGCGCAGCGCGGACGACAGTTCCGGCTCGGCCGCCGCCAGCCGGAACTGGCTGGTGGACCGCGTCCCCGGCGGCAGCGACTCGCTCACCGCGGTGCTCGGCTCGCCGGGCGGCCCGCCGGTCGAACTGTCCGCCGCCGTACGGGTGTGGCACAGCGTGCTGTCGTCGGCCCGCCCGTCTCTGCGGTTCCTCCAGCTCGGCCCCGTGATCCTGCCCGAAGGGGTGGACTCCCTCGGGCAGGGGCTCGCGGACGCCGTCGGCGAGCCGGTGGTGTTCTACACCGGGCTGCCCGCCGTACCGCACCTGCGCAGCGAAGCCCCGCACATCGAAGTGCCGAACCGTGACGGCACGGCCGCGTGGCGCCCCTTCGCCGGCGAGCTGGTGTACGCGCCGAGCGGCGACGGGACGCCCACGCCGCCGACGCTGCTCGGGATCCGCCCCCCGGTGAGCGGCGCGGAAACCGCCGACGGCGTCTACCCGTACACCGACGAGACCGTGCTGGAGGTGATCCAGAGCGGTCTGTGGCTGCGGCCGACCGCTGAGCCGGACGACGCCGACCGGGTTCGCCGTGCCGCGGCCGCCCCGGGCCGGGCGGCGATCCTCTACCACCGCGCGGCGGGTGACGGCGCCGAGCGCATGCGGCGCCTGGCCGAGGACATGCTGCGCCAGCTCGACCCGGCGCTGCGCGAGGCGTTCCGGGTCGGCCCCGCGGACGCGCCCGGCGCCGCACTCGGGTGGAGTGACGTCAAGTGGTGGGCGGAGGCGGACGGTAGCGCCCGCGCCATCGCCCCGGGACCGGCGCACGGCCGCCTCGACGCCTCCTCGGACCGCCCCGCGCAGGCAACTTCCTCCCACCATGCCCTGGCATCGGCCACCGCCCCTGCCCCTACCCCGGTGTCCGAGCCTGCGCTCACGAGCCACCTGGCCACCGGACCGGCCACCGCGCAGACCGTCCTCACCGGCGTGAACGGCGGTGCGGCGACGGCCGGTTCGAGTGGCGCGGTCGGTGGAGGGGGTGTGAACGGCGGGCTTGGCGCGGTCGGTGGAGTCGGAGGGAATGGCGCGGGTGGTGGAACTGGAGGGAACGGCGCGGGTGGTGGAGCCCGCGGAAACGGCGCAGGTGGTGGAGCCCGCGGGAATGGCGCGGGAGGTGGAGCCGACGGGAATGGCGCGGTCGGCGGAGCAGGCGTAAACGGCGGGCTTGGCGCGGGGGGCGGAGTCGGCAGCAACGGTGCGGTCGGCGGAGCCGGCCTGAATGGCGGGAATGGCGCGGGCAGTGGAGTCGGTGGGAATGGCGCGGGTGGACCGACCGGCATCGACGGCACCGTCACGCCCGTGGATCCAGCGGCGCGGCGTCCTGCTCAGCCCGTGGATCCCGCGCAGCCCCGCTCCGTTCTGCCGGTGGATCCGGCGTACCCGCACTCCGCTCAGCCCGTGGATCCCGCGCAGCCCCACTCCGCTCTGCCGGCGGACCCCGGCGCCGCGCCTGCTGCCCCCGCGGTCCCGCCGTACTCGCCGCCCCCGGACGGCGGGAGAACCGGCGCGGCCGGGGATCCTGCCGGGCCCGCCCGCACCGAGTTTCCCGGTGGCCCCCATGACGGCGGCGACACGTCGGTCGCGGGTGCCTCCGGGCCGGACACGACACCACCCGGTGGGTCACCACCCCTTTCACCGGCGGGTCCCGGCGGCCTGCCCGGTGCGGCGTCCGGGGGGTACGACGGCTCGGACTCCGTTGGGGGTGCCCCGGGCACCGAACGTGCGCAGCCGGTCGGCCGCCCCTCACCCGCGCGACGCCCTGCCGTGCTGGACCTGGACTTCATGCCTTCGGCCGGGGGCGCGCCCGCGCGGCCGGGCCCCACACCCCCGTCTGACGTCCCTCCACTACCCGCACCCCCCGCACCACGACCGGGCCCCCTTCCGACCCCCACGCCTCCCACCCCCACGCCCGAGTCCTCTCCCGTCGACCCCGGACAGCCGCCGTTCCCGGCGATCCCGACGACGCCACCTGCACCTGCGTCCGCTCCTCCCGAGCCGGTGCCGGTGCAGCCTCCGTCGCCTGTCGCACCGACGCCTCCGTCCGCCCCCGCCGCCGCGCCCACCCGGATCCGGCTGGAGTCCGGCCCCGCGCGGGCGGTGGGCGCGCCGGAGGGCACCTCTGGTCCAGCACCCGTCCCGGCGAACCCGGCCCCCGCTCAGGAACGGGCGGCTCCCGCCCCTGCCCCCGGCGTACGGGTGCAACCCGTCCCGCCGCCCGCGGCCAGTGCCGTCCCGGCGGGACGCGGGCTGGCGCAGGAACGGGCCTGGCTGCGCAAGACGTTCAGTACGCAGTACGACGCGCTGTCCGGCAGCGTCGCGCGGGTCATGTCGGAGTCGCCCGGTCTGCAGGGCATCTCCCGGGAGGACGCCGCCGTGGCGCTCACCGAACTGGTGGCGGTCCGCCTGTATCTGAGCGGCGACAGTGCCAGGGTGGACGCGGCCGTGCGCCAGGCCAAGGCCGGCCCGCACGTCCCGCTCGCCCGTTGCGTGTCGGCCGGTCTGCAACGGCTGCCCTCGTACCGTGGCCCCGCCCTGCTGCGCGCGCCCATGGAACCGGCCGAGCTGGAGTGGTACGAGGAGGGCCGGGTGACCACCGAGTGGGCCTTCTGCACGGCGCAGACCACGCCGTACGCGACTCGGCGCCCCGCCGTGGACGTCCTCCTCTGGTCGATGACGGCACGCCGTACCCGCCTGGTGGACACCTCCCGGCCCGACCAGGTGGTGTTCGTGCCCGGCACCGCCTTCAAGGTGCTGCGCAGGGACGAGGGGGACCAGCCGGTCCTGCTGCTGCGGGAGATGTCCGCGTCGGAGACCGCACCGGCCGGGTCCCGTGGCGCCGACGGCACCGCGCCCGGCCGGCGCCTGCCGCTGGACGACATGGCCCTGGACGGGCTGTCGCGCGCGCTGGATCTGTTGCGCACGCACCAGGCCGACAGCCGGGCCGCCGGGACGCCGGTCCTGCCCCACGGCGCACCGCCGGGCCTGTTGCCGGCCACCTCCCCACCCGCCACCCGACGAAGGAGCAACTGAGTGACGCGCCAGGTTCTGTACGTCGCACCGGACCGCGCCGGGGCGTACCGGTCGATAGCCGACGCCCTCGGCGACGCGCGGGACGGCGCGCTGATCACGGTGGCGCCGGGCCGGTACGAGGAGGCGCTGCACGTCACCCGGCCGGTGACCATCGCCGCGCAGGACACCGCGCGCCCGCCCCAGGTCCACACGGCGTCCGGCAGCACCCTGGTCCTCGACGCCGAAGCCGTCCAGCTGTCCCGGCTGCACCTGACCGGCGCCGACCAGGACGCACCGGTCCTGGACGTGCGCCGCGGCCAGGCCGCGCTGGACGGCTGCAAGGTAGCGGGCGAGGCATGGGCGGCCGTCCTGGCGTGGAACGAGGGCGTGCTCGCACTGCGGGACTGCGAGGTGGCCAACGGCCGCGGCGCCGGGATCGTGGTCACGTCCGGCCGTGCGAACGTGGTGGAGCGTACGAAGGTCGCCGACGTGGCCTCCTCGGCGGTGGTGGTGGCCGAGCACGGGCAGTTGACGGTCCGGGACTGCCGGCTGGAGAAGGCCGGCGGCAACGGGGTGTGCGCCAACGGAACGAGTACGATCGTCGTCGAGGCGACCCGGATCGAGGGCTGCGCCAAACCGGCCGTCGCGGTGGAGCAGCAGGCGCGGGCCCGGATGCGGGACGTGCACGTGCTCGGCGGCGCGGCCCTCGACGTGTATCTGACCAGCACCGGTGAGGCACTGCTGACCGGCTGCCGGTTCAGCGGAGCCGCCCGTCAGTCCGTGCACATCGGCGCCGGGGCTTCCCCGGTTCTGCGGGACTGCACGGTGGAGGGCGGCGGCGAGGCCGGCGTGCAGGCGGCTACAGGGTCCCGGCCGCGCCTGGAGGAGTGCGTGATCAACGGCGGGCAGGTCGGCCTCGTCGTCGAGTCGGACGCCGTCGTGGAGTGCGCGGGGCTGACCGTGCGGGACGCGGCGCAGGCGGCCCTTCAGGTGGCGGACGGCGGGCGCGTGGTGGTCGAGCGGCTGTCCGTGTCGGGACGGCGGGGCGCCGCGGCGGTGGTACGCGGCGGCGGGCGGCTGGACGTGCGCGACGGCGACCTGGCCACCGGCGCGGGCATCGACCTCGACGAGAACGCCGTGGCCGAACTCACCGACGTGCGGGTGCGGGCGTCGGCCGGCTCGGGCCTGTCGCTGGCCGGCGGCTCGCAGGCCGCGCTCACGGCGTCGGCGGTGACCGGTTGCGCCGTGGTGGTCGGCTCGGACTCCCGGCTGACCGCCCGGGACAGCGAGTTCGCCGATTCGGACAGCGACGGCATCCGGCTGGTGGGCGGCGGCGCCCTCACCGCGATCGGCTGCCGGATCTCCGGCGCCCGCGGCCACGGCGTGCACGTGACCGCCTCCTGCCAGGCCGAGCTGGCCAATTGCGCGGTGTTCGGCAACTCCGGCGACGGCCTGCGCAGCCTGAGCGACGAACTGGTGGCGGTGAGCGACTGCGACATCCGGGACAACGGCAGCGGCGCGATCGGCGAGTCCTCCGGGTTCGGGGCCGCGCGTCCGGACGCCGCGGACGGCGGCGCGGGCGCCGGCGGCGCGGGCCGTGTCGATCCCATGCGCACGGTCGGCCCGCTCGCCGAACTCGACGCGCTGGTCGGCCTGGAGAGCGTCAAGCGTGAGGTCACCGGCCTCATCAACCTCAACAAGATGGCCCAGCGGCGCCAGGAGATGGGCCTGCCGATGCCGCCGATGAGCCGGCATCTGGTGTTCGCCGGCCCGCCCGGCACCGGCAAGACCACCGTCGCCCGGCTCTACGGCGCGGTGCTGGCCGAACTCGGCATCCTCTCGCAGGGCCACATCGTGGAAGTGGCGCGGGCGGACCTGGTGGCCCAGATCATCGGCGGCACCGCCATCAAGACCACCGAGGTGTTCAACCGGGCGCTCGGAGGCGTCCTCTTCATCGACGAGGCGTACACCCTCACCAACCAGTCCCGCGGCACAGGACCCGACTTCGGGCAGGAGGCCGTCGAGACGCTGATGAAGCTGATGGAGGACCACCGCGACGAGATCGTGGTCATCGTCGCCGGATACTCCGCGCAGATGGACCAGTTCCTCGCCTCCAACCCCGGCATGGCCTCACGCTTCGCCCGCTCCGTGGAATTCCCCAACTACAGCCCGGCCGAACTGGTCACCATCGTCCGCGGGCTGTGCGCCAAGCACTACTACGAACTCTCCGAGAGCGCCCTGACGGCACTGGTCCGGTACTTCGAGGACGTGCCGAAGGGCGCCACGTTCGGCAACGGGCGCGTCGCACGGCAGGTGTTCGAGGAGATGATCAGCCGGCAGGCTTCGCGGCTCGCCGCCGATCCTCCGCAGGACAACAACGAGTTGAGCGTGCTGATCGGGGCCGACGTCCTGACCGTCGAACCGCCGAGGAACACACAGGAGCCCGCGCCGGCCGCCGACCAGCGCGGCGGCGAGAACCCCTCCGCTTCGCTGCGCAGGCTAGGGGCGATGGTCGGCCTCACCGATGTCCGGACGGCCCTGACGACCAGGGTGCGAAGACTCGTCGCGGCGCGGGCGGAGGGCCAGGAACCGCCGATGCCGCGCGCGGCCAACCTGGTGTTCGAGGGCGGTCTGGGTTCGGGCCGCGGCGCGCTGACCGCGCTCTACGCACGTGCGCTCGCCGAGTCCGGGTTCCTGGCGCACGGCTCGGTGCTGAGGCTGCCTCTCTCGCGGGTGTCGGCGCGATGGGACGGCCAGCCGACCGCCCGGCTGGCCGCCGCGCGCGCGGACGGCGACGGCGGGATCCTCCTGCTTGAACTGGACCCGGCCTTCGACAAACGGCCGCAGGAGGAACAGGCACGTGTGCTGGCGGCGGTCGCGGAGGCCGCCGCCCGGCCCGGCCTCGTCACCGTGCTCGCCGGCTCGACGCCCGAACTGGTCCGGCTGCTGCGGGAGCACAGCGCGCTGGCGGCGGGGTTCGCCCAGTACCTGCGGCTGCCGCCCTACACGTCCGCGGAACTGGCGGAGCTGGCTGTCCGACGGCTGGCCGAGGCCGGCTTGACCCTGTCAGAGGAGGGCACGACGGCACTCGTCGCCGAGTTCGAACGCCAGCCCCCCGCCGGTGCGGCCTTCGGCGTGCACCGCCTGGCCGATCTGGTCGCACGCCGGTCCGGAACGCGTTCGGTGGGAATTGCCGAACTGCACGCCAGCGGCGCCGTTCCGGAACCGGATCGAGAGGCCCAGCCCATGGCGCTCTGACCCGCCGGCCCTTATGGATCCTCGAAAATCCAGGACAGGGCGGGCGCGTGGGCCTAAAGGGGGGAGACAGAAAGGAAGACATCGGCGGTCGGCCGGGCAGAGAACCCCGCCGGGCGTCCCATGGCCGCCGGTTGTGAGAACGATAGAAGCCGAACGGAACAGATTGGCCGCAGGTACCGGTGAGTTGACGCCGAGTCCTGGGCCCCGAATGACGTGGAGAGGTGAACATCATGGCGGCAGATCTCACACAGGTAGATCTCGATGGCATGATTCAGGCCCAAGGGGCCTTCCAGACGGCCGTGGACGAGAGCGCCAGGTCGTACGCCAACATGGACGGCCAGTACATGGCGCTGTCGGGCAGCTGGAAGGGCACCGCGGCGGCGAAGTACACGGAAGCGGTCGGCTCGTGGCTCGGGGAGTTCAAGACGCTCCTGGGCGCGCTGGAAAACATGCTTTCGACGCTTTCGCAGAACACGGGCGTATACGCCGACGTCCACGCGCAGACCGACCAGCAGGCTCAGGCGATTGCCGCGGCAATCGAAGCAGGTGGTGGCGGCCTGCCGAACTTCCAGTAGCCCTCGCCTTCACCCGGCGCGAAAACCGCACCGCAGTTCCCGCGCAGCTCCGCACATACCCGAGGAGAAAAAAATGGCAACCTACAGTGTCCAGCTGGAAGAAGTGGCGTTCATCGCCGGTGAGATGGAGACGATCACCGCAGCGGTGACGGCCACCAAGAACGACCTGGACAACCAGGCCGCGATGCGACTCAGTGAATGGACGGGCGCGGCCGTGGAGGCGTACAAGGAGCAGCAGAAGATCTGGGACGGGGCCGCGGACAAGATGAGCGAACTGTCTCTGGCCATGACCAAGGCGCTCCAGGAGATCCAGCAGTACTACGCGGAGGGTGAGGCCACCGGCACCGCCCTCTGGGCCGGGCGCTAAACGCCATGGGCGCAGGCGAGGCCGGAGGATTCGACGACCCGGCGGCGGGCGGAGACAACACCCCGCCTCCGCCGGACACCAGTTACTCAGGCCCCACAGAAGTCGACCATTCCCCGGGTAACCCCAGTTACGGAGGGGACGACCTGCACCCCCCGGCGGTGCCTTCCGGCGGGGGCAAGGGCAGCGGGCACACCTCCATCGACACGCCGTCCATGGAGCTCTTCGCGGCGAACATGGACAAGCTCATCGAACCGGTACAGGCCGCGCTCGATGGACTGAGCGACGTGTCGGTGGCACCCGGCGGCTTCTACCACGCCAACCTCATCCGCACCAACATCAACGGTCTCAACGCCGATGGCGGTCTGAAGGCGTCCTTCCAGCATGTGCTCAGCGATCTGGTGCAGGGTCTCTCGGACACCCGGGACACCATGAAGTCACTGAGTGTGAAATACATCAACATCGAGGACGCCAACAAGATGAAGGCCGCCGATCTGCAGCAGGCCATGCAGTCCGCACAGGCCGACTTCGACGCACTCAACAAGGACGGAGGCGGAGGTTCCAGCCCTTCCTAGAGGGTTGGCAGGGCGCCGACGCGGCCCCGGTCCCGCCACTGTCCGGATGTACAGGCGGGACCGGGGCGTCGGTGGTGTGCGGGAATGCGCGACGGCGTACAGGGAACGGCCGGTGAGGACGGAACGTCATGGCGGACGGCGACGACAAGTACAACAGCGGTGGCTTCAAGGAAGGTGAGGGTTCCGGAGGCGGCGTCTTCTCAAATCCGGGGAGCGACCCGGGTTCGGTCTCCGACTACGACACGTACGACTGGAAAAAGATCGAGGCGGTGATCTTCGGCATGTCCGCGGGTAAGCGGGACGCCGCGAACCTCGAGCGTGCCTCCCAGGTGGCCAACCCGCAGTCGATGATGGACGGGTCCGTAGCCTTCGACCGCGTCCAACTCACCCTGGAGATGGTCGCCCAGGCCCTGATCGACCAGACCAAGGCGCTGGCCGGTTCGGACGGTCCATGGAAGGGCGACGCGGCCGACGCCTTCTTCGACATCATGATGGCCTTCTCCCGAGGCGTGACCGCGAACGCGAACGTGCTGTCCGGCGGTGCGTCCGGCAGCCACTCCGTGCCGCAGCAGATCGCCAACAACGCCGTGAGCCTCAGAAGCGCCCAGCAGATCATCCTGGAGATCGACTCCTTCTACGCCGACCAGGCGGCCTCGCACTACGGCTTGGGGCCCGACAGCCACGGAAACATCCCCGTGAGCAGGGCCGGCAAGCTGGCCGAGATGATGACGGCGGACATGCGCAAGGTGCTCAAGAGCCTCGCGCACAACTACCAGGTGACGATCGACAACATCAAGGCGCCCACCTCCGGAGGCCCCGGTGGTCTCGGCAATCCCCCGCCACTCGACCAGCCGCCGCCCCTCGACCAGCCGCCCCTCGATACGACCATCCCCGACGGAGGGTTTGGTCCCGCGGTTCCCCCCGGCGCGGGGAGTCCCGGCGGCACCCATTTCCCCGGCAGCACCGATGTCGTGAACCCCGACGGTGGGTTGGGTCCTCTGGTTCCCCCTGGCGACGGGGGTCCTGCCAGCGGTTTTCCCGGCGGTACCGATGTGGGGAACTTCGACGGTGGGTTGGGTCCGGTGGTTCCCCCTGGGGATGGGGGTCCTGCCCGTGGCTTTCCCGGCAGCACTGATCTGGCCATCCCCGACGGCGGGTTGGGTTCCGTCGTCCCTCCCGGCTCCGGAGACCTGCCCATGGACACGCCGGCGGCATTCGGTGGAAACACCGACCCCTCCGCAGGTGGGAACGCACCGCTCGACTTCCCCGGGGCGACCGATCCTTCGGCCGGCGGAGGCGCAGGACCGCTGGACTCGTTCCCCGGAAGCACCGACCTGGCCAACCCGGCAGGGGACACGGGCGGAGCGATGCCCTTCACCAGCCCTGGCTTCCCGGGCGGCACCCGCCTCACCGCTGGTGGCACGGATTCGAAGGCCGGTGCTCTCGCCGACGGCTCCTCGCCCTTCGGCAGCGACTCCCCGCTCCAGGACTTCCCCGGCGACACGGCACTGAGCAGCGACAACCCGCTCGGCGGCAGCACTGCCGGCGACCTCGGTTCCCCGTCGGGTCTGCCGGGTGACGTCGCTCTGGAGTCCCCCGCGGACACCGCTCTCCCCGGCACGGCCGACAGCGCGTTTCCAGGAAGTACGAATCTTGCCGATGCCGCCACTCAGAAGCAGGGTGGCGGGATGCCGTTCATGCCGCCCGGGATGGGTGCGGGTGGCGGTGCCGGTGGTGGTGCGCCCGGTGGGTTGACCGATCCGTCGGATGCTTCCGGGCTGCTGGACAGCAACGCGGATCCGTTCACAGGAGACACCACGCTTCCCGATACCGCGGGCGGCGCTTCCCCCGGTGGCGCGTTGCCCGGTGGTACTGGGCTCGATCTGCCGTCGACGCCGGATGCCGTGGACACGGCCTTTCCCGGGACGACCGATCTTGCTGATCCCGCCGCCACTCAGAACCAGGCCGGTGGGATGCCGTTCATGCCGCCCGGGATGGGTGCGGGTGGCGGTGCCGGTGGTGGTGCGCCCGGTGGGTCGACCGATCCGTCGGATGCTTCCGGGCTGCTGGACAGCAACGCGGATCCGTTCACAGGAGACACCACGCTTCCCGATACCGCGGGCGGCGCTTCCCC
>NZ_JBICZA010000067.1:13581-15521 GCF_043201585.1 Streptomyces sp. NPDC048297
CGTTCATGCCGCCCGGGATGGGTGCGGGTGGCGGTGCCGGTGGTGGTGCGCCCGGTGGGTCGACCGATCCGTCGGATGCTTCCGGGCTGCTGGACAGCAATGCCGATCCGTTCACGGGTGATACGGCTCTGCCGGATGCCGGTGATGTGGGTGGGGGCGCGTCCGCCGGTGGTGTGCTGCCCGGCAGCGGCGGGCTTGATCTGCCGTCGACCCCGGCCGCCGCCGACAACGCGTTCCCGGGGAGTGCGGACCTTGTCGATCCCGCCGCCACTCAGAATCAGGGTGGTGGGATGCCGTTCATGCCGCCGGGGATGGGTGCGGGTGGCGGTGCCGGTGGTGGTGCGCCTGGTGGGTCGACCGATCCGTCGGATGCTTCCGGGTTGCTGGACAGCAATGGCGATCCGTTCACGGGTGATACGGCTCTGCCGGATGCCGGTGATGTGGGTGGGGGCGCGTCCGCCGGTGGTGTGCTGCCCGGCGGTGGCGGGCTTGATCTGCCGTCGACGCCGGATGCCGTGGACACGGCCTTTCCCGGGACGACCGATCTTGTCGATCCTGCCGCCACTCAGAGTCAGGGTGGTGGGATGCCGTTCATGCCACCCGGGATGGGTGGTGCGCCTGGTGCCGGGGGTGCCCAGAGCGGTGCCGGGGATCCGTCGGACGCGTCCGGGCTCCTCGACGCCACCACCGACGCGTGGTCCGGCGACTTCGACCAGGACCTGGGCGAGCCGAGCGCGGCATTCGGTGGGGGTGCGGACCGGCTGGTTCTCCCCGACAGCGGCGAGGGCTCACCGGCAGTACCGACGGCACCCGTCATCCCCCCGTTCATGCCGGCGCCGCCCGGTGAGCGGGCGCGCACCGCGCAGGAGAGCAGCGGGAGTTCCCGTCTGGCGGACAGGGAGGTAGCGGCCTGGACCGACACCGCTGCCGACGATCCGGCCGAGCCCGGCACGGCCGTCACACCGTTCGCGCCCGGAGCCGGAGCCGGAGCCGGAGCCGGAGCCGGAGCCGGAGCCGAGGGCAGCCCGCTGAGCCGTGGCTGGGACGAGACAGCCGAAGCCGCACTGTGGGCACAGGCCGCTCTGATCGGCCGGTCCGCCGCGGCACACCGACGGTCAGGAGACGAGGAGGAGGGCGCTGCGTTCTTCACGGCATCGGCATCGGCATCGGCGTCGGCTTCGGCGCCGTTCGGCGCAGATCCCGAGCCGCCCGCGCCCCCCGGCGGAAGCGTCGGCCGGGCATCCGAGGACGCCTTCGCGCCCGACGGCGTTCCCGACGCCGAGGTGGCGCTGACGCCCGGCGAAGTCGCTGCGGAGGCGGAGGACTTCGCCGCCTGGGACGTCGTCGAGGATCCGCTCATCCCGCTGCTGCGGTCGTCCGCGGCAACGGGTGAGGGGGAGGAAGAGGAGGAAGACGGCCCCGCGTTCCGGTATTCCGGCGAGGACGAGGAGACCTGGACCGGCGAACAGGAGGCGCCGGCCGCATCCGCCCCGAGGATGGCCACCTGGCAGCCTGACCGCTCGGGAACGGGCCCCAGCTCGACGACGATGCCGGTCCAGGTGTTCTCGAGCTGGGCGGAGTCCGAGTCCGACGATCTTCCTGAATCCGAACAGGCTCCTCAACTGGGAGACGCCGAGGACCAGGAGGGGGCGGAAGCGGAGGAGTCGCCCGAACACAGGATCGCGCGCCTGCTCGTTCAGCACCAGGACGCGTGGGGTTCGCTGGAGGGCGAGGAGGACCTGCTGTGACAGCTCCGGGGCGACTTCCCCCCGGACCTCCGCCCGAAGTGGCGGTGCCCATAAGTATTTTGCCCAAGCTCAGCGCGGCGAGCTTGGGCAAAATATTGATGGCGTCCCTTCTGGTGGTGTAGCCGGTCAGCCCGAGGTCGTGTTGGTGGTGTTGGGTAGCGCGGGGGCGCTTTCGGGGAGCTCGGCGGGGTA
>NZ_JBICZA010000068.1:0-15250 GCF_043201585.1 Streptomyces sp. NPDC048297
ACGACGCGCCGATCTCCACCAGGGCCTGCTCGAACTGGCCTGCAGTCTCATATGCCTCCGCCGCCTACGAACCTCATTCTGAAACGATCAGTTAGTGATCAGATCGGCCATGTCTGGCTTCATGCCCTCAAGGTCTGTCGAACACACCACGGCCGGCCGCCTGAGGCTGCCTGCCGAGAAGGGCGATTCGCGGCTGATGGCTGTGAGTGACCGAAACCTTCGCGCCGAAGCCGTCCGCCGACGCTTTGCAGCCTCGACGCCCACCCAGCAGAACGGAGCCACCAGCTCTCGGTAGCGGTGCCTCCACCAAGCTGCACCGAAGTAGGCCGAGTCGGCAGCGAGTGTCAGTGCTCCACGCCAGGATCCTCCTATGCACATCGACTTGGAGCGCATAGCCGCGATCCAGCGGTCGGTCATCGGGGCCGTGTTACTCGTTGCCATAGTGATGGTGACGTATCGATCGCTTGCCTGGGTCGCGCGTCGGATCCGCCGGATACAGGAGTGGTGGTCGGCCTGGAACGCCAGGGTTGCCGATCGGGACATAGCGCCGACAGCTCAGGCGCTCCAACGGCTTGGCTTGGCAGACCTGCCGATTAATGATCTCCGTGAGGCTGGCCGGAAGACCGCCGGATCCGTCAAACTTCGCTACCAACTGCTGACCTTCGCGGTCGGCATGGGTACCTCCGACATGTTGATCGCCGTGATTAAGACGATCGACACCCAGCGGCTACAGCCAGACCTGAGGCCACCGGCGCTGATGCTCGCTGGTGTGACGTTGCCCCTCCTGATGTGGGCCGCGCGACGCGGCAAGGCCGTCGTGGGTTACAGGTTCTTGCTCTCGATCATGGCTGCCATCGAGGCGTGCGAGGCGGTGGCGGGCGCGGATACGAGTGCTAGGCATCAGGCGCTTCGGCATCTGGACGACACGTGCTCTATCGTTCGGCGGTCGCTTCTGCGGGTCCACCGGATCTCGCACAGCGTCAGGCGTGGATCTCCTCGGCAGCGCAACACAAAGCGTCACGCCGCCCTCGTAGTGGCAAAACTGCAGCTTGCCGAGGTGCAGGTCGACACCAAGGGCGTTGGTGGGCTCCGCAGTCTGGCCGCGCTGCTCGCCAAGATCGGCAACAGCTACGCTGCCGGAAACGCTGGCAACCTTCTGCCAGAGCAGAGGCTTCGAGGCACTGTCCCGGTGGCCAATCGAGAAGGGCTTCGCCTGGTTGCCGTGGTCTTCGCTGCAGTAGCAGCGCTCTGCTTGGCCGTGCTGACGGGGCTTCCCGCAGGTGTCGAGACCGTCTTTGCGGCCGGCGCAGCCGTGGTGGCTGCGATGGCCGTATACGGGCCGCGGGTCGCTATCGCCAAGGCGGCCGAGATCATGAGCATCTTGAAGCAGTAGTACCGCGCTCTCCTTGGTGGAACGCGCTGTTCAGCAGGCTATTTTGCGTGAGCGATGCGTGAGCGGACGGCGCGGCACCAGCCGCACCGCGCACCACGCCGCACATGCCCTGACCTGGCAGCTCCGGACGCCGAGGCAGCGTCCGGAATCACCCGGCAAGCCTTGGCCAGGACTTTTAATCCATTGGTTGTGGGTTCGAGTCCCACAGGGCCTACGGATGGACCCCAGGTCAGAGCGCATCTGATCTGGGGTCTTTGGCGTTTCAGAGGGCTTGGAGACCGCCAGTCGGCCCGCTGCCGGCCCGAAAAGCAGACGATCAAGACGTGGAGCGGCCCCGGCCGGGTCGGCGTCCGGCCGGGGCCGCGCTCGGCGTCGGACCTTCTACGGCGCCGAGGGTTGAGGGTCACCCGCGGCGTCGAGGCCGTGCGGCCGGCCGTACCGGGCAGGTCTGCTGGGGGATGGGACGGCAGCGTTCCTCGTGCACGGTGGCGGTGGTGCCGGGGCCGGTCGGGGCGAAGTGGTGGACGGTCACGTACCGCTCGTCGGGGCCGATGGGCTGGTCGCAGCGTGTGCAGATCATCGGCGGACACCCCCGCTCTCCGCGCGGCGGGCCGTCGACCATGCGCGGCGCAACCGGCCCGCCTCAGGGCATGCCACGGCGGTGTTCCTGTGGCAGGCGCGGCAGGTGGCGCAGTGCTCCAGCAGCGCCTTGTACTCGGCTGCCGCGGGCACGGCCGGGATGGTTCTGCTCTGGCCCATGTCGACGCTCCTCACCTGGAGTTGACCACGCCCCGGGAGGCCCGCTGCCGTGCCGGGGTTTCGTCACATCCACCGACGCTAAGAGTGTGGCGTGCAGCACAGCCAGCAATGCGCATGGATGTGCGTGCAGACTTTCCGCGTGCTGCGCGGCTCATTCGCGCTCTTGACGGTGCCCGGCGACGGCCGGACGTTGGTGCACATCGACGCACCACGACGACCCAGGAGACAACCGTGCCCTTACAGTTCATCGGGATCGACCCGGACACCGGCAAGAACGGATCACCCACCGCCTGGGTGGACCAGGAGACCGCGGACATCGTGATCCAGAGCTACACCGCCGACGACGTCACCCGCCTCCAGTGCGTCCAGACACCGGCGCCTGGGCACGCGCCGGGTATCCCCGACCATGAGACGGTCATCCGTATCCCCGCCCGCCTGATCCCGGTCCTGAGGGAGGCCTGCGATGTCGCAGAAGGTGCCCAGTTTTGACGAACTGTTCGAGGCCGCGCAGCACTCTGCCGTACACCTCGAGATGCGCGACCAGTACGCCGTCGGTGACGAGGCCGACGACTTCAACACCTGGCTCGCCAACGGGCAGCGGGACACCGACCCTGCTTCCGAGTACTGGGCGCCGTGGACCGACATGATCTCCCGCGCGGTCGCCCGCGGCGTCGTCGTCCGCCGGGCCCGCATCGTGTCCGAGCCGGTCACGGACTACATCCGCTACGAGCACGCCGGGACCGTCGTGAACGTCGCCGCGGGCGAGCAGGTGCGCTGGCTCCCGCGCCCGCGGGCCGTCGACCTGATGCTGCCGGGCGCAGACCTGTGGATCTTCGACGGGACGCAGGTGCTGTTCAACCACTTCACCGGCGACGGCAACTGGGCCAACCCGGACATGGAGCTGCGGACCGAGCCAACCATCGCCAAGCAGTGTTCGGACGCGTTCGAAGCGGTGTGGGACCGCGCGATCCCACACGACCAGTACGAGATCCGCTGACAGGGAGCACCACGGCCAGCCCATGCCCATCTCACCGTCATCCTCAGCCCAGTCCGCCCGCGAGAACGTGGCGCGGCGGTTGCGCGACCTGAGGAGGAACGCAGGCCTGACGGTCACTGAGCTGGCCTCCCGGTGCGGCTGGCACCACGCCAAGACGTCCCGGATCGAGAACGCCCGCACGCCGCCGTCGCCCACCGACATCCGCCTGTGGTGCCGCGCGACCGACGCCGTCGACCAGGTCGCGGACCTGATCGCGGCCTCGCAGCATGCCGAGTCCCTGTACCGCGAGTGGCGGCGCCGGGCGCGCACAGGGCTGGCCAAGCTGCAGGAGAGCTACACCGAGCTGTACCGGTCAACGGAGCTGCTGCGCGTGTACTCACCCGTCGTAGTTCCCGGCCTGCTGCAGACGGAGGGCTACGCACGGGCGCTGCTGTCGATGAGTGCCCGGTTCCTCGAGGTCCCTGATGACGGGGCGGAAGCCGCAGCGGCTCGACTGGAGCGGTCGCAGGTCATCCACGAGCCAGGGCACCGCTACGTGTTCCTCATCGAGGAGGCGGTGTTGCACTACCAACTGGGCGACGCGGACGCGATGGCCGCCCAGCTTGGCTACCTGCTGACCGCTGGAGCGCTGCCGCAGGTGTCGTTCGGCATCATCCCGACCGGGACGTGCGACCGGGTCCTGTGGCCGCAGGAGACGTTCGACGTGCACGACGACACGTTGGTGTCGGTCGAGTTGCTCTCCGCCGAGGTGAACGTCACCCAGCCGTCGGAGATCGCCCTGTACGTAAGAGCGTTTGAGCAACTGCGCAGCATGGCCGTGTACGGGGCTGACGCTCGCGCGCTGATCGTGAAGGCCATCGACGCGCTGCACTGACCCCGGACACGACGAAACGCCCCCAACCACGTTCTTCACGACCGTGGTTGGGGGAGTGGATGGTTCAGCGCGCGAACAGGGCGATGGCTCCGGTGGCGGCGCCGGCCACACAGGCGAGGGCACCGATGGCGGGCAGCTGAAGATCACGCGCAGCAGGCTGACGTACGCGGCAACCGGGCCCAGGGCGACGAGGCCGGGCTCGCCGCCGAGCCCGAGGTGTGCCGGGGGTGCGATCAGCCCGCGGTCAGTTCGGGCAGGGTGTCCAACTCCGCCAAGGGCAGGGTGTGCTGGGTCTGGAGGACCTTCGCGCGCAGGTAGCGGACGTTGTGGGCGGTGGTGAAGACGCCGGTCGGGACGCGGTCGCGCACGGACACCCCGAGAGAGCGCAACTGCTCCGCCTTGTCGGGGTTGTTGGACAGCAGGTCCAGCTCGGTGATGCCGAGGGCGCGCAGCATCTGGGCGGCGGCCGTGTAGTCGCGGGCGTCCTCCGGCAGGCCCAGCGCGGCGTTCGCCTCGTAGGTGTCGAGGCCCTGGTCCTGGAGGGCGTAGGCGTCGAGCTTGTTGTACAGGCCGATCCCGCGCCCCTCCTGGCGCAGGTAGAGCAGGACGCCCCCGCGCTCGGCGATCCGCTCCACCGCCTCGCGCAGCTGAGGTCCGCAGTCGCAGCGGGCCGAGCCGAAGACGTCCCCGGTCAGGCACTCGGAGTGCAGGCGCACCAGCGGTACGGCTCCGGGCGCCGCCGGGTCGCCGAGGACGGCGGCGACGTGTTCCTGGCCGTCGGCGAGGCCGTGGAAGGTGACGAGGTCGGCGTCGACGCGGTAGCCGTCGTGGAACTGCAGCGGTACCCGGACGCGGGCGCGCGGTGTGGCGGCGGGGGTGTCGGGCATGCGGGTCCCTCCGGGGCTGGGCGGACGGAAGACCGTCGAACCTCTGTTTCAGATTTGAAGCAGTTCCGGAGACCCTACCCCTGCTTTAAAGTTGAAGCAACCAATTTGCGCGCAGCCCTGGCTTGGGTTCAGCCCCTGGATCGTGCCCCCGCCCTACGCGCAGCCCTTCGACGAGCGTCGCAGCCACGGGACCCCGTCCGGCGTCCCCCGCGCACCCTCCTCGCCCTGCAACGCTCCCGCGATGCTCGTGCAGATCTCCTCCAGCTGCCCCACCTGCTCGGGCGTGAGCCGGTCGAAGAGTGTCGCGCGTACCGTCTCCACGTGCCCGGGTGCCGTACGTTCCAGCACGGCCGTCCCCTCGTCGGTGAGCACCGCGATACTGCTGCGCTTGTCCGAGCTGCACTCCTCCCGCCGCACCAGCCCGTCCCGCTCCAGCCGGGTCACCGCGTACGTCAGCCTGCTGCGCGTGATCTTCAGCTGCTCGGCGAGATCGGTCATCCGCAACCGCCGGTCCGGCGCCTCGGAGAGGTAGGCCAGCACGGAGTAGAACAGGTGCGGCATGCCGGCCTCCTGCTGGAGGTTCCGGTCGATCGCGTCGTCCAGGAGCCGGGCGGCGGCGAGGTACGCGCGCCAGGCGCGCTGCTCGCCGGGAGTGAGCCAGCGGGTCGTCATGCCGCCAGTGTAGGTTTGTTTCAAACTTGAACCAAGATTCAGGCTTGAATCAGGCTTCGGACCTGAACCAGGCCGTCCGTCCTCGTCATCCTCCGTCCTCCGTCCTCGTCACCCCAGGGAGCCCGCGCCGATGCCGTACCCGTACGTCCTCCTGTCCGCCGCCGTCTCCCTCGACGGCTACCTGGACGACACCGGCCCGGACCGCCTCCTCCTCTCCAGCGCGGCCGACTTCGACCGGGTCGACGAGGTACGGGCCTCGGCCGACGCGATCCTGATCGGCGCCGGCACCATCCGCGCCGACAACCCCCGCCTCCTCGTCAACGCGCCCGAGCGCCGCGCGGCCCGCCGGGCGCAGGGCAGGCCGGAGTACCCGCTGAAGGTCACCGTCACCGCCTCCGGCGACCTCGACCCGGACGCCAGGTTCTGGCACACCGGCGGCGACAAGCTCGTCCTCACGACGGACAAGGGCGCCGAACGGGCCGCCCGCACCCTCGGCCCGACCGCCGACGTGGTCTCCCTCGGCCCCGACCTCGACTGGCGTGCCCTCCTGGAGCACCTGTACGACGTGCGCGGCGTGCGGCGCCTGATGGTGGAGGGCGGCGGCACCGTCCACACCCAGCTCCTCCAGCAGGGCCTCGCCGACGAACTCCAGCTGGTCCTGGCCCCGCTGTTCGTCGGCGACCCGGCGGCCCCGCGCCTGTTCGGCCCGGGGTCGTACCAGGCCGGGCGGCTGCGCCTCGTCGAGACCCGCCGGATCGAGGACGTCGTCCTGATGCGCTACGAGCCCACCGCCCCCGGCACCGGCCCGCTGCCCGGCGCCGCCGATCACCACTGGCTGCGCACCGCCTGCGAGCTGGCGGCCCTGTGCCCGCCGTCGGCCACGGCCTTCAGCGTCGGCGCGGTGGTCGTCGCGGCCGACGGCACCGAGCTGGCGCGCGGCCACTCGCGCGAGGGCGGCGACCCCGTCGTGCACGCGGAGGAGGCGGCTCTCGCGAAGCTCGACCCCGCCGACCCGCGCCTGCCCGGCGCCACCGTCTACAGCAGCCTGGAGCCCTGCTCCCGGCGCGCCTCCCGGCCCGCCCCGTGCGCCGAGCTGATCCTGCGCGCGGGCGTGCGCCGGGTGGTCACGGCCTGGCGGGAGCCGGACACCTTCGTGACGGCGGCCGACGGCGCCGGGGTCCTGACGGGCCGGGGCGTGGACGTCCTCCTGCTCCCGGAACACGAGGCCGCGGCGAAGCGGCCGAACGCCCACCTGCTGCCCTGAGGGCCACCCGGATTCCTCGGCCGGGAGCGCCGGGGAGCCCTTCTCGACCGGGAACTCCGCCTGTCACCGAAGTTGGCTGAACGCCTGGTCGGCGTCGGACACGGCTTCGGGGTGGACGTCGTGGGCGGTTCGGCCGTCGGCGATCTTCTGCCAGTTGGTCCGGGCGAGTACCCGTTGGACCGCGAGCACCTGGGCGGCTCGCAGGCGTGCCCGGATGCCTTCGCCGAGGGCGTCCGCCAGTGCCTCCTCGTCCTCCAGCTGGTACTGCGTGAGCCGTCCCGCCAGGCTCGGTGTGGTGAACACCAGCCGGTGGAACGCCACCACCTCGGGGTGATCGTTGAGGCCGGTGACGGGGTCGTACCGGTCGAGGCCGGCCCGGAAGTGCCGGTGCAGGGCCGTCACCGGCTCGATGCCGGGCCCGCCGTCACGTACGACGCGTGCCGCTTCGCCCTGGTGGTCCGCGAACCGGTGCAGCACCAGGTCTTCCTTGGTGGGGAAGTACCGGAAGAGAGTCGGCTTGGAGATCTCGGCCGCCGCGGCGATGTCGTTGACCGAGACGCGGTCGAAGCCGTGCTCCAGGAACAGCGAGACGGCCGCGTCGCCGATGGCGTCGCGCGTCCGCTCCTTCTTGCGGGCCCGCAGCCCCGTCGGCTCGCTCATCTCGCTCATCTGGCCACCGTAACATTCGTAACCGAGTTGCTTTTTTAACCGAGTAACGTTTTTATGGGCGGCATGAATCGGACAGACCTTCCTCCCGTGCTCGTCACCGGGGCGACCGGCCGGATCGGCCGCGTCGTCATCGACCGGCTCCTCGACGCGGGCGTGCCGGTCCGCGCCCTCACCCATCGCTCCGAGGCGGCGGCGACACTGCCGGCGAAGGTCGAGGTCTTCACCGGCGACCTCACCGTGCCCGAGACGCTCGACCCGGCCTTGAACGGCGCCGGTGCGGTCTTCCTCGTCTGGACCGCCCCGCCTCCGACCGCCGCGGCAGTCGTCGAGCGGCTGGCGGCCCACGTGCGGCGGGTCGTCTTCCTCTCCTCCCCGCATCAGACGCCGCACCCCTTCTTCCAGCAGCCGAATCCCATGGCGATGCTGCACGCCGACATCGAGAGGCTCATCGCGGCCACCGGACTCGAGTCGACGATCATCCGGCCGGGGATGCTCGCGTCGAACGCGCTGGCCTGGTGGGCGCCGGCGATCCGGGCCGGCGAGGTCGTCCGGTGGCCTTACGGCGCCGCCGAGACGGCACCGGCCGACGACCGCGACATCTCCGCCGTCGCGGCGCGGACGCTCTACCAGGACGGACACGCCGGAGGCGACTACGTCCTCACGGGCCCCGAATCGCTGACCCAGTCCGCGCAGGTGGACGCCATCGGTGACGTCCTGGGGCGCCGGATCGCATTCGAGGAGATGACTCCGGACGAGTTCCGGCGCCTGTCGGAGGGCACGGCGCCCACTTCGGTCGTCGACATGCTGCTCGCCGCGTGGAGCGCGGCGGTCGGACAGCCCGCGTACGTCACCACCGCGGTGGCCGACATCCTCGGGACTGCCCCGCGAACGTTTCGCCACTGGGCCGCCGACCACGCCGGCGCGTTCATGGAGGCTCACGGAAAACCCGTGTGCTGAGCACTCCGAACATGGCGTATGCTTGAGACACAACGACGCGGGGTGGAGCAGCTCGGTAGCTCGCTGGGCTCATAACCCAGAGGTCGCAGGTTCAAATCCTGTCCCCGCTACTGAAGACTCAGGGCCGGTGTCCAGCAATGGACACCGGCCCTGAGTGTTTTCCGACCTCGTACGGCCCGTGCGCCTCGTATGCCCGTGCGCCCCGTACGCCTCGTGCGCCCCGCACCGTCCGTAGTGGCGCACCTCACACCGGGTCATCCACTCGGCCCACACCGGTCGCCCGCCGTCCCCGGCCCCACCACCCTGTACGTACGTCGAAGACACGGGAGACGAGCGGTGCGCCCAGGTGAGATGGAGGAGGACGCCGGCGCCCGGGCCGGCGGCAGGCTCCCCGGCGACCCCGTACCCGACCCGGGCCTCGGCACGGACTCCACGGACTCCACGGCCCCCGCATCCGCCCCCGCATCCGCATCCGCGCCCGCACCCACGCCCCGGGACCGCGGCCGCCACCCCAGACCGCGGACACTCGCCCGCACCCTGCCCACGCTCCTGGTCACCGGCGGGATCCTGTACGACCTGCTCACCCCGCCCGCCTACACCGCCGTCCCGTTCTTCACGGCCGCCCCGCTGGTCGCCGCGCCCCTGGCCTCGCTGCGCACCACGGCTCTCACCGGCCTCGCCACCGTGCTCGCCGCCCTCCTCGTGCACACCCGCTACGCCCTGCCGGACGCCAGCGCCGTCACCGAGGCCGTCACCGTCGTCACGGTCGCCGTCCTCGCCCTCGTCATCAACCGCGTCGTACGCCGCGGCGACGAACGGCTCGCCTCCGCCCGGGAGATCGCCGAGGCCGCCCAGCGCGCCGTCCTGCCCGAACCCGCCGCGCGGATCGGCGGGTTCGACATCGCGGCTCGGTACGAGGCGGCCCAGGAGGGCGCGTACATCGGCGGCGACCTGTACGCGGTGCAGGACACCCCGCACGGCGTACGGCTGATCGTCGGGGACGTGCGCGGCAAGGGCATGGGGGCGGTCGCCGCCGTGGCCGTCGTGATCGGGGCGTTCCGCGAGGCCGCCGAGCAGGAGGCCACGCTGGAGGCGGTGGCCGCACGGCTGGAGAGGGCGCTGGCCCGCGAGGGCACCCGGCGGGAGGGGCTCGACGCCTTCGAAGGCTTCACGACCGCCGTCCTCGCCGAACTCCCGCACGACGACGGCGTCGCCCGCATCCTCAACCGCGGCCACCCGCCGCCGTTCATGCTGCACCCCGACGGCACCCTGCGCGCCCTCACGGCGCACGAGCCCGCCCTGCCCCTCGGCATGAGCGACCTCGGCATGTGGCCCGACCGCGCCCACCGGACCCCCTTCCCGGACGGCGCCACCCTGCTGCTCTACACCGACGGCCTGTCCGAGGCCCGGGACGCCCACGGCCGGTTCTACGACCCCGCGCGCCGGCTCGCCGGACGCCGCTGCCCGGACCCCGGCATCCTGCTCGGCCGGCTCGCCTCGGAGGTACGGCGGCACTCGGGCGGCGGGATGGCGGACGACATGGCGCTGCTGGCCGTACGGCGACCCGCCCTGAACTGAACTCTCACGCACGGTGACCGGGCGGCAGCCCTCCGCATAACATCTGAGACACCATCAAAAACCGAGTGACTCCTGAACGTGGGCCAACTCGCCCGTTTTCCCCCGGTCCTGACGGCTACGTCCACCCCGGAGAGTGGGAATGATCAGGCTGAACGGCTTGGAATCTGGCACCCCGGTCTATTAACGTTCGATAACGCAGCGCGGTCGTCCCAGCCGTCACAAGAGGCGGCTCCGTGCGCACGCGCCGAATCTCGCAAGGGAACCGGGGAACCACCACCTTGGGGTGAATCACGCGGACGCCGTCGTGAACTGCTCGACTCACGACAGGTATACGCGCGTAGGAGACCTTCCTGCTCCGAACCCGTCAGCTAACCCGGTAGGCGAAGGAAGGAAAGGAGTACGCCCGCGTGGCGTCCAACCGGCCTGCCCCACAAGCCCCGTTCGTGCCCGCTCAGCGAGAACCCGAGACCTTCGGCTACGGCGGTCGCGGCCCCGACGAGGGCCCCTGGGAGGAGTGGAACCCCACCGAGGAGTCCGTCCGCCCGGTGCGCGGACGGCACCGCGTCGCCAAGCAGCGCGGCGGACTCGCCCGCAGCTCCACCGTCCTCGGTGTCGGTGTCATAGCCGCCGTCGGCGCGGGTGGCATCGCCAGCGCGAACACCGGCAAGCCGCCGGTGTCCATCTCGCTGCCCGACCACATCCCCGACCATCTGCCGTCCATGGCCTCCGTCGAGAACCTGTTCGACGGCTCCTCCGACGCGCCCAAGGCCGCCCCCGCCTCCCTCACCAACGTCGGCGTGACCTCCGCCGACGCCGCGAAGGGCGCCGACGCGGGCGAGGCCCTGCGCAACCGGATCATGGCGCAGGCCGAGCAGCAGCAGAGCAAGGCCGACAGCCGGGCCGAGGAGAAGGCCACGGCTGCCGCTGCCGCGGCGGCCGAGAAGGCCGCCGCCGAGGCCGCCGACAAGGCGAAGAAGGAGGCCGCGGCCAAGGCCGCCGCCGAGAAGGAGAAGGCGGCTGCCGAGGCCAGGAAGAAGGCCGAGGCGGAGCGCCTGGCCGCGCTGGCGAAGCAGTACAAGCTGCCGGTCGTCTCGTACACCATCACCGGCACCTTCGGTCAGCCCGGCTCCATGTGGTCCTCCGGCTACCACACCGGCCTCGACTTCGCCGCGCCCACCGGCACGCTCATCCAGGCCATCCACGGCGGCACGGTCACCGAGGCGGGCTGGGCCGGCGCGTACGGCTACCGCACCGTCCTCACCCTCGACGACGGCACCGAGCTGTGGTTCTGCCACCAGTCCTCGATCAGCGTCTCCGTCGGCCAGAAGGTCACCACCGGAGAGGTCATCGGCCGCGTCGGCGCCACCGGCAACGTCACCGGCCCGCACCTCCACCTGGAGGTCCACCCCGGCGGCCAGTCCACCGGCATCGACCCGATGACGTGGCTGCGCGACAAGGGCCTCACCCCCTGAGCGGTCACCGCCCCACTACCGGCCCGCACCTGATCGTCCGCACGCGACCGGTCCCGGGCAGGTCCTGAACACCCTGCCCCCGCGACCGTCCCGGCCGGTCCTGAACCACCCCCTCCACGACCGGTCCCCGGCGGCCCTGGCGACATCCCCCCGACGCCAGGGCCTCCGGCGCGCACGCCCTCCGGGCGCGTTTGCCTCCCGGGCTCGTACGCCCGCAGCGCGCATGCCGCACGCCGCCCCCGGGCCCGCACCTGCTCCGTCCGGGTGGTTTCACACTCTGTTCGCAGGAAGGCCGGAATGGGTGTGGCGGGGGTGGCGGTTGAAGTGAAGCATGACTGCTTCTCACCCTTCTCTGCGTAAGCTCGGCGCCTCCGACCTCAAGGTCTTCCCGCTGGCCCTCGGAGGCAACGTCTTCGGCTGGACCGCCGACGAGGAGGCGTCCTTCGCCGTCCTCGACGCGTACACGGCCGCCGGTGGCAACTTCGTCGACACGGCCGACTCCTACTCGGCGTGGATCGAGGGCCACAAGGGCGGCGAGTCCGAGACGATCATCGGCAAGTGGCTCAAGGCCCGCGGCAACCGCTCGGACGTCGTCGTCGCGACCAAGGTCAGCCAGCACCCGGAGTACCAGGGCCTTACCGCGGCCAACATCAAGGCCGCCGCCGACGCGTCCCTGCGCCGCCTGGACACCGACTACATCGATCTCTACTACACCCACTTCGACCAGCCCGAGGTGCCGGTCGAGGAGATCATCGGGGCCCTCGACGAACTGGTGAAGGCGGGCAAGGTCCGGCAGATCGCCGCTTCCAACATCACCCCCGAGCGTCTGCGGGCCTCCCTCGACTTCTCCGCCCGCGAGGGCCTCGCCCGCTACGTCGCCGTCCAGCCGCACTACAACCTGGTCTCCCGCGACACCTACGAGGGCCCGCTGCAGGACCTCGTAGCCCGCGAGGGCCTCGCCGGCATCCCGTACTTCGCCCTCGCCTCCGGCTTCCTCACCGGCAAGTACCGCCCCGGCACCACGGTCGACAGCGCCCGTGCCGGCTCCGCCGCCAAGCACCTCGGGACCGAGCGCGGCCAGAAGGTCCTTCTCGCCCTGGACGAGATCGCCGCCGCCCACGAGGCCCCCGTCGCCACGGTCGCCCTCGCCTGGCTCGCCGCCCAGCCCACCATCGCGGCCCCCATCGCCTCCGCCCGCACCGTCGACCAGCTCCCGGCCCTGCTGGGCGTCGCCGACCTCCGCCTGACGGACGACGAACTGAAGCGGCTCACCGACGCCTCGGCCTGACGGACGCCTCGGCGTGACGCACACCTCGGCGTGAGGTGCCGCTCCGCTCGGCGGTGGCGCTACGACCGATACGGGTTGTACGCGTTGTGCGGGTTGTACGGGTTGTAGGCATGGTGCGCGTGGTGCGCGGGGTAGGGCGCCGCCGCGTACCCGTACCAGTACGGGGCCTGGGCCGGGGCGCCGTACACCGGGCGGGGCGGCGCGACCGCGCGGGAGGCGTACTCCAGCGACGGGCGGGCCACCTCGCGCCGCTCCCACAGCGCGCCCAGCAGTTCCCGCTCGCGCGTGATGAAGTCGGCCCCGGCCTTCCCCCGGCGCCCCCGGTGCCGCAGGAAGGCGAGCGAGGTGGCGTACGCCTCGTACTGGGCGACCGCCCGCGCCGCCGGCCGGCCCCCGAAGTGCCGGCGGGCATGGTCGCGGGCCATCCGCCGCGCCCGCATGGACCCGAGGACGAACGGCTCGGCGGGCCCCAGCCACCCGGCGTACACGTACGCCGTCAGCTCCTCCCGCACGGTCCGCAGCTCCCGCTGCCGCGTCCACACCGCGAGCCAGGTCAGCAGGCCGAACGCGGGCACCATGAACGCCCCGTACACGGCGAAGAAGCCGTACTCGCCGAAGGTCGAGGAGCCGTTCCAGAAGGCGTGCATGCTCATCGCGAGCAGCAGCCCGCCGAGCGGGATCAGCACGCGCCGGGCGGTCCGGCCGTCCGTGGACAGCGCGGCGATGCCGAAGCCGATGCCGGTGATCACGGTGAACAGGGGATGCGCGAACGGTGACATCACGACGCGTACGAAGAAGGTGGCGGCGGTGACGGAGGCGATGCCCCGGTCGCCGGTGAGCTGGTCGGTGCCGAAGGCCGTGCCCAGGTAGAGGATGTTCTCGGTGAACGCGAACCCGGTCGCGGTGAGCCCCGCTATCACGACCCCGTCGACGATCCCCGTGAAGTCGCGTCTGCGGAACAGGAAGACCAGCAGCACGGCCGCCGCCTTCGCGGACTCCTCGACTATCGGCGCTATCACCGTCGCGCCGAGGGTGTCGGCGCTGCCGGGGTCGGCGGTGGCCGTGGCGATCCACTTGGTGGCGAAACTGTTGGCGACGATGGCGATCAGCGCCGCCGCGCACGCCCCCCAGGCGAAGGCGAAGACCAGGTTCCGCCAGGGGCCCGGCTCGACCCGGTCCAGCCAGCGGAAGGCGGCTATCAGCCAGGGCACCGGCAGCACCGCGAGACCCAGCCCGACCAGGAACCCCTCGGTGCCGGTCTGCCGCCGCACCAGCGCGAGGATCACGAGACCGGACAGGGCGAGCAGCGTGATCAGCGCCCCGTAGCGCACCCACCGGCGCTGCCACCAGTGCGGATGCGCTCCGCTCAGGAGGCCTTGTGGGCCGGGGGTACCGGGGGTGCCGGGGGAGTACGTCGGGTACGGAGGACTGCTGGCCACGGCATCGACCCTAACGGTCACAGGGTGTCACGGTGTCACACGGTGCTGGGGACCTGATGCGGTACGCGACGGAAGAGCAGATCGTTCACCACATGTCCCTTGTCCAGTCCCTGCCCCTCGAAACGGGTCAGCGGCCGGAAGTCGGGACGCGGCGCGAAACCGCCGTCGGCCTGCGTGTTCTCGAAGTCGGGGTGTGCGGTGAGCACCTCCAGCATCTGCTCGGCGTACGGCTCCCAGTCGGTCGCGCAGTGCACGATCGCGCCGGGCTTCAGCCGGGTCGCCGCCAGGGACAGGAACTCGGGCTGGATCAGCCGCCGCTTGTGGTGCCGCTTCTTGGGCCAGGGGTCCGGGAAGTACACGCGCACCCCGTCGAGGGCGTCGGGCCGGAGCATCTCCCGGAGCAGGATGATCGCGTCGCCGTTCCCGACCCGGATGTTGGACAGCCCGTTGTGCTCGGCGAGCCCCAGCAGATTGCCCTGACCGGGGGTGTGCACGTCGACGGCGAGGATGTCGGTCCCGGGGTCCGCCGCCGCCATCTGCGCGGTGGCCTCGCCCATGCCGAACCCGATCTCGAGCACGACGGGGTTCTCGTTCCCGAACATCTCCGCGAAGTCGATGACCCGCTGCCCGTCGATGTCCAGCCCCCACGCGGGCCACAGCCGCTGCAGCGCGTCGGCCTGCCCCGTGGTCACCCGGCTCCGCCGCGGCTGGAAACTCCGGATCCGCCGCTCGAAGTGCGAGCCCGCGGGATCGGCCTTGGGCCCACCCGGGAACCGCGGCTCACCCTTCTCCCGCGCCTGCCGGACGGACTCACCGGAAACGTGCGAGGACACCGGCGCGGGCACAGCGGCAGCGGACCGGGAAGCTTCGGGGACATCGAGAAAGTCAGACACAGTGCCGCCGATTTTACCGGGACTCTTGCAGAAAGCCCCGGCGTTCACGCCGGGGATGAATGCATCTCAAGACTGCTCTGACGTACGCTTCAGAGCGGACGTTTTTGC
>NZ_JBICZA010000069.1:0-15158 GCF_043201585.1 Streptomyces sp. NPDC048297
CCTGGACAAGGAGCTTGCAGCCGTCGACGGACTCACCCGACTCCGGTCATCCCGAAGCTGAGAATCCATCGATCCACAGGTATTGACGATTGCTCGTCCGGGCGCCAGCCCGGGCGACTCTTCCCCACTGCGCCTACCGCCTGCCCATTCCTGGTCATGATCCGGAGCCTAGGTCAGCCTCTCATGAGGGCGTGTGTAAGCGGATGTTGAAAAGTCAGACCTACCCGCCATGAACCGCTGATGAGCAGTTCCGGCAACAGCTCGTGATACTCCGGGCGCCTCCAGACCGCTGTCATGGTCACACCGAAGCGGTCGTCCCAGTACCCGCCTCGGTCTCCAGTAATCGTCCGAGATCGGAGGGGGTTCTGCGGTGGCCGTCGACGTTGCTGTCCTGCTGATCCTCGGCATCGTGATCGCCTTCTTATGCCGCGGAGGTGGGCTCAAAGCGGGTCACGCCGTGGTGTGCGTGGTTTTCGGTCTGTACCTCGCCGGGACCCACAACGTCGGCCCGTTCGTGAAGGACGTAACGGCATCGGTCTCCGGCCTGCTGTCGGGGCTGAGGTTTTGAGCGCGCCGGCGGCGTCGCAGGGACTTGGCGGCCTAGCACGGCCTCCTGGACCTGGTGGCCGTCTAGCGCTTCTTCGCCTTCTGCGGGTCGCCCAAGAAGGCGTCCTCGGGTCGTAATCCAGCCGACCTGAGAGTCCGGTTCTGCACGAGATCACCGATCTACTGATGGAGCCCCACCATGCGCTATCCGCCGACGTCCACCCCGTTGTCGACGACGCTGCCTGCGGCCCCCACTCACCCAGTGGGCGACGTGCTGCTGGGCACTTCACTCCAGCGGAATTCCGCTGGTTCGACTCCGCGCCCGATCGCGGTGATACTCGATCTCTTCGGCACGCTCGTCGCAGCCCCGAGCACGGGAGAACGGAAGGCCGCCGCTGCCCAGTTCGCCGAGATCCTGGGCGTATCTCCGTCGGCCGCAGAGTCGGTGCTGTCCGACACCTGGCGGGCGAGGCACGACGGGCAGCTGACGTCCACTACCGAGGTCGCTGCTCACCTCGCCACCCGCTGCAACGCCACTGCGGCCCGCGTGGGTGAGGTGGAGATGCTCCTGGTCCGGCTCGCCCACGTCCGGCTCCAGGCCGATGCAACTCTCCTGCAGGCCCTGGAGCAGCTTCAGCATGGTGGCGCAAGGCTGGCTGTCCTCAGCGATGCCTCCCCGGACATCGCTGAGTCATGGAACCGCAGCGATCTCGCGTCGTACTGCGACGCCGCCCTGTTCAGCTGCCGAGCGGGTGCGGTGAAGCCCGACCGTCTGCTCTTCCGTGCCGTTCTCCGAGAACTCGGTGTTGCCTCGCATCAGGCCCTCTACTGCGGCGACGGCGGCGGTGACGAGCTGGCCGGCGCGGAGCGGGCCGGGATGCACGCGGTGCGCGTGGAGCGTCGCGGCGGGCCGAACAGCCTCGTGTTCGGCGAGACCGCCTGGTCCGGCAGATCGATACCCAGTGTCGAAGCCCTGCCCTCCCTGTTGGACAGCTGGGGAATGCGATGAACAGCCCGCGCGCATGGGCAGTCGAGAACGGCGTGCTCTGCCAGCTCCCCGCTCCAGTCGGCACGCCTGCGGACGTGTCCCCCGCACGCGACACGACGATCATCAAGACGCGCTACACGGGATTATGCGGAAGCGATGTCGCGAAGCTCAGTCACCCATGGCAGGAGCGTTTGCCCGCACCGTGGTATCCGGGGCACGAGATCGTCGGCGTCGACACGGAGACGGATGGCTGGGTCGCGATCGACCCGCTGGTCTCCTGCCGCTCGTGCCACTACTGCGACCGCGGCCATGTCCACCTCTGCCCACGACTCCGGCGCATCGGCTGGGATTTCCCCGGAGGTCTCGCCGACTGCGTGAGAGTGCCCCGCGAGAGCGTCATCCCGCTTCTCCAGCTGCACGATCCCGCGCACGGAGTCCTCGCCGATCCGATGGCGGTGGCCCTGCACGGAGTCCGCTGCGGGCTTCGGCTGCCTATGGGCCGGCTCGGCATCATCGGGGGTGGCGTTCTTGCGGTGTGCACGGCCATCTGCGCGGCAGAGGCGGGGTGGGACGTGCACATGCTGGTCAGGGAGCCCTCGCGGTCGCATCAGCTGCGCTACGTCCTCGACCGGCACATCACTCTCCACTCTGTCGAGCTGCCGGAGTGCGATGCCGTCGTGGACGCCGCGTCTGGTCACAGCGACGCCCCCATACGCCAGGCGCTGAAGGCTGTTCGTGACGGAGGCACGGTTCTCGTCCAGAACGCGTACGCGCCCCGCGTCGTTCTTTCGGTCCCCCTGCGGGACGTCTTCCGTCGCTCGATCACCCTGCGCGGCTCCTTCTCCTATTGCCGCGCGGACGGCCACGACGACTTCAGGGACGCCATCGACGTCATCGCCAAGGGCGGCGACTGGGCCGCTCTGATGACCCGAGATCGCTTCCCCCTCAGCGAACTGCCACAGGGACTAGCGGCCCTGAACAACGAAGCACGCCACCGTCCCTTCAAGGTCCTGCTCATATCCGAAACGTGACGGAAGGAGCCCAAGCCGTGGTGATCACAACGCCATTGCTGGCCCAAAAGATCAACTCGCCGGCCGACATCTCACCCCTGGACGTGCAGGAAGGAATCGCGCGCATCCTCGCCTTACCGGAAAGCGGCACTCGCGACGTGATGCTGGGGAGCGTCCTGACGGGACTGCTCCTACGGGGACCGAGACTGGAGGAGGTCGAGGCCGCGGTCCGAGCCGCGACGTCCCTGGACCGCGACAGCTGGGACTTCCACCAGCCGCCGGATGGCATGCGGTTCGTCGGCTACACGGGCAGCGGGAAGAAGACCTTCAAGACGATCAACCTCAGTACTGCCGCCGCGCTGGTGGCGGCGACCGGGGAGCGCACGTCGCGAAGCTCGGATCGCGTAGTGCCTCGTCGAAGACCGGGTCCCGCGACTTCATCGATCTCGTGGGTGCGACGAGCGACACCGTGCCGCACCAGGCGATGGTGGACATCACGGCGGAGGTCGGCTTCGGGTTCTTCTCCATCGAAAACCGCGTGCCCGAGTTCGACCGCCGCTACGGAGGCAGGTTCCAGGCCGTCCATGCCCTCAGCCTGGCGTTCCCTGCCCTCCTCAGCCCCGTCACCTGCTCTGCCTACGTGTACGGCCTCTCACACCCCGCCGTCAGCGCTTCCGCCCGGCTACTGTCCCGGCTCGGTCTGCTGGACGTGGCGGTGATCAACTCCAGCGTCGGCCAGACCGTCCAGGTCGACGAGCTGCTCCCCGGAAGCACCGTGCGCGCCTGTCGCATCAACGCCGGCGACGAGGACCTGGCGTTCAATGACGCGGTGCGTAAGGGCACAGCCTCGATGCCGCAGGACCTGAAGTCCGTCACCCAGCACGAGGACCCGCAGGAGAACGTCGCCGCGGCGATCCGCGTACTGGCCGGCCGCGACACCAGTCAGGCGCGGAACGCGGTCGCCCTCAACGCAGCCCTCCTCATGCTGATGTCCGAGGCCACCCCCACCATCCAGTCCGGCATCGACAAGGCCCTCACCATCATCGACGCGGGCGCGGGCCTGGACACCCTCCAGCAGTTCGTACGGCTCACGGGTGGCGCCCCGCACCAGCTCAACTCGCTCCTGCGGCCCGTTTCCGCGTCAGCCCCACTGGTCAGTCCCGGCATCAAGGAGACAGCAGCGTGCTGACGCATGACGAACTCGCGATCGTCCACCTGGTCCTCAACACCGACTGCAACGCCTGGGACCTGAAGCCCACCAGCACCTCACCGGGCGTGTGCCGCTTCTGCTACCGCGAACGCAATCGGGTCAACACCGACGCCGACACCGTCCGCCGGGTCATCGACCGGGTCCGGTCGGAGTCCGAGGCCCACCGGTGCGTCTTCACCGGCGGTGATCCGGTCATGCCGTATGACAACCACCTGGAGATCGCCCTCCGGCACGCCACCGAAGTCGGCTTCGAGACGAACCTTCACACCAACGGCCTGCTCCTGGGTGATCGTTACACCGGCCTCCGCGACCACGTGACCATCTACTCCCTGGCCGTCGACGGCCCGAGCGCCGAGACGGCCAACTGGTTCCGCGGGCACGGGTACTTCGAACGGTTCCTCTCCAACGTCGAGCTCCTCACCGCCGACCAGCGACGGCTCGCGTTCAACACGTTCACCACAGCCAGCTCCGTGAGGGAACTGCCTCGCCTCGCCAAGCTCATCGCCGGCGTGACCCAGCAGACCGACGTCGAATACTGGCTGATCTCCCAGTACCGACCCATCGGCCGTGCGAACACCCGCAAGGCGGAGATCTACGCCTTCGAGCGGGACGACTTCGTACGGGCCGTGGACGAGGTGCGCCACATGGTCGACGGGGTGGAGATCTTCGCCCAGCCCACGCGTGCCCCGCAGGACCAGTACCCGTTCCGGGTCTGGGTCCTCGCCGACGGAACGGTCACCGCAGATCTCGGTAGCGTCGCGGCGCCCCGCAACGAGGTGCTCGGAGACCTCCTGGTCGACGGCTTCGAACCGCTGGTCCGTCGGGCCTTCGCCCTCCGTGAGCAGACACATCTGGAAGGAATCGCATGAAGTTCGACACCGCGTACTACGAGAACGTCATCGACCAGCACCGCTACGAGCGCCTGGGGCTCGGCGCCATCGACTTCGCTCTCTCCGGGATGAGCCCCGACGACCTGCGGACGAAGTGGGTGTGCCACACGGCCGCGCGCGGGTTCGCGGAGGCCGTCGCGGACGGGCAGCCCGCGATCGTCACCACCGGGGTCGGGCTCGGCGGGCCGCCTCACGCCGGCACCCTCTTCCAGCTGCTAAGGGCGATCAAGCTGCAGCAGTGCGGCCTCGACGTCCAGATCGTGCTGGGCGACCTCGACTCCTACAACGCCCGCCGTACGCCACTGGACTCGGTCCGGAAGCTCGCCGACCAGTACGAGGAGTTCGTCTTGGGCCTCGGGTTCGACGCCAAGCGAGGCGTGCTGCGTAGGCAGGAGGGCGAGACCGACGTCATGGCCACCGCGTTCCTGCTGTCGCGCCACCTGGACGACGACGACTTCCACTGGGCGGAGGAGGACCTCGCCGGCCTCTACCGCAACCACGGGGTCTTCGACCACCTCAACTACGGCATGAAGCAGGCCACCCTGCTCATGGCCGCGGACTTCGTCCACCTCCTTCGCGAGGGGCGTCACGTCCTGGTCTCTCTCGGGGTCGACGAGCACAAGTACGTCGCCCTCGCCCGGCGCGGAGCCGAACGCTGGGGCCTGCCCGCGGAACAGCTGGCCGGCATCTACACCAAGATGATCCCCGGCCTCGGCGGCCTCCCCAAGATGAGCAAGAGCATCCCCGGCTCCGGGATCGACGCCTCCATGTGCGCCGAGGACATCCGAGCCCTGCTCACGGCGGACACCGACACCGCGCCCACCGACGACGGCTCGGCGCTGCTCCAGATGTACGCGTGCCTGCCCGAGGTCGACGGCCGGGAGTACGACCGGGTCTCGGCCGCGCGCCGTGCCGGAGGGCCCGAGTGGCGCACCGTACGCGAGCAGCTGGTCGAGCGGATGCTCTCGCTGTTCTCCCACTGGCCGAAGTAAGCAAGGAGTCTCTCGTGCACACGAACACCGCGACCTCCCGCCAGCCTCTCGGCGGCAGCGAGACCTACTTCATCAGGAGCGGCTACAGCAGCCGGGACTGGGTGGAGTATTTTCTCGACGAGACGGACGACACTGTTACCTGGCAGCCCGACGTCTACCCCTACACCGCTGCCCGGGCCAAAGAACTCGGCCGCGACGTCATGATCGACATCGGCTTCGAGCGTGCCGATCTGCGCTTCAACGGCGAGTGGCTGAACAAGGTCACCCTGCCGGAGCTCGTCGGGGTCCTCGCCCGGGTGCCGGTCTCCATGTCGCTTCAGCGCGAGGACTTCCGCACCCGGCTAGCCGATGGCCATGGATTGTCTGTCGCCGAGTTCGTCTACTCCGTCGTCATGGCATGGGACTCCGTGGCCATCGACGCCGACGTCGAACTCGGCGGTGTGGACCAGCTGCTGAACCTCCAGATGTGCCGCAAGGTCATGGAGATCTCGGAGCAGGACCCCGAGGTCGTCATCACCACCCCGCTCATCGAGGGCACCGACGGCACGGGCACCAAGATGAGCAAGAGCAAGGGCAACTACGTGGGCCTGACGGCGTCGGCCGATGACGTCTACGGCCGGCTGATGTCCATCCCCGACCACCTCACCGAGCCGTACCTCCAGCTGCTCACCGAATGGACCGACGACGAGATCCGCGTGATCACCAAGCGCCTGGAGGAGGGAACTGCCCACCCGATGGCGATCAAGCGCATCCTCGCCGGCGAGGTGGTGGCCGCCCTTCACGGCCTGGACGCGGCTGCCGCCGCCCGCGCGGAGTTCACGGCTCGCTTCTCCAAGCGGTCCTTCGGCGACACCCAGAACCTCCCCGTCGTCACCCTGAAGGACCACGCCGACGACACGATCGGAGCCCTGGTCAGCCGCACGCTGGACTTCGCGCCCAGCATCTCCGCCGTGCGCCGCGTGGCCCAGCAGAAGGGCCTCCGCCTGATCAGGGAGACAGACGGAGACCAGCAGGCCACTCCGCTCACGGAGGCTTCCGTCCAGCAGACGCTCGGCGAGGTCGTGAGCGAGGCAGGTGCCCTTGAAGGCGCCGAGCTGTACCTCAAGGTGGGCCGTAAGGTCGCCCGCATCGACGTTTGAGGTCACGCGCGGCGCCGACTCACCTGTGTGAGTCGGCGCCGTTCTGTTTGCCGTCTCGGGCGATCGAGGGATCAGTACGTGGCGTAGAGGGAAGCGAGCGAGGGCGCCAACACAGCAGTTCGCCGGGGGCAGACAGGAAAGACCCCTTGAAGGACTGGTGCGTTGGCGGCAAGCCATGCCAACGTACAACGCTCCGCCAGAACACCTACCCCCGATCCCATGGAGGCGCCTCTGTATCCGCACCATCCCAGCGACCCCTTCAGATCCGACTCGCAGGAGCCGTCGTACTGGGTCGCTCCGCGGCACCTGGCTGGTGACGACGGCGTACTCGCCGAGCAGATCGGCGACGCCCTTGCTGGCCTCGGCTGGCGCATGTGGCCCACCACCCACAACACCTTGTTGTACGTCAGCCCGGACGAGCTGCGCGGGGCCGAGTGGGTCCTCGCGGCCTACCCGTTCGAGCTGGGCGGGCTGCCCGTGGCCTGGCAGCTGAGTGCCCGCCCGCATGCCGACTCCGCGATGGCGGAGTGGAACGCATACTTCACCGCCGGTGTCCCGTATGAGGCACTCGTCGACCTCCTCGTGGCCATCGACGCCCGCGAGGCACCCGACCTCGGCTACGAGGGACCCGAGACGGTCCTGAACGCGCTCGGCGCCCAGGGCTGGGTCCGTGACGCGGACTGCCCCCACACCACCGCCATGGACCCCGGGTTCTCCGCCACCGTCTCTCTGGGACTGCAGCCGCCGCTTGTCCAGGACGCGGATCCGCGCCCGGATTTGATGGGGTGGCAGGCGTGGGCGGAACCCGTTCTCGGGGTTCCGTATCTGTGGTGCGCAAGTTTCAGCGCCAGCGTCCCCCATGACCTGGTCGCCGCCTTCGCTTCCTCGCTGGCCTCGCCAACCTTGGTGTCCCGCCGGATCCTGCCCAAGGATGCCGAGGGCAGGCTCATGGTCGTGCGCCGCAGCTGACGGCCCGCGCCCCGGTAGTGGCTGCTGTGCTGCTCCCTTCGCCGATCGCGGCTTCTCCCTGAGCGGACCGTTCCCCGAACTTGCCAGATTGCAGAGAAGGAGACCCACATGTTCCGGATTTTCCGACGGCGTGCTCGCGCCGACCGTGAGTTCCGTGAGACTCAGCGTGCGTGCCAAGCGCTGCAGATGCACAAGGAAATGCCCTGGACCGATGCGCCCGGCTCGGTCGCCGCTACCGCCCATGACACCACGGAGGCTGCGGCGGAACCCGACTTCCTGCCGTCGGAATTCAGGGCACCGTCCCGCCAGGACGTCGCCGGGTTCATGATGCCCTGGGACCAGCCGCTCGTCATCGACGGCGAGGTACGCGAGTGCCCCAAATGCGGTGCGTACCGGAACTGGGTTGTCCTCTGCCTGCGCGACGACTCGGTGTGGCTGCGGTGCCGTGCCGCCCATACGGAGAGAGAGCTGGGCCTGGACGCGGCCTGGTACAACCGCCACTCCGGTCCTGCCAACCACTGGCACCCCACCCTTGAGGACGGGCTCCGCCATCTCGGCCACTGACTCCCACGAAACCCCCTTTCCCCTTCCCCTACACATCGCCGGCCCGGAGAGCCGGGTTAGTCAGACCGTTCACTCCGCACCGACATGGGGTTTCACATGCCTTTTTCCACCACGACCGCGCTCTGCCTGGGCACTGTGTCCGTATTGGTCCTTGCGGCCTGCTCCCACGGCGGCACCCACGCCACGGACCCGACGTCTTCCACCTCCGTATCCGGACGCCAGGAGGGCAGGAATGCCCCGGTTGCAAGGCCGTTGTCCTCAGCCACGTTGAGCAAGCGGCTTCTGGACGAGAGCGACCTGGGCGAGGGCTATGCCCGCAAGGCGGAGCAACCCAGCTGGCACGATGACGTCACCGTGACCGGCTGTCTCGCGCTGGAGAAGCTCGGCGGCGAGGCCGCGGTCGGCGGCAGCCTCGACTTCCCGCGTAGGGCGAAGGCGTCCTTCACGTACGCGGGCAGCACCGGCTCCGGGGTGTCCGAGGATTTGTACAGCGGCACGGCGACGGAGCTCTCAAGCGGTTTGGGCAGAATCTTCGAGGCGATGACCTCCTGCCCCAGCTACCAGGTGCTCGTCGGCAAATACCCTCGTCGCGGTCACGACTCGGAAGGTGCCTGCGCCCCGGCTGGGTGACGAGCGGTGGAGCCTGCTGCTCACCTTCACCACTGGCGGGCGCGGCAGCGTCATGAAGCAGACGGCCGTCCGCACCGGGACGGTGGTCGTCGTGGTCTCCGGTAGCCCCAGCCTGGTCGACGCCCACATGCGCAAGGCGTGCTCCAAGGCTACGGCGGTCAGGCTTACGGGGTGATGAGGCGGGATCGGCAGGCATGGACGGCGCCACAGAGTCCAACGCCAAGGCCGGTTCCGATGGCGCCAGATTCGTTCCCTGGTCACAGACGTGCCTGCCGGTCCCCACGGGTGTGAGCCCCGTGACTTGGGCGGGCTTCACTGTCCTCGCTCCTGGAGGCCGGAGCCGACAAGGCCGGCCTCCAGGAGCGTCGCCGTATCAGGCCAGGGCGGTCAGGTCCTGGACGAGGGTGCGGTCTTCAGGTATGAGGTCGTTGAGGATGCCCCGTGTGTAGGGGGTGTCGGGCCGGGCAGCGAGCTCTTGGACCGTGGCCCAGTTCTCGGCGACCACGCGGAGAGACTGCTGGGCTTGCCGGATGGCGTTCCGCCGGTGGACGAGGAACTGTTCGGCGCGCTGGTGGGCCTGTTCCCAGGTGATGTCGCCCCGTTCGACGAGCTGGGTCAGCGGCGGGGCGGGGTTGCCGTCGGAGAGGCGGAGAGCGTCCGTGTGCTGCACGGACTGCCGGAGCTGTGCTTCGTGCTGCAGGGCTGCCGTTGTTGATCGGTTGTTGTCATCGGGACTTTTGGTGGCTCTCGGCAGCGGACGCGGGATGTGCCCAGCCGCTGTGTGAGAGGGCTCGTGCTCACCGCGTCCGGTGAGTGGGGGACGGCGGCGGCGTGGAGGTGGGGGGTGTCGCGGCCATCGCCCGGGCTGTGGACAGGACGTGGGGGCTGCGGGCTTGCGCGGCTCGTGCACCTGGGCCGGGTGCGTGCCGGTCGCCGAGGCGTTGGATGCGCCAGACGAGAACTTCCGATGCCGATTTGGCGTCGTTCAAGGAGCGTTGCCGGGCCGCCTGTTGGAGGACGGTTGCGGGGTTGTGGCCGGCGGCTTCGGCGGCGGCGAGGGCGGCGGTGAGCGCGGGCCAGGCGTCCTCGGTGAGGATCTGTGCGGCGTGGGAGGGCAGGACCTCGTGCAGGGTGCGGGCATACCGGTGGACGGTGTTGTCGGACGGGCGGTGGCTGACGAGGACGGCGAGGCTGGTGGGGGCGATCTGGTCGTAGGCGGCCTGGAGATGGAGGAGGGTTTGCCGGGCGGCGGCCACCTGCCGGTTGTGGTGGCGCAGCGCGCTGCGGCGCTGGGCTGCGAGGACGACGAGTATGGCGGCGTCCAGGAGCATGGCCAGGCCGGTGTGGTCTGCGGGCTGGTAGCGCATGGTTTTCAGGGCGCCGCGCAGGGCGCGGGCGTGCTGGTGGTCGGCGCGGGCACGGGTGTGGGCGGCGTGCTCGAAGGCGACGGCGGCGCGCTGGAGTTCGGCCTTGAGGTGGACGGGGGCGTGGGCGGGCAGGGCGTAGAGGACCTCGCTGAAGACGGTCAGGTGGGCCTGGGCGGCGCCGTCGTCGGCGTGATCGAGGTGGTGGGGGATGTGTTCCGCGGCGGCGGTGGCCTGGTGCCACGGGCTGCGCCGGTAGTGGCCGGCTGGTGAGGCTATGGTGGCGGTATGCGCTTCGGTGGCGGCCAGGCGCTGCTGGATCTGCGGGAGGGACAGGTCGGTGGCGAGGCTGGAGCCGGAGTACCAGACTGGCTCGCCGGCGGTGTTGGCGTGGTCGGGCAGGGCGACCTTGTAGCCGCCGAGGTCGCCGGAGGGCAGCGTGCGGGTTTCGACCTGAAGGCCGGCGTCGGCGAGCAGGTTGAAGAACTCCTCCAGGTCCTTCGCGTGGGAGAGCGCGGTGCGCACGGTATGCCGCAGCTGCTCACGCGCCGTCGTGGGGTGACCCAGCCGCTTGGCCTTCTCCTGCTCGGCGCGGGTGGGGCGCTTCGCCGCCGCAGTGCCGGCGGCAGCTTCGGGGCCACGCGCAACTCTGGTCAGGCCGAAGTCCTTCTCGACCATGGCGAGTTCGGCCATGGCGCGGCGATAGTCGTTCCAGTTCCTTGCCGGGCGCAGATCGCCGCGGACTTTGGTGGCGACGATGTGGATGTGGTCGTCCGCGTGGCGCACGGCCACCCACCGGCAGCCGTCCGGATCACCCTGCGGTGCGATGCCGGTCGCATGGACCATGCGCTTGGCGATCGTCGCCCACTCGTCATCGGTCAGGATGCGGTCCTCGGGCGCGGCGCGCACCGAGCAGTGCCACACATGCCCCTCGGGCGCCTTGTCGCCGGCCTGCTCGACCCGCAGATCCAGAGCCTTGGTGAGCTGGGCGAGCCGCTGCTTGTGCCCGGGGTTGTCGCACGGGCCGGGGTCGGCAATGAAGTCATCCCAGGACGCGACGATGTGCTGGTCGGTGTGTTCGTTGGCGTGGCCCTTGTCGAAGAGGTACGCCAGAACGCCACGGGTGTGGTTGCCCGGCTTGACGATGTTCGCGATCAACTCAGGCCGCTCGTCTTCTGCCTGGCTGCCCGGAAGGCCGCGTCGTCGATCGCCCGGACCGCGTCGTGGGCGGTGGCGAGCAGGCGCTCCGCCCGCTGAAGGATCGCCGCGTCCACAGGGTGTGGATCGCCGCCCGAGTTGAGGCGGCGGGCGATCTGGTTGACGTTGTTACCGATCCGGGCGATCTGCGCCCGCTGGGCGGCGAGCTCGTCGACCGCATCGTCGTAGACCGTGCGGAGGGCGGCGACGGTGATCTCACCGCGGACGCGGGCCATGGTGGCGTCGGCGATGTATCGCGCCATGGTCACGTGCTCGGCTTTCGCCGCCGACTGGATGTCGTGCTTTTCATGCGGCGCGAAGCGGGCGGTGACGTGCTCGGAACGCTGCGCGTCGAGGTTCGCACGGCGATACGGCGTACGAGGCTTGGCCCCCAAGACGAGAGCGGTCGGCTGACTGCCGGCGCCCACTCCCTCCTGCTCCGGCACGCCCTCGTGCCGGAGCTGCTCCTCCGCCACCCCCGGGGCGGAGGAGTTCGCGATGGACCGGCCTATGGACGGTCCATCGCCATTGCTTGCTGCGCGTGTGACGGGAGTGGTGACCATCTGCTCTTGGGAGATGGGGAGTTCGGGGTAGTGGTCGCGCACGACGCGATGTCCTTGTGTCGGGGTTGCGGGGGTGGTGGGTTCAGGCGGCGCGCGGTTGCGTGTTGAGCTCGGCGAACTGTTCGGCTGCGAGGTCGAGCAGATCCACCAGGCGCCGCTCCGGGAGGCGAGCCGCGGAGGCCAGGACGCCATCGATGCGCGGGTCGAGGGTGCTGACGGCATCCAGTCCGGCGGCGCGGGCGACAACCAGGCGCAGCTCGGCCTCGAGCCAAGCCCACTGCTCGATGGTGGGCACCGGGGTGTCGAAATCGATCTGGCCCAGGGGCCGATCCTGAGTCGGCTCAGGTAGTGGCCGCCGCCAGCGAGGATGTCGGGAAGGGAGATCTCGTCCTGGACCATCCATCGTCCGTGTTCCAGCAGAGTAAGGATGGCGCAGCGCAGCTGGGTCATCTCGTCGCGCCCAGGTGCGGTGCAGATGGGGCAGGACCAGTTGTGGCAGTCCCAGGCGGGCGTGGTCGAGCGGGGCATGGCGGAAGGGCCTTTCAGCGATGTGTGGTTAGAGGTGCGGGGGCGAGTTCAGTGGGGGTGGCCGGTACGGGCGGAGTCCTGGTGCTCGGCCTTGACCGCGTTGACGATGCTCTGGGCAAGGTCGGTGCCGACCTGGTGGCCGTCGGCACGGACAGCTGCCTTGAGGGAGTCACGCGAGAGGCGACCCGTCTCGCGGTAGGTGCGCTCCGCGTACGCGATGAGGGCACCCCGCGGCAGGTCGGGCTTGCGACCCGGGCGCTTCGGCTCCGGCTTCCCGCCGGGCTCGGCACCCGTGTCTCTGCCCGTACTCACCTCCGCGCCTGCATCAACAGTGGATTGAGGGCGGACGATGGATTCCGGACGGTCCGACCGGTGTACGCCTTCCTCGCCCGGATTCGGTACGGCCTCCGGGCCCTCGGGCCTTGCCCGCTTCGCCGCGACAGCGCGGGGCTGGCTGACTCGGTCTGCGGGCGTCTCCCACCGTTCGGGCAGCGGGAGCGAGGCCAACCGTGTGGCCTGCTGCCGGGTCCCGAGCTTCCGCAGCAGCAGCTCGTCCTGGCGAAGATCACCGTCGACGTCGGCCCTCTCCAGCGCTTCGTGCAGGCGCCGAGTCGCACGCCGGCCACGGCGCTTGTTGCGCTTCGCTTCGGGCATCGCTTCGATGCGGAGGATCAACGTGACGGCCCGGCTCAGGGCGCGTTCGCGGATGAGCCGTGCGGCATCGGCGTCCTGGTCGTGGATGCCCAGACGCGCCAGCAGTCGCTCGCGTGCCTGCCGGCCGAGGATTGCGAGCAGGCTGCGTGAGGCGGCCTCGGGGGTGTGGTGGCGTAGCTCGATTCCCATGGCCAGGTGCCAGAGGACTGCGGCCATGACCGGGCCGATCAGGGCGCGGACCGTGCCACCGACGGGACCCGACTCGGCGTAGGCGGGGATGATCTGGCCTCCGGTGATCACCCACACCAGGACGCCAGGCGGTCCCGGCGCCTGCCTGGGGCCCTTCAGGTTCTGGCGTGCCATCAAAGCCATTGCGAACGAGGCCAGTTCGGCGACGGCGAACATGAAGGCGCGCTCGACGGTGCTGCCCATGCCGAGGTAGTCGGCGGCGAAGCGCCAGCTGGTGTCCGCGCTGTACGCGGTGCAGCCGATCGCGGCGACAGCGGCGACCCGGACGGCGGCGCTGCTACGCCGCTCCCCGTCGCCGCGCTTGCGGGCGTGCTGCCACAGCCATCGAGTGACCAAGGCGAGGGTGATGAGCAGGACCGCGATGGCCGCAGGCACAGGGATCCAGTGTGGCAGGACGGGCATGCCGATGCTTTCGGCGCTGATGAGCGTGGTGGTGCCAGGTGTCATGCAGAGGCTCTCCATGGGGCCCGCGCGTTAGAGGGCAGGCGGAAGCGAGGGCGGGCGAGGCGGTGGGGAGGGAGCGTGTACCCGTCAGGCGGCGGGTGCGGTGCGGCGTCGGTCGGGCCCGGTGAGGACGACCCGCTCGGTCATCTCGGCGAGACGGGAGGCGACGCGGTCGCCGAGCGCGATGCGCAGCTCGGCGGTCGGGAGGTTGGTGGTGATGAGGGTGGGGAGCATGTGCTCGTACCGGTGGTTGATCAGCCGGTAGGTCAGCTCCTCGGTCCACTCGCTGGTCTTGGCCGCGCCGAGGTCGTCCAGGAGCAGCAGCGGGCTGCGGGACAGCGTCTGGAGCTCGCGTTCGCCGTCGTGGCCGGCGCGGGGGCGGAGCCGCGCGTGGAGGTCGGCGGACGTGGCGGCCTCCCAGCGCAGGCGGACGCCTCGGGTGAGGAGGGCGCGTACGGCGCCGTATGCCTGGTAGGTCTTGCCGGTGCCGGTTGGGCCGGCGATCAGCAGCGAGGGGCCCTCGGCGATGCCGGGTCCGGTCGGGCCGGGTCGTCCGGCGCGGGCGGTCTGGTCGGCCCAGGTGGTGATCTGGGGGTGGTCGGCCAGGGCGCGGCGGTAGCGGGCGGGGATGCGGGCGTCGGCGAGTTCCAGGGCGGTGACGGTCTCGGGCGCCGGCTCCTGGGTGGCAGCGGCGGGGTCGATGCCGCGGTTGGCGAGGATCGTGTTGAGCCGGTCGGCGAGCGGGCCGACGCGCTGGGGAGCGCGGGTGAGGGTGGCGGTCAGAGTTCATCTCCGTAGGCGGCGACGACGTCGGTGGGGTTCGTCCAAGCCCGGTGGGCGGCGGGCGTGGCGGGGGAGGTGGCGTTCATGACCTCGTGGACGAGGCTGGGCAGGACGCTCGGGGACAGCCCCTTGGCCCGGTGGCGTTCGAGGGCGGCCCGGAGGTGGGCGGGGGCGATGCCCTCGTCGAGCAGCTTGCGCACCTGTCCGCCGAGATGGTTCAGGAAGGCGTCCGGCGGGCGGTGTTTGCACGCCGCGATGTACTCGCCGAGGAGCTGCTTGGCCGAGACGGTGTCGGGCGCGTGGGCGCTTGCGCCCCCGAAGGGGTATCTCCTAGATCCATGGTCCTAGGGCGCGTATCGGGTCGTGATCAATCTGCGGGCTTCCCGCTCGCGGTGATCTTCGATCCTGTAGACCGTCTTGTGTGACACGAGTGCAACT
>NZ_JBICZA010000070.1:0-12410 GCF_043201585.1 Streptomyces sp. NPDC048297
GGACGCTTCCTGTCCACCGACCCCGTCCCCGGCGGCAACGCAAACGCCTACGTCTACCCCAGCGACCCCATCAACGCCTACGACCTCAACGGCAAGTGGTGGCTCTCGCGATGGAGGGCGAAGCACTCCTATAACGATGCCGCTTATTCCGCCGCGTTCCTGTGCACAAGCTTTTGCGGCGCCGGTGTTGGTCGCGCGGGTCGCGTGGGCTACAGAGCCTGGAGAGGTCGGGGTGTCATCCGTGCCGCATGGAGAAGGCATGGATGGGGGGGATTGGGTCGTTCTCTCTTTGCTGCATCTGGCCTTTCAAGTGACTACTGGCATGCGCGGAACATCGTGCGGCACGTCACCAGGTGGGGGCGAAATGGAGGCGTGCACATGCATAACTACGCTCTTCGTGGAGCATGGTTTAGGCCGTGGCGAACCCAATCCTGGCGATACAACCACTTCGGGTGATGGGGAGAGCCGCCCACTTCTGGCAGTGGCTAATCATTGGGGTGAAGCTCACAGATCACCCTAGCCAGGTATCCGCTGACGAAGCATTCCGCCTATCCGTCTTTACTCTCTTCACTATCACACTGCTGTGGAGGGGCGGAAGGACGGTCAAATCCTGGATATCCAAGCGGAACAACAGTAGTTCCTAGTCTCGATACTTCGTGAACGGCCCGCCGGATTCTCCGGCGGGCCGTTCGGCTTATGGTCTGGCAGGTGAGCACGCTTATAGCCCGGCTGATGCTCCTATGGATGTCAAGCGACTGCCAGACGATGAGTGTGGCTCGCCACCAGCGCCGGCCGCGAGCCATGCCCAACACAGACCCAGCATCAACTGGCTTTCCGCCCGGGCCAGTTCGCCGTGTAGATTCCCTCTCTCCGGACCCAGACAGCTGAAACACATGCTGTCTTTCTGTAGATCTGTCATGTTCTGATCCGACTGTGCATGGGGTGGGCTGCGTGAAGCGGCGTGTGATGTGGGGTGCGGTTGCTGTGGCGACCGCAGTGTCAGCGGGAGTAATCGTCGTCCAGCCGTGGGAGGCTTCCGACTCGGAGTCAGATGCGAAGGGCCTTGGGGGGCCGATCGTCACCCAGGTGCGGTCGGCGGCTCTGCGCGCCGATGACACCGGCCATGTCTCGCTGAGCCGGCGTAGAGTTGCATCCTTCAGCATGTTGAGGCTGTCGTGGGACGACCCCCAGGCGCATATCTCCGGCGCCGTCGAGGCCCGGGCCCGCACCGTGGGTACGCAGAAGTGGTCCAACTGGATAGCGCTGGAGGCCGACGGCGGAAGCGGGGAGGACGCTCCACGCAAGGGTATGCGTGGAGCCACGGGCGCAGCCTGGTTCGGTCCGTCGGACGGGGTGGAAATAAAAGTCGCCGCAGACGGCAAGCTCCTCGACGGACTACGGCTGGACATGGTCGACCCCGGCGCCTCGGCCAAGTCGGGAATGGAGGCGGCAGCCTTCGTCACGGACGGGGAAACACCCGAGCCCACTGGCACGCCTACCGACCCCGTCGACTCTGCGGCACCCACGAGTGAGGCGTCCGTGTCCGCAGCGGCACCGTCCACGCCAGCGAGTGAGACGTCGACGCCCCCGACACCCACTGACCCGGCGACGAAGGCCTCTCCCCCGGTCGCTTCTCCGGCCACCACCTCGGCAGCGCCCACAGTCTCGGCGAGCACGACGGCCGGACCGACTTCTACCGTGCCTCAGCCCCCGGTCGTGAGCCGGGCGGCCTGGGGAGCGGACGAGTCGCTCAACAACGAAGCGCCCGAGTACGGCACGACCATCAACGCGGTCTTCGTTCACCACACCGCCCAAACCAACGCCTATTCCTGCGCCGACTCCCCGGCCATCGTGCGAGGTCTGCGCGCCCTGCACCTGAACCAGGGCTGGAAGGACATCGGCTACAACTTCGTCGTCGACAAGTGCGGCACGATCTTCGAGGGACGCAAGGGCGGCATCGACCGGCCGGTGATCGGTGCGCAGGCCGAGGGGTTCAACACGAACACCACAGGCATCGCCGTGATCGGTACCTACACGACCGAGGACGCCCCGATCGCTGCGAAGACCTCCGTAGCCCGCCTCGCCGCCTGGAAGCTCGGCCAGTACAAGGTGGATCCTCTGGGGAAGGTGACGCTGACGGCAGGCAAGGCCAACGGCAAGTTCGCACTCGGGCAGTCCGCGGTCTTCAACCGGATATCGGGCCACCGGGACGCCTACGCCACCGAATGCCCAGGTACGGCCCTGTACAATCAGCTTCCTACCTTGCGTACTTGGGCCGCGGGTCCCGTTGCCGCACTCGCGATCAAATCGGTCTCCGGCGCGAGCCTGTCAGGGAACACTTACCTGACTAAGGGCACGGTCACCCTCAACTGGACGGCCGCCACCCCGGCTTCCCTCATCACGAAGTACGAGGCTCTCGTCGACGGACAAAGCGTCGCCACCAAGACCGGCGCCGCAGCCTCCGCAACCGTCACCCTCGCCACCGGCAGCCACACGGTACAGGTCCGCGCGACCCACCAGTCGGGCAAGACCAGCACCTCATCGAGCGTCGCAGTCACAGCGGAGACCACCCCGCCCGTGTTCAGCACTAAGCCGACGCTGTCTCTGCGCACGGGAACCATCGCGACCACCGCCGTCCCGGTCACACTTGGCTGGAAGGCCACCGACAGTGCGGGTCTGAAGGAAATTCGCCTGACTGCCCCCACAGCGAAGACCTACGGACCCACCGCGACCAGCGCCCAGCTGACCGCCACGTCCGGTTCGGCCACGACCTTCAGCCTTACTGCCCAGGACCTGGCGGGCAACAGCACCGTCGCCACGGCATCGGCCACCCCGGAGATCGTCCAGGAGACGTCCGCCACCAAGACCGGCACCTGGACCAAGAAGGCATCCACCAACTATCTCGGTGGCACATCCCTGAGCAGCGCCACGAAAAACGCCTCGCTGAGCTGGACGTTCACAGGTCGCTCAGTGGCCTGGGTCGTCTCGCGCGCCTCCACCTCAGGACAAGCTGTCGTCTACGTTGACGGAACCAAGACCGCGACCGTCGACCTGAAGTCGGCCACTACGGCCTACCGCAACGCCATCTGGACCAAGAACTGGGCTTCGGCTGGCAAGCACACCATCAAGATCGTCGTCAGTGGAACTGGTGGGCGCCCCACCGTCACCACCGACGGCATCGCCTACCTGCGATAGAAGCCGGGCAACAACTCTGGCGAGGCGATCCGGCCTGCCGCCACGGGGAAAGCGACGGGCCAGTGCACCCACCTTGTGACAGCTGTACGGCCGCCAGGGAGAGAGGCAGGCGTTCGGCCCCCAAAGGGGCCTACCGGACACAAAGATGACCACATGACGTCACTCCAAGACCCCGTCATGGACCTGGTGCACGTATCCCTCGACCCTGCGGCGAAGCGGGCCCGAAACGCGCGGAGTCGCCCGTGTGCCAGGTAGTCATCCGCACAGCTGAGGCCGACCTGGCCACGGGCGGCGCCGACAACGTCAACATGCTCGCGGTCGGCGCCGGAGTGGCAACAGCAGGACTGACCGCCTGGCTCGCCCAGGAACATGACGTCGACACGGCCGTCATCATCACCGGCTTCGAGGAGACGGCCACAGCGTACGGCTTTCCACAGCCTCGTGATCCTTCCGGGGCGCGAGGCCGGCGGCGGTGTGGTGTCGTCCATGCCGCTCAGGACACGCTGGTCCGCCTGTGGGCAGAGGGCGGCTGTGCTCCACCCGTGCGGGATAGCGCATTTCTACCGGATGTTGGACTTGAGGGTGCGATCCCGGCTCCAGCGCGAGTCTTGAATACGGCCTGGTCTCCCGCGCGTGGCGCCCCAGTCTCATCGGTTCATGTTGACTTCGCACCAGACCACCTTGCCGGTGCTCAGCCGCGTCGCACCCCAGCCCCGGGCCATCTTGTTGGGGGTCCCATAGTTCTCGCGGAAAAAACAACGCTAAGCCGTGCGGCGGCCTCTGATCTGGGCTGATCTCGGGTAAACGGCGTGGGGACCATGGGCGGGTCGGTAGCGTCGCGGCCATGCTGAGTGCTGACGAACCGCCGCTGAACGACCTGAGTGACGAGCAGATCCAGAAGCTCCTGGGTGAGGTCGCCCCGAAGGTGAAGGAGCTGATGGAGGGGGTCACCCTCGCGATCGACTACTACAAGGAGGGCGGCTACGACCGCGAGACGTGGAACCGGATCTGTGACGGGCTCGCACACGAGGCGATGAACCTGATGATGGCGCTGTCCGCTCCCGCCCACCCGTACCTGGCCCGGGACTGTGAGCGGGCGATACGGGAGGCCGCGGGCATCACGCCGCGCGAGGGCGGGATGCGTGAGGCGCTTCAGCAGCAGGTCGCCAAGGGGCTGCTGATGTCCGTGCTCACGGTCGGCCGGCAGACGATGGTCGAGCCCGAGGAGTGGCCGGACGAGCTGCCGGCCGCGGTGCTCGGCGCGGTGCACAGCTCGAAGCAGATCAAGGCCGACCCGACGATGGCGAACCTCCGGGATTAGCGGCCCGCTCTCCGCAAGGGCGCGGCACGGTAGCACAACCCCCGTATTGGCGAGGCCGGTTCGGGGGTTTTCGTCTGCCCGTATTGGTCGGCCGGGTACGGGTGGTGCCCGTCGGTGTTGATCGAGTGGGGTGGGAGGGGCCGATGGCCACGCGGGTGTTCTCGGATGAGGAGATGGAAGGCTTACGGTCGTTCCCGGCGATCGGCAAGGACGAGCTGATTCGCTATTTCACCCTCACCCCGGCCGATGAGGCGTTCCTGCGGAAGTTCCGCCGCGCCGAGAACGTGCTCGGCGCCGCCGCTGATCTGGCGGGCTACGGCGAGCGGGAGCAGACCCGTACCGACCATCTGCGCGAGGTCGCCGACTATCTGGGGTGGAACCAGGCGAAGGCCATTGAGCACAAGGAGCTGGACGAGTTTCTGCTGGCCCGCGCGATGGAGCACGACTCCCCGTCGCTGTTGTTCCGTCTGGGCTGCGAGTACCTGCGCTCGGCGAAGGTGATCCGGCCCGGTGTGGTGTTGCTGCTGGAGAAGGTCGCCAGTGCCCGTACGGCTGCCGAGCAGGAGAACCACGCCCGGGTTGCCCACCTGCTGACCGGCGAGCGCGCTCGCGGCCTGGACAACCTGCTGGTCGTCGATCCGGCGCTGCGTTCCTCGCGGCTGCACTGGCTGGGTACCGGGCCGGTGCAGGCGTCGCCCACCAGCGTGGGCGGCGAGGTGGAGAAGCTGTTGTTCCTGCGCGGCCTGGACGCGCACGCCCTGGACCTGTCCGCGCTGCCCGCCGAACGGCGCCGTCACCTCGCCCAGATCGGCCGGCGCCTGACCGCGCAGGCCCTGGAGCGCCGGGAGGCGAACCGGCGCCACCCGATCCTGCTCACGCTGCTGGCGCAGTCCGCCGTCGATGTCCTGGACTCCGTCGTGCAGCTCTTCGACCAGACGCTGTCGGGCTCGGAGTCGCGGGCTCGGATCAAGCTGCGCGACGAGCTCGCCGAGCGGGCCAAGCTGTCGGAGGACCGGCTCACCCTGCTGGACGAGATCCTGCCGGTGCTCGCCGACGCCGGTATCCCGGACGAGGCGGTGGGGACGCTGCTGCGCGGCAAGATCGGCATGTCCCGGCTGATCGCGGCCAACGCCGGGGCCACGGTGCGGCTCCCGCGCGACCACGGGCACCTGCGCCTGCTGGAGGGCTCCTACACCTACATCCGCCAGTTCGCCCCGAAGGTACTCAAGGCAGTGCGGTTCAAGGGCGGCACCGAGGCCCAGCCGCTCATCGAGGCCCTTCAGATCCTGCAGGAGCTGAACGCCACGGGTGCCCGCACGGTTCCGGAGGCGGCGCCGACGCTGTTCGTGCCGACCCGCTGGCAGGGCTATCTGGACGGGGCCGCGGCCAAGGGGGACGCGACCGCGTACCGGCACTACTGGGAGCTGTGCGTGCTGCTGAGCTTGCGCGACGGCCTGCGCTCGGGGGACGTGTACGTGCCCGGCTCGCGCCGCTACGACAACCCGGAGACCTACCTGTTCAAGCCCGCCCAGTGGGAGGCGCACCGGGTGGAGTTCTGCCGTCTGGTCGGCAAGAGCCCCGAGGCCTGTGAGGCGTTGCCGCTGGTGATGGACGAGCTGGACGAGGCCCTGTCGGACCTGGAGGACACCCTCAAGGGCGGGGACGGGCCGGTGAGGCTCAACGACGCGGGCGAGCTGGTGATCTCCCCGCTCACCGCGGAGGACATCCCCAGCGAGGCCGAGGAACTGCATGGTGAGCTGGAGCGGATGCTGCCGAACGTGCCGATCGCCTCGCTGCTGGTGGAGATGGACCGGCACACCGGTTTCCTGGACTGCTTCACCCACGCCGGCGGCAAGCAGGCCCGCTCCCCGCAGCTCAAAAGGAACCTGATCGCCTGTCTGATCGGGCTGTCCACGAACATGGGGCTCCACGGGATGGCCACCTCCTGCGGCATCCCGTACGACGTGCTGGCGTGGACGGCGGAGTGGTACATCCGCGAGGACACGCTGCGCGAGGCGAACATCTGCCTGGTCAACTACCACCACCAGCTGCCGATGACCGCGATGTTCGGCTCGGGCACTCTGTCGTCCTCGGACGGGCAGCGGTTCCCCACCCGGGGCAAGTCGATCACCGCCCGGCATCTGAACAAGTACTTCGTGGGCGAGGGGATCTCCACCTACACGCACGTCTCCGACCAGCACTCCACGTTCGGCACGAAGGTCATCGTGGCCACGCACCGCGAGGCGCACTATGTGCTGGACGAGATCCTCGGCAACGCCACCGACCTGCCGATCACCGAGCACGCCACGGACACGCATGGGGTGACGCTGGTCAACTTCGGGCTCTTCGATCTGGTGGGCAAGCAGCTCTCGCCTCGTATTCGTGACCTGGGCAAGATCGCCCTGTACCGGATGGGCGCCAGGGCCGACTACGAGGAGAAGTTCCCCACCGCGGGGCCGCTGCTGACGAAAAAGGCCAACCTCGACCTGGTGGCCGACCACTGGGACGACCTGCTTCGTCTTGCCGGATCGCTCAAGTACGGGCACGCCACCGCCTCACTGATCGTCGGCAAGCTCTCCGCGTCCTCCCGGCAGAACGCGCTGGCCACCGCGCTCAAGGAGTACGGCGCCATCCGCAGGACCATCTACGCCGCGAAGTACCTGTCGGATCCGGTGTATCGCCGCAAGATCGCCAGGCAGCTGAACAAGGGCGAGTCCCTGCACGCGCTGCGCCGCCAGCTCCACTACGCCCGCGAGGGCAAGATCACCCGCCGCCAGCCCGAGCAGCAGAACGAGCAGGCATGGTGCCTGACCGTCGTCACCAACGCGGTCGCGAACTGCGCGACGCCGGCCGTGAGGTGGACGCCGACGTGCTGGCCCACATCTCCCCGGCCCGCAGCTCGGCGGTCAACTACTACGGCTCCATCACCGTCGACTACGACCGCGAACTCGCCCAGCTCGACGAGAAGGGCCACCGACCGCTGCGGACCGTGAACGTGGACGAGCCCGGAGCCGGGCTGTAACAGCAGCCGGCCCCGGCGGTGCCCCACGGGGGGAAGGGCAGCGTCCGGGGCCGACGTGTGTGAACACCCTAGCGGGGGCCGGTCATCTGGTGGGGATGACGTAGGCGCGGGCGAAGCGGGTACCGATGTGGGCTTCGTGGAGGTGTCCGGCGATGGCGGTGGTCTCAGTGGTTCAGGGCGCCTCGCGCTTCCTTGATCCCGTAGTAGACGATCACGTAGCCGGCGAGCGGATCGGCCCACCAAAGCCCAAAGGCGGCATTAAGGACGAGTCCGAGCAGGACTGCGGTGGCCAGGAGGCCGTCGATGAGGGTGACTCGGCCTTCGGTCTTGAGCACGGGGTTGTCCAGGGCAGCACCGGTGCGGGCCTTGCCGAAGGCGAGGGCGAACATCACCACCGCGGTGGTCGCGGTCCAGACGATGCCGGCCGGGCTGTGGTGTGCGTGGAAGCCGGCGACCAGGACCCAGGTCGACTGGACGAGCAGGTAGGCCGCGAGGGCGATGAATGCGATGCCGATCATGCGCATCGCCCTGCGTTGCCGGTCTTCGCCGGTGCCAGACAGTTCCCAGATGACCACGGTGGAGGCGCCGATTTCGATCAGCGAGTCCAGGCCGAACCCGGCCAGCGCCACCGACTTCGCGGAGATCGCGGCGATGGCGAGCACCACGATGCCGATCACGTTCCAGCCGAGCGTGGCGTACTCCAGGGCGAAGCCGCGGCGGAGCAGGGCGGTGCGGGAGGAGTAAGCGGGAGTGGTCACCGTCGGATTCTCGCAGCCCGGCCCGGGACCGCGGGCGGAAGATGGCGTCTGCAGGTCACGGGCTGCGGGGTGCGTACATGATCACGGCCATCCCGGCGAGGCAGACCAGCGCGCCGATGACGTCGAAGCGGTCGGGGCGGTAGCCGTCGAAGGCCATGCCCCAGGCGATGGATCGAAGATTCCGCCGTAGGCGGCGAGGATGCGCCCGAAATGGTCGTCGCTCTGGAAGGTGGCCACCACGCCGTACAGGCCCAGCCCTTGTGTTCGCGGACGCCCTGCCAGACAAGCCAGGCGCCGCCGATCTCGAACAGGGCGGCGAGAGCGAACAGGGCAACGGAACGCGCGACGGTCATGGGCGCGGCCCTAGCGACCGGCGCGATTGGTGATCTTCAGCGGGTCGGTGCCGGCCGCGCAGCCGCATCCGTCTTCATCCGTGGCCGTGGACGTGCAGGAGCATGAGGAGCGGCGCCGGCCGAACCACCAGGTGGCCCCGGCCAGCGCGGCCAGCGCGATGGCGAGGGCGGGCAGCCATCCCACGACGGCCAAGGCTCCGGAGCCGAGGACGCCTGCGGTGATCAGGGCGGGGAGCAGGCAGCAGGCCAGGCAGGCGAGCCCGGCCAGGCCCGCGAGTGCCTTCGGTGTCCGGCGGGGGCGGGCGTCAGTGGCAGGGGCCGGCATGGCGGTTCTCCTCGGCGAGGTCGGTGAAGGGGATGGGGCAGCAGGCACTGCGGGCACATACGGCCAGGTCGTCGCAGCCCGCCTCGACGGCCGAGAGGAGGGCGGTGCGGATGGTGGTCAGGTCGGCGATCTTCGCGTCGACCTCGGCGAGCTTCGTCTTGGCGCGTTCTTGCAGCCCCGCCGCGGGGCGGCCGTGGCGGTGGCGGCCGGTCTCCAGCAGTTCGGCGACCTCGTCCAGGGTGAAACCCAGGCGCTGAGCCGCCTTGATCACACGCAGCGCGGTCACCGCGTCGTCGCCGTACAGGCGGTGGCCGCCGCTGCTGCGCTGCGGCTCGGCCAGCAGGCCGCGACGCTCGTAGTAGCGCAGCGTCTGGATGTTCACCCCGGCCGCCTCGGCGACCTGACCCCGGCGCAGGTGCTCACTCATGGCCGTTCCCCATGAGGGCGTGGGCCCGGGCGGCGAGTGCGTCCAGGACCGGCTCATGCGTCTGGTCCACCGTGATGTCCAGGCACACCCGCGCCATGTCGGCGGTGGCCGTGAAGGTGAAGAACGAGCAGCAGCCGCTCTCTCGTTCGGCCAGGTCCCGGACCCGCTCCTGCACGCCGGCGCCGCCGGACAGCTCCAGGCGCACGCGCAGCGGCTCAAGCCGGGACACCCCCGCCAGTCGCTCGGTGAACAGCCCATCCCACTCCGCCACCCGCAGGGGCCGCTCGGTGGTCGGCAAGGTGCAGGACTGCGGCACCCATCCCGGGTCGGTCATCGCGCTCACTCCCATCATCGCGTCCCCGAACAGCGAAGCCCGGGACACCACCGACGGTAAACCTGTACCCAGGTACCGGATGCAAGCGGGGGATGAGAGCCCGGGTTCCTGGCTCGGATGCCGGCCCCGAAGCTGCCGTGTGCGATGTTCAGGCTGTGCCGTCGGCCGTGCGGTCTTCGGCGAGGATGCGGTAGACGGTGGCGACCGAGGGGCGCTTGCCCTGGTTCTTGCCCGAGGTGATGACCGGCTGCCGGCCGGTCTCGGGGACGAGCACCCCGCCTGCCCGCAGGGATGTTAGTGGCCAGTTCGCATTCCCCACTCGCGGCCAGTCAGCGGGGAGACATCTGGCCGCCACTGATTACTATCCGTGACCCGAAGGGTCACATGAACCGATCCGGATCGCGTTACTACAAAGCCGACCACTCGATCAGAGGCGGTCGTACAGCCGCACAGAGCGGACCTCCACGCCCGTCTGACAGCCCCAACCTCCCCACCAGTACGTCGCTGTTGACGGCCGCTGTGAGGACCCTGGGGGCGACGCCGTCGAGCCACAGCTTCGCTCGCCGGAACATCGTGAACACGTCGTGATCGTCGACCGTCCCCCACGACAGGTAGATGAACCGGCTGCCTGGCCGCCCCTGCACGTACGGGCCACGTAGGTCCCAACCTCCCTCGACCGGCGTGGCCGTGACCCCCAGCTCCCACTGCGCCGACAACGCGTCTCCCGGATACCGGCCGAACAGCTCAGCCGGCCGGTCGCGCCGCTGCACTGCAACGTGGATGTTGCGATAAGCGGGCGCACCCGGCTCCTGCCCGCACTCGCGTCCGGGCAGATTCGATCCCTCGATCCGAATCAACATGCCCCCATCATCCACCGCACAGCATCCGCCCCGTCGCCGTTACAGAACGTGAAGAGATAAATTGTTCCGCGGTCAACCGGTATGCCTCCTCGATGTCCCCGGCGGAGGCCAACTGCAGGAACTCCACACCCCGCTCCGCGTCATCAGTCATGCCCACATCCTCCCAGCCCAGCCCAGCCCAGCCCGCCGCGAAGTACCACACCCCGCGCTCCGCGAGGAACTAAAGATCCCCGTCCCCGCCGACCGGCACCCCGGCCGCCCGTGGAAGCAGGGTCCCACGCTCGCCGTCGTGCCCGTGCCCCGCACCGAGCGGCCGGTGAGGATCAGGTCCGCGAGGACGTCGACCGCCCGGCAGGAGCTGGCGAGCCAGCTCGAAGCCCTCCACCGCGCCCAGTGCCACACGCAGAGCTCGGCGCCATGGCGGTCGAGTTCCGTGTAGCCGAGCTCCTCTTCCAGGTTCTGACTGAGCGTGAGGAGAAGAACAGCGTCGCCATCGCCTCGAACGAGTCGTTCGCCCCAGATGGCTGGACCAAGACGTTCACCGACCCCCGTCTCTGCGCGGCCATCGTCGACCGCCTCACCTTCAACGGCACCATCATCGAGACCGGCACCGATTCCTACCGCCTGGCCAGCACCCGCGCGCGAGCCGAGGAGCCGGTCAAGGCCGGGTGACCTCTGACGGTCACCGATCTCGACGGTCAGCCGCCCTGACGGGCGGCTGACCGTCCCGCGTTCGCGGCCGTCAGTGCCGTCATTTCCCGTCGACATCCACGACGTGGCTGATCATCAACCGCCTTCGGAAACCGTCGACAAACGCTGTTCCTAGACACCGACGAAGCCACTGTTTTTTATGGACGCAGCAGCGGGCCAGCTCACGGCCGGTGACCACTTTCCTGACGCAGGCAGCGTATGCAAGGCGCCCGCGGCGGCGGGGGCATCCCTCGGTCAGGTTCTGACCGGCACGGGCAGATCCGCCTGGACCGTAGGCCGTCACTGGCCACAACGGCTCAGCCGTCGGCCACGGCAGAGCAGTAAGTCGTCCTGATTTTCTACTGCCACAATTCGTACAACCAATCCGCAGTTCGCGTGGCCCCGGATTACACAGGGATGTTCCGGCCGGTCACGCCCACGGGAGAGGCATTGTGAAGGAACCAGTACATATCGGCAAAAGGCCGTCTGTGAAACCTGATCTGCAGCACCTGCTGCACGAGGTGGCGCTGGGCGATCAGGAGGCGTTCGCCGCGGTCTACGACGCCGTGGCCGGCTCCGTCCTCGGGGTCGCCCGGGCCGTCTTGCGCGACCAGGCGCAGTCGGAGGAGGTGGCCCAGGACGTGCTGGTGGAGGTGTGGCGCACCGCCCCCCGCTACCGGCCCGATCGCGGTACGGCCATCAACTGGATCCTCACCCTCGCTCACCGAAGGGCGGTGGACCGGGTCCGGTCGGTGGAGGCCGCAGCGGCCCGAGACACCAAGGCCGCTCTGCTCGAGCATCAGCCGGCGTACGACGAGGTGACCGAAGAGGTCGAGACCCGCTTGGAGCAGGAGCAGGTGCGGCGCTGCCTGCGCACCCTGACCGAGTTGCAGCGGCAGTCAGTCACCCTGGCTTACTACCGGGGCCTGACCTACCGGGAGGTCGCCGAAGCGCTCGCGCTGCCGCTCGGCACGGTCAAGACCCGGCTGCGTGATGGACTGATCCGGCTCCGTGACTGCCTGGGGGTGACCGCATGACACCCCCTGTGTCAACCTCACACCGCTTGAGCGAGCGGTTGTGGGGTTGTGAGACGTTGAAGTCCGCCGTGCCGGTCGGGCTGGTAGG
>NZ_JBICZA010000071.1:0-12306 GCF_043201585.1 Streptomyces sp. NPDC048297
CCCGGTCAGCGCAACATTCAACGCAGCGAGCAGCGACGTGGCCGCCTGCGGCGGATCACCCTTGTCCGGATTACGGGAAGCATGATGGTCCACCAACGCGCGGGTGTCGTCCCCACTATCCCGCAGAGCAACAGCGGTCAACACCGTCGCCTCATGGTGAGCCGTCATCCGGTCAGGACTCACCAACGGCAGACCGAGGAACGCCGAAGCGTTGAGCAAGTCCTTCTGCCAACTGTCAGGAGCCTCACGACGCAGCCGGGCGAGCACCGCCATGCCGAGGTCACTGAGACCGTTGTCCCCATACTCCTCCGCGAAGAGAGCCTCCGGATCCGGCGCCGCTTCCGGCGACGAGTCGTCCGTCTCGTCGACCTCCCGGAGCTTCCCCCGCGCCTTCACGGACAGAGTCCCGGACCCCTCCGAGTCCTCCGTCGTACCGTCCGACTCGGCATCCACGAGCCGGGCGCCCGAACCCTCACCCCCGTGCCTGGCGGGCACCTCGGCGACCGCCAGAGGCTGCCCGCCGAGCCCGGTCAGCAGGGCGTGCACCTCCTCGTTCACCATCCGGCCCTGGTCGTCGAGACGGATGAGCAGTTTGAGACCCGAGGGAACGTCGAAGCTCAGGTTGTCCCCGACGGTCACGGTGAGGTCGACTTCCAGCCCGCCGTACGTCCCGTTGGAGACCGCGTTGGCCTCCTCGGTCCTGCCCTGCCCGGAGGAACCGCTCTCGCCGGTGGACCGGCCGTAGGAGAGGGCCATCCGTTCGAACAGCCTGACGGGGGTCTGGTCGCTGCCGCCGTCCGGTCCCGCGGTGACCTCCCAGCCGCCCGAGTTGTGCGTGGACGCCTCGGCCGACCCTTCGGCCTGCTGGTAGCGGCGGGCGGTGAGGGGCATGCCCTCGCTCGGCCCGAACCGGCGCACCCCTCGGGGAGTGAAGCGGACCTTCTGCTTGTGGCCGTCCACCGGGACCTCGTACTGGCCGCGCAGCAGCTTCTCCAGCTGCGGGCGCATCACGTCCGGGCTGGTGGCGTGCGCGTACCGCATGCCGGCCACGGTGGTCAGCTCGATCGCCGTCAGTGCGGGACCGTCGGGAACGGGGCTCCCGGCCGTCACGTACCGGTGGCCACGCGGAAGCATCGCGTACTTGGCCCAGCGCTGGACGGCGTGTGCGGCCGGCATGTCCAGGGGCACCACATGGTCGGACAGCAGGTCGGCCCACATGTCGGTGGAGGTTTCGGCGGGCTCCCGGGCCGCGTCGCCGCCCTCGCCCCTGACCTGCGGGCCCTCCCAGCGCAGGTGTTCACCGGTCGGCCGGTGCAGCAGCGAGGTGGGCGCGTCCTCGTCGCCGTCGAGCAGTTCCCTGGGCATCGTGAGCTGGGTGGGAACCAGAACGCGCATCGATCCGTGGACGAACGACGTCTCGTGCCATTCGGCATAGCGGCCCAGACCGGCCCCGAGCATGGTGCGCGTGGGAGCTCCGGGCTTGCGGACCAGGCCGGCGAGGTTCCGCAGGGCGCCGACCGCGGCCATGCCACCGCGGATCGGGACGGAGACCAGCTCCATGGGCTGCTTGGACGCGCTGACTTCGACGCGCAGGGTGAAGGGGTGGGTGAAAGCCGTGGCTCCCTTCACCGTCATCCGGTGGATGTCGAGTTCGGTCTGGGAGGTTGTGGAGTCCTCGCCCCGGCTCTGGGAGTAGCCGATGCCGGCTTCGACACCGGCGTAGGTGGCTCCGCTGTCGGAGTGATCGGCCACGAGCCGCGCGCGCGCCGAGGCTCCCACGCCGAACCCCATACCCGCCGAGGTGGTGGTGCCGCCTTGGGCGGATCCCTGGGCCCGCCCGGTCAGTTCGATGTCGGGATGGTCCTGCTGCTGCTCGGCGTTGCCGACCGAGTCGAACGAGACCTTGACCGCGATGTACTGGGTGGTACCGAACATGCCGGGCCTGGGCACGTAGCGGAGTACTCCGGTGCCCATGAGCGCGGGAATCTGGGAGGCCAGCGCGCGCTGCGAGAACGCCGAGCCGAATGCCTCCAGCACGTCGGCGGACTTGACTCCGTGGGCGGCCAGCTTCTGCTGGATCTTCTCCAGCACGCCGTCCACCAGGAACAGTTCGGGGTGGACCGCGCCCGATTGCATGACGTGCCCGACGTAGGTGTGGGTGGGCCGGTGCGGCGCATGCGCGTCGGCCGCGGGCTCCGCCTTCCCCTCCGCCGGACGCGGGACCTCCGCCGCCGGACGCTGGTCCTTCTCCGCCGGACGCGGATCGGCTTCCGCCCGGCGCGGATCAGCCTCCGCCGGATGCGGGTCCGCCCCCATCAGCTCGGCGGCGCGCCAGGACGGCGTGAGCATCTCCAGACCGCCGCTGACCCGCAGCCAGCGCTCGCGGTGCTCCGTGACCCCGCCCTTCGTCCGCTCGACGCTGACGTGGAACACCGGATCGGCCGTCAGCCGTGTCTTGGCTCCCGGGTAGGTGGCCCGGATGATGCTCATCATCCCGTCGGCGGTCTTCCGCGAGGTGCCGAGCGCCAGCGTGCCCGACGCCTCCAGGGCCCCGCCGGCCCGGCTCTTGGCACCACTGTGTTGCTGTTGGGGGTGCAATCCCTGGCCGAGCGTCGGCACGTCCTCGTCGTCGAGCAGGTGCGCGTCACCGCCCCAGCTGCCCTGCGGGCCGACCGAGATCGACGCGGTGACCGCCCCCTCCAGACCGGTCTCGACGGAGCGTTTCGAGGTCAGCTGGTAGTAGTGCTCCAGTTCCACGGGGGCGGACGTGGTGCCCTCGTCGCGTACGGCGTGCGCGGTCAGGTGCAGGCGCAGCCGCTGCTTCCAGCCGTCGCGGCGGGGCAGCGTGACGACCAGGCCCTCGGACGAGGTGAGTGCGGAGAAGGAGGCGGCCAGCGCGTCCGGCGACGCCACCTCGCGGAACTCCTCGGGCCACAGGGTCGCCTGGGAGAAGTCGTCGGTCGGGATGCCGTGCAGGTCCTGGTAGAGCCGTGCCATGGTCCTGGGCAGGTCCGGTACGGCGAGGAAGGCGGGCCGTACGGCCGACACACCTGAGGTCAGGAAGTGGGCGCGGATCTCGCCGTACGCGTCCGTCGGCAGCTGGGAGTGCAGGGTGACGCGTCCCACGGATTCGAGCTGACCGGAGGTCAGGGGTGTCTGCGGCGCGAACGTCTCCGGGATGAGGACCTGGGCCATGGTGACGCCCGGCTGCTCGATCCGCCGGCTCTCGTGCGCGCGGCTGCGGCCCGACGACGACGACACACGGTGCACGTCGAGTTCCCAGCGGAGGTTGTAGTTCCCCTGGTGCGTCCGGCCCAGCGTCTCGTGACGGTTGGTCTCCTTCACCGTTCCGTCGAAGGTGTCACCGAGCTGGCGGCCGACCTGCCCGCGGACCCGGAACGCTCCGAGCTGGAGCCTGAACTTCGGGCCCGCCGGCACCCGCAGCGCGCCGCCGATACCGCCGGAGAGTTCCACGCCCGTCGACGTGCTGCCGGAGAGTCCGAAGGCCGAGGTGGCCCGGGTGTTGACCGAGTGGATGTAACTGCTGCCGTCCACGCGGTCGAGCAGACGGGCGCGCAGGCCCAGCCGGTACAGCTTGCCCTTCACCCGGATCTGGTGCGTGCGTCCGATCAACAGGTCGGGCAGGGAGGCTTCGAGCGCCGGTGTGCCGAAGAAGGCGGAGAGTTCCTGGGTCGTCGCCGCCGTGACGGCTTCCTTCCCGGCCATTTTCTGCAGCATGGCGGTGAAGTTGCGCAGCACGGCGTCGGAGCCGGGCAGGGCCATCGTGGTGGCGAAGCCCAGTCCCTGCGCCCCGTTGTGCCCGCGGGCCGCCAGGGCCAGGGGTTCCGAGGAGTGGGGAGTCTGAGGCACGTCGGCGTCCGCCGTGCGGGCGGCCGTGGGGGCCGAGATGCCGCTCGGCAGATTCGCGATCTCCAGCAACCGCGCGACATGCGGCTGTGAGGCCTTCGGCTGCCGGCCCTCCTCCCGCGCGTCCGGCTGTTCCGGCGTGCGCGCGGGCTCCGCGACGAGCGTCTGCCCGATTTCCGCGGGATCCGACGTGAGCTGCTCGGCCTTGGGGCGGGGATCCGAGGGTTCGTCCAGGCGTGACGGCACCGGCCCGTCGTCCTGTGTCCGCGGGGAGTCCGCCGGGTCCGTCACGACAGGGGCGGTGTGGACGTCGAGTCCTGGTGTGACCAGCTCGCCGAAGGTCTTCGTCTCCCAGTCGGCGGCCCCCTTGCCGTACCTCCAGGGCACACCGATCTCACCGTACGCGGTGACCTTGATCGGCTTCAGCGTGGGATGGGTGTCGGATTCGATGGCGATTTCGAGACTGATCTGGGCGTCGTAGCGTGCGAACTCCTGGGGCATCGTGGCGAGGACGGTGTGGCTCTGCGTCTTGCCCGAAGTGGAGAACCCGTCGGTGCGGCTGGACGACGCGGTGGCGGACAGCAGCGGCAGCAGGCCTCGCGGCCTCTCGTCGCGCGGATCGTGCGTCAGGCCGAGCACCGTGTTGCCGAACGTCATCGAGGCGCTGCTGCCGCCCTTTTGGGAGACCGAGCGGGTCGCGCCCAGTCCGAGGTCCGCGCGGCTGCGCAGCTTGTCCGTCACCTCGCGCATCTGCGCGCTCTTCACACTTGCGCGTACGACGACCTGGCCGCGGAAGGTGGAGAAGCGGGTGAGCCGCTGACGGATCGGCGCGGCGTAGTCGCCGCTCGTGAACCAGAAGCGGCTGCGGTCCAGCGCCGCCGACTCGCTCACCACCTTCTGGATCTCCTTGGAGACCACGGCGACGGCGTCCGGGGTGAGCCCGGCCCCGCGCAGCGCGGCCTGGACCTGGCTGGTGGCGTCGACGAGGTCGAGTGCGTGCAGTGTCGCCGTGGTGTGGCCGGCGGAGCTCTCCTGTCCGTCCGGGATGTCGGCCGGCGAGGTCACCGCCGAGAGGTCGAGCGTCCGGGGCGGCTCGGAGAAGATCTTCGGGAACTCGACGCCGAGGTCGCGGGGTACGACGACGGGGTGCTCGTGTTCGACACCGTCCAGGAAGACACGGATCCGCAGCGCGCTGAGGAAGCGGGTCGAGCCCTTGAAGTAGGGCTTCAGTCCGGAGATGACCTCTTGTTCCCAGCCCTGCGAACGGCTGCGCGAGAAGCCCGTGCCGAACTGCGGCACGCCGAGCGTCGTCGCGGAGGCGAACGCCGAGGCGAGCTGGAAGCCGAGCTGGAGCATCGACTCCAGGCTGGAGGTGGTGTCCTGGGAGGTCTCCCCCGAGAAGCTGGTGGACCCGAACGCGATCCGGTAGCGGCTGACGGCCGTCGCTTCCGGGCTCGGTGCCGGGACACTGAATTCGGCCGGGGTCGGCAGCAGCCAGACGTGCTTGTCTCCCGCGCTGACGTGAACGCCCTCACGGACCAGTGCCGACCACGTCTCGGCGTCCTTGTTGAGCAGGAGGGTGCGCAGGGCGCGCTCGACCGGCGCGCGGACGGCGTCCGGCAGGTTGTACGCGGTCATCGCCGCCCACAGACGGGCGCGTTGCTCGGTCCAGACCGGCGCGTCCTCGACCGTCATCGACCCGAGTGCCCCACCGCGCACGAAGGCGGGCGGCACCACGGAGGCGACCGTGGTTCTCAGCGCGGGCGGCACCACGGAGGCGACCGGCGCCGGGTCGGGGTTCCGTTCGCCGGCGGGATCCGTGACGGTCACCGGTGACTCGGCCGGATCCGTGACGATCTCCTGCGCCCCGGTCGGATCCGTGACGATCACCTGCGGCCCGGCCGGAGTCGCGTCGGACTCCTCGGCGTTCACGGTGCCCGGGAGCGTCGGGTCCCCGGAGATCACCTCCGCCGGAACGGGAGGCTCCTCGGAGATCACCTCCGCCGGAACGGAAGGCTTCTCGGAGATCACCCCACCAGGCCCGGCCGGCACCGCCTCCTCGGGCTCCACCCCGGCCTCGTCCTCGGCCTGGACGTCGTCTGCACCCTCCTCGTCGGTGGACGGCGTGGCCGCAGGGCCCGGAAGGTCCTCGTCGATCTCGGAGATCGAGGCGATCTCAGGGGAATCCGGGGTCTCCGGGAGCCCGGGAATCTCCTCGATCGTCCCCAGTACGTACGGCCGCGGCGGCTCCGAGACGATCGGCCGCAGCTCCAGGAGGGCGCGGGCCGCGGCGGTCGGTGAGTACAGCACCGCGCCGTCCGGTACGACGACCCGTGTGGCGGTCGGTCTGCCGGACTCCGGGCGCCATTCCAGCCGCCAGGTCACGTCGCCGGTGCGAAGCTGCCGGAACGGCCGCCGCGAGCGCTTCTCTCCCGTGTCCAGGCCGAACCGGTCGCCGCCCGTGTCGGAGCCCCAGCCCGTCTGCAGGGTGCCGCTGACTCCGAAGCCCTCGTAGAGGTTGATCCCGACACCGTCGGAGTGCTGGCCGACGAGACCCTGGTTCAGCCGGGCGGCGGCGTCGATGCGGCCGGTGCGCGCCGCGTACTCGTTGCCCCAGCCCCTCTTCCCGCTCCGGGTGAACGAGCGTGAGGTGGAGTTCGGCAGCGTGACCGATTCCTGCCGCACGGGATGGATCTCCTGGACGTCCACGGACACCCGCAGCACTCCACGGTCGCCGCTGAGCACGCCGGGGATGGAGAGTTCGAGGTCCAGTGGTGTCTGGGTGAGATCGAGGAAACGCGCCGGCATGGACGCCGGGCCGAAGAACGACTCCAGGGCTTCGCGGACCTGGTAGGGCATGCCGTGCCAGGAGTGCGAGGCCGGCGAGAGATCGCGCAGCAGGTCCATCGCCGCGGTGCGCAGCGTTCCGAGCCCGGCCACGGACGAGACGACGCTGTCCTTGAGCAGCAGCGGGGTCAGGGGCAGGCCCGTCGGCGGTCCGGGTTCGACGGAGGTCGCCTCCACGCGCGGCAGCGGACGCGGGGAACCGTTCAGGGAGCCGGCGGGCAGGCCGGTCAGCGCCGGGAAGGCGAGGACCAGTTTGCCGGTGAGGTCGGTCGGCGGGACCTGGTGACCGCGGACGTAGCCGAACGACGGAGCGAGCGTCTGGATGAGGGCCCCGGGCAGGGAACCCACGATCGGGAGGCCGGCGGTGAGCGCCCGGTGGATCTTGATGTCCGTCGAGACCTCGACCGTGTGTCCGCTCATGGCGAGCACGCTGATGCCACGCACGGAGCTCAGTGCGGCGCGGTCGGTGAGCGCGGACAGCCGCAGGCCGTGGCGCTGCTCGCCGGTTCCGGTGAGCGTGGTCACCGCGTCCCGGTTCACGTCCCAGGGGGCGAAGGTCGAGCTGGTCAGGAAGGCGACCCCCTGCAGGCTGTGGGCGGACACCACGTCGTTGGCCGACAGCTGGAGGCGACCCGCCTGGCCCGTGACGTCCCAGAACCGGGCTTCGGGCGTCAGGCCGCGCGGCTCCGGGTGGGTCAGCCTGCCCTTGAGGGTGATCTCGGCGACGAGCGTGGTGCCGAAGTCCCGGTTGGGTACGTGCAGCGTGAAGCCCTGGAGCAGAGCTTCCACGGCCCCCCGGGTGCCCGCGGTGGAGGTCAGTTTGAACAGTTCCCGCTCCACCGCCGTGGCGTGTGCGGTGTCCAGGTTGGACTTGAGCCACGGCATCACGTGCTGCGCGACGTATTCCCGCAGGTCGGGGGTCTGGCGCACGAGCGCGAGGCCGAGCGCGCCGTCCTCCACGGCGGGGGACACCAGGTTCACGGGCTCCGTCAGCCCGTCGGGGGCGGGCGCGAGTTGTGCGCGGGGGTGGTCGGTCGGCAGCAGACCGCGCTCCGCGGCTTCCACGGAGCTGATCGCCATGAGGCCGTCGACGTCGACGTCGCTGGACTCGCTCCGCTCCCCGAACCGGAAGCCGTTGAGCGGCAGGATCGGGAGGTCGGGTGCCCCGGTCTCGTACCAGGAGGAGACGCCGACCGTCATGACCATCTGGGCGTCGTTCCAGACGATGCCGCCGATGCCGGCGTCGAGGACGTCGGTGCGGTCGACCTGACCCTGCATCGAGGTGGTGGGGCGGTCGTACGTGTACTGGTAGCCGCCGCGCACGTTCATGGTCTGGTCGGAGGCGGCGGTGAAGGGCAGTTCGACGCCCGTGCCCACGTTGAACAGGCGGTTGCTCCTCATCCCGGTCATGACGCTGCGCGCGCTGTGCCCGTAGTACGCGCCGCTGACGGAGCCCGAGGAGCCGATGGAGGTCAGGTGCGGTGTCCCGGCCTTGAGGGTGATCTCCACCATCTGCCGGGCACCGGTCCAGTGGCGGCCCACGGAGCGTCGCAGCAGTGTCTGAGGGGTGCCCGTGAAGTCGCCGAGACGCTGGTTGAGGCTGTGCAGGACAGTGCGGAGCGCCGCGTGGTCGACAGCGGGCAGGCTGGTGACACCGACGCGTGCCAGGTCACTCTCGATGGCCGCGAGCACGGGTGCGGTGTGCAGGAAGGTCACGGTGTCCGGAGGCAGCGGCAGGGCCGTCGTCGGAGTCCAGGTGTGGCCGTGGTCGTCGACGCCGGAGGGGACACGGACCGGTCCGTCGTCGGTCTCCTCGGTCTTCAGGGAGAGCGTGGGGACGGGGTTCTGCTGGCCCTCCCCACGCTCGTCCAGCAGCTCGTCGGGCAGGACGAAGCTCGCCTCGAAGGTGACGGGAGCCGTCGAACGGCCGGCGCCGGAATCCCGGGGGACGCCGCTCTCGAGGTCGAGGACGTCGTCGTCCTGGCCGGGGAAGGCGCCGGGCATGGTGCGCGCGCCGGACGGCCGGTCGGTCGCACGACGGGGGATGTCCCTGAGTTCGATTTCCTCGGTGGCACCGCCGTCACGGGCGACGCGGCTGTCCGGTGCGGCCGGGAGAAGCTGCTCGACACTCACCTGCACCGTGAACGGAGCGCGGAACTCCGTCATCCACTCCAGGAGCATGGCCACCCCGGCACGGGGCATCATGCCGCTCTGCGTGGTCAGCGTCCGGACGATGCTCTGGCCGGCGCTTCCGCGTGGCGTGACACCCGCCAGGGGCCCGGCGTCGGGCAGGTGCACGGCCGCCGCGACATCGAAGCCGCCGGTGAACGTCGTGGTACGGGTGGAGGTCGTCGTCATGTCGTACGCGAACGCGCTGAAGACCTCCAGGTCGCCGGCCATGGTGCGGGTCCGGACGGCGGCCTGCGGGTCGTAGGTCGCGCGGGCCGTGACCTGGATCTGGTCGTTCGCCCCGGGACCGGTCAGCACGATGGATTCGCCGACGTTGAGCATCGCGGGGATGAGACCGCGCAGTTGCTGGGTCCCCAGGGTGGTCGTCAGCTTGTTCAGGTTGCCGAAGAGCCGAAGGCCCGTGGCGTCCGTGGGTCCGCTGAGTTCCTGCGCGTCGGCGGGCGGCAGGTAGCCCGGGTACGCGGAGCGGACGAGTGCGAGGGTCCGCTGGAGGATCTGTGTGGGCCCGCTCGGGTCCAGGTCGCCGATCCAGACGGAATTGGGCAGGTAGCCGCGGAACTTGTCGGGGATGAAGACCTGCCGTTCCGGCGCGGAACGGGCGTGGGCCTCGGCTCCGTGCGAGCGCCCGGGCGGCGCGGGCTCCGTCCGCCACTCGTCGGGTACGTCGCCCTCGTGCATGCGCACGTACGACGTGATCGGGACGGCCTCGTGGCGGTTGCCGATCTCGGTGCTGAGCCGCAGTTCGGTGTCGAACTGCACGATCGTGGATCGCTCGTGGAGGACCAGCTTGGCCGCGTCGATGCCCACGCCGGTATCGCCGGGGCGGCTCATGCGGACGGTCCGCGACGCGGTGAGCGCGGCGGCGCCCGTGACACCCACCGTGTCCGTGCCGAGGGTCATGTTGAGGGAGCCGCCGACCAGGAGGCGGTCGGTCTGGGCGCTCTGGAGTCCCGACGTCGTCAGGTGGATGCGCTCGTGTTCCGCGCGGCTGAAGTCGTCGTCCCTGATCACGCGCGGGTTGCGGTGCACGGCCCGGACGGTGATCCGCTGCCGGCCGGAGCCGCTGGCGGCGAAGAGCACCGGCGAGCGCAGGGCGCCCTCCGCGGCGTCGTGCATACCGCTCAGCAGTGTGTCCGCGGAGGCGAACGAGGCGAGCGCGACGTGGCCCGGTGTGCCGGGGGCGGCGAACTCGCTGCCGGCCAGCCGGAACACGGCGGCGCGGAAGGCCGCGGTGTGCTGGAGCGTCTCGAAGGAGGCGCGGTGGCCGATGTACACGGGGTGCCGGCCGGGGCCCCCCGGCCCGAACGGGGTGGGCACGGTGTCGGCCGGCTCCCACGCCTGGTAGGCGTTGTCGTCGGTGGCTACGTCCCGCATGGAGGCGGCCGTGGCGAGGGCCCGGCGCAGTGCGTCGACGTCGGACTCGCCGGTGTCGTTGCGCTCGGCCCAGTACGCCGATGTCGCGAAGCCGGGGCCGCCCTTCGGGCGCGGCATGGAACGCGCCGCCTCGCGGGCGACGTTGATGAGGAGCGCCTTCGGCCGGAAGTCGTGCCACTGGGCGCGCTTTCCGCCGGGCAGCAGGACGACCGCGTCCCAGCCCAGACCGGTCAGGAAGGTCACCGCGCGGTACGACGAGAACTTCACGCCGTGCCCGTCGAAGAGGGTGGACCCGGCAAAGGCGGTCTCCGTGCCGTTGGCGGCCATCCAGGGGCCGCGCACGAGTCCGCCGAGCCGGCGCAGCACCCGGACGGGGAACGTGAAGGCGGCCGACACCGAGACGTCCTGTTCGCCGGTGCCGGTCACCGTACGGCTGGCGAAGTTGACGGCCCTGCGCTCGGACATGGCGTGCAGGCGGGCCTCTCGCCTGCCGTCCTCCTCGCGCAGTTCGACGGTGGACGTGTCGAAGACCTCCGGCCCGGCCAGGACCTCCCCTCTGGGGTCGGTCAGCTGCGTCCAGCCCGCGGGGCGCGCACGCAGGATGAGCGTGAAGCTGTCGGCGCCGGTGCCGATGGGCAGCACGAGGGCGTCATTGACCGCGGTGCGCATGTCGTTGCCGTCGCCGTTGCGCAGTCTGTCGAGCCGCTCGTCGAGGGCGGACCCGTGGCGCTCGCGCAGTGCCGGCGGAAGGAGGGTCAGCACCTCGTCGCGGACCATGTCCATGCTGTCGTCGACGATCTCGAACGACTCCGTTCCGGCGCCCATGCGGAAGTCGGGGTCGGTGAGGTGGGCGGGCGGCGCGAAGAGGAGCTGCTTGTCGAGGCGGTCCTGTTCGGCGGTGGGGTCGACGGGGTCCGGGGAGCCTGTGGCGTCCGTGCTCGTCGGCTCCCGCACCGCCTCCGGAGCCTGCACGATCTCCGGATCCTGTGCGATCTCCGGATCCTGTGCGATCTCCGGATCCTGTGCGATCCGCGAGGCCTTCGTGGTCTCCGGAGCGTCCGGGCTCGGCTGCCCCTGCTCCTCGGACGCCACCGTGGACGCGTCGAGCTGCTCGTCGCCGCCCCTGCCCAGGGACCCGGGCAGCGGCGCGGTGGCCGTGGCCAGGAGAGCCGCGGGTACATCGAGAACGCGCGCGGTCACCTGGACGGCGCTGATCGCCGTCGTGTCGCTCCACACGTCGCCCGTCACGACCTCGTGCCGCACACGCTGGAGCGTGGTCAGCGACTCCGGACCGAGCTGGTTGCCGGCGAGGACGGCCTGCACCCGCTGGGGCTGGGACAGGGTGATGCCGGCGTCGGTGAGTTCACTCACCTGTACGGGGGTGTCCGACAGGGTCAGCGGGAAGGGCGGCAGGTCGTCGTCGGTCATCTGATCGGCGACCCAGCGGCGCAGCGCCGCCGTGTCCGGGCTCCCGTCCTCGCCGAGCAGCCCGTGGTCCCGCAGGGTGCCCCGGAGCACGGTCTCGATGCCCCAGGCCAGCCCCTCCGGAGTGGGGTCGGCCACCTCGGTCACGATGTCCGGGGGCACGTCGGTCACCGCGTCCGACGACATCTCGGCCATCGCGTCCGACGGCGCCTCGGGGTGCGACGGTGCGGCAAGTTCGTCCGGCGTCAGAGACGGCCGGTGTGTTCCGTCGAACGGCTGCTGTGTTCCGTCGGACGGCTGAGGGATGTTGATCTGCTGCTGTGAAGACGAGGATCCACTGCCCGAAGCCTGGCCCTGGGCGTCCGTGTCGTCCGCGTCGAACGTGGCGTCGGAGCCGACCGTGGTGGCGCTCGCCGTCCTCGCGCCGCCCGGCGTCCTGGTCCGCTCCGGCGGCAGTTCGGCCACCAGTTGCCGCACGAACTCGGCCGTGCCCGGCTCGTCCTCGGCGGTCGTCATCAGACGGACCGCGACGCGCCGCACGACCTTGTCCTCGGGCGCCAGCTGGTTGTAGGTGTCCTCGTGCCACGCGATCGTCGGCGGCAA
>NZ_JBICZA010000072.1:0-10430 GCF_043201585.1 Streptomyces sp. NPDC048297
TACATCGCCCTCGCCTGGTGCACCGCCCTCACCCTCCTCGGCTTCACCTGGGCCATGAAGCACTTCAACAAGGACCGCACCAACTGACACCGACGACCGGCGGCAACTGCCGGGCCGGCCCCGCCCTGCCCTGCCCTGCCCCGGGCAGCACCCCACCCCGAGCGTGAGACGAGGTACATCCGATGGCACGTCAAACTCTCCCCGTACGAAGGACCTCAGCGCAGCACCACGCGGTGACCGGTGAACAGGCGGAGCTGCTTCGCGTCGGCACCGACACGCTGCAGCGGGCCGACCCGGAACTGGCCGCACTGCTGGACGCCGAGGTGAGCCAGCAGAACTCGACCCTCGCGATGATCGCCTCGGCGTCCGTCGCGGACCCCTCCGTCCTCGCCGTCGGCGGCGCGGCCCTGTCGAACGTCACCGCCGAGGGCTACCCCGGCGCCCGCTACCACCCCGGCGCCCAGCAGTTCGACGCCGTCGAGAACCTGGCGGTGGAACGGGCCAAGAGCCTGTTCGGCGCGCGGTACGCGAACGTCCAGCCGCACTCCTGCTCCTCCGCCAACCTCGCCGTGCTGTCGGCGCTGATGCGGCCGGGCGACACCCTGCTCGGCCTCGACCTGGACGCGGGCGGCCACCTCACCCACGGCTCCCGGGCCTCGGTCAGCGGCCGGCACTACAACGCGGTCGCCTACGGCCTGGACGAGCACGGGTACATCGACTTCGCGCAGGTCGAGGCGCTGGCCGAAGAACACCGGCCGCAGGTGATCATCGCGGGCGCCAGCGCCTACCCCCGCACGGTCGACTTCGCCCGGTTCCGGGCCATAGCCGACGGCGTCGGGGCGTATCTGCTGGCCGACATCTCGCACATCGCCGGCCTCGTGGCGGCGGGCCTGCACCCGAGCCCGGTCGACGTCGCGCACCTGACCACCACCAGCACGTACAAGCAACTGGGCGGCCCGCGCGGCGGGTTGATCCTCAGCGGGCGGGACTTCGAGGCGCCCGGACCGAACGGCCGTACCCCGCTGCACAAGTTGATGCAGCGCGCGGTGTTCCCGCAGTCGCAGGGGACCCCGAGCCCGGCGTCGATCGCCGCCAAGGCCCGCGCGTTCGCCGTCGCCGCGCGCCCTGCGTTCCGCGAGACGGCCGAGCTGATCGTGCGGGACGCGCAGGCGCTCGCCCACGAACTGTCCTCGCTGGGCTACCGGATCCTGACCGGCGGCACCGACAACCACATGGTGCTGATCGACGTGTCCGACGTCGGTCTGACCGGGGTGACCGCCGAGCGGGCCCTTGAGCGGTGCGGCATCCTCGCCAACCGCAACCGCATCCCCGGCGACACCAAGCCGCCGCTGGTCACCAGCGGGCTGCGGCTCGGCACCAACATCCTCGCCCAGCGCGGGATGCGGCCGGAACAGATGCGCGAGTGCGCCCAGCTGATGCACACCGTGCTGGCCGGCACCCGCCTGGACTCCGACACCGAGTACCTGATCGACCCCGCCCTCGTCGCCACCGTCCGCGAAGAGGTCCGGTGGCTGTGCTCCCGTCACCCCCTGCCCATCGACACCACCGCAAGCGTGCCGGTTTCCCTGATCGGAGTCGGATCATGACCGCCTCACGCACCCCAGCCTCCGACGTCCGCACCGAGGCGACGGCCCAGCCCTCGCCACCCCACACCGACGCCACCACCCAGCCCTCGCCACCCCACACCGACGCCACCACCCAGCCCTCGCCACCCCACACCGACGCCACCACCCAGCCCGCACCGTCCCACACCGACACCACCGCCCAGCCCTGGCCGCCCGTGCTCGTCCCGGCGGACCAGCCGCGCCGGCCCGGCGCCGGGCCCCGGCTGTCCGCCGTGGAGAGCGCCCCGCTGCCGGGCAGCACGGTGAACGACACTCCGCTGGACGACACCCCTCTGGACGGCACTCCGCCGGACGGCACCCTGCCGGACGACGCCCTGCTGGCCGCCGCGTTCGCGGCGCTGCTGCACCGCTACACCGGCCAGGGCCTGATCGCCGTGGCCGCCGCGGACGGCGAACTGCGCTACGAGGTCGACGGGGAGCACACCCTGGCGGACCTGGTGGCGCACGGCACCGCCGTCGACGCGACCGGCACCGCGGCGGCCGGCTTCGCCGCCGGGGACGACCCGGCCGAGGACGGCGCCCCGCTGGAACTCCAGCTGGTGATCCGGGCCGGCACCGCCCAACTCCGGTACGACGCCGAGCTGTTCGAGCGGGACACCGCGGCCCGGCTGCTGGGCCACTACCTGACCCTGCTCGCCGACGCGCTCGCCGCCCCCGGCCGCCCGGTGCGCGCGCTGCGCCTGCTGAGCGACACCGAACTGCACACCACCCTCGTCGAGTGGAACCGCACCGGGACCGAACTGCCCAACTCCGGTTGTCTGCATGAGGCGTTCGCGTCCCGGGCGGCCCTCGCCCCGGACGCGGTCGCCGTCGTCCACGCCGGCCGGCGGTGGACGTACGGCGAGGTCAACGCGGCGGCCAACCGGCTCGCCCACCACCTGCGCACCCTGGGCGTCGGCCCGGACGTGCGGGTCGGCCTGTGCCTGGACCGCTCGGCCGAACTGCTCGTCTCGGAGCTGGCGATCCTCAAGGCGGGCGGCGCGTACGTGCCCCTCGACCCGGACTACCCGGCGCAGCGCATCGCCGCGATGGTCGGCGGCACCTCCTGCGCGGTGATGATCAGCCGCACCGACCTCACCGGCAACCTGCCCGAGGGCGACACGACCCCGCTGGTCCTGGTCGACCGCGACACCGAGCTGCTGGCCGCCCTGCCCGAGCACGACCCGGAGCCCGTCGCGGGCCCCGAGCACCTGTGCTACATCATCCACACCTCCGGCTCGACCGGTGCGCCCAAGCCGATCGCGCTGCGCCACCGCGGCGTGCTGAACAACGTCGCCGACCTCAACACCCGCTACGACGTGGGCCCCGGCGACGCGGTGCTCGCGCTGTCCTCGCCCAGCTTCGACATGTCGGTGTACGAGTTCCTGGGCCTGACCGTCGCCGGCGGCACCGTGGTCGTCCCCGACGCGGGACGCGCCAAGGACCCCGAGCACTGGGCCGATCTGCTGGTCGCCGAGAACATCACCGTCTGGAACTCCGCGCCGGCGCTGCTGAACCTGGTCACCGACCACCTGGAGCAGACCGGCGTCGGCGTCCTGCCGCGGCTGCGCCTCGCGCTGCTGGGCGGCGACTGGGTGCCGGTCACCCTGCCCGAGCGGGTCGCCGCCTTCGCACCCGACCTCAGGTTCGTGGTGATGGGCGGGGCCACCGAGTCCTCGATCCACTCGACGCTCTACGAGGTCGAGAAGGTGGACCCGGACTGGACGAGCATCCCCTACGGCCGCCCCATGGCCAACCAGCGCACCTACATCCTCGACGACCACCTCCAGCCGGTCCCGCCCGGCGTGCCCGGCGAGCTGTACCTGGCCGGCACCGGTCTGGCCCGCGGCTACCTGGACCAGCCCGAGCGCACCGCCGAGCGGTTCCTCGACTGGTCGTGGGGCGACGTGGTGCGCGGCGAGCGCCTGTACCGCACGGGCGACGCGGCCCGGTTCGGCCCGGACGGGATGATCGAGCTGATCGGCCGCAAGGACTTCCAGGTCAAGATCCACGGACTGCGCGTGGAGCTGGGCGAGATCGAGACCGTGCTGCGCTCCCACCCGGACGTGCGGCAGAGCGTGGTCGTCGCCCGCGACAACCGGCTCGTCGGCTACGTCGTCGCCGAGGACGGCGCCACGGCGGACACCGACGCACTGATCGAGCTGGCCGCGCGCAAGCTGCCGGACTACATGGTGCCGGCCGCGGTCGTCGCCCTGCGGAAGCTGCCGCTGACCCCGAACGGCAAGCTGGACCGGCTGGGCCTGCCCGAACCCGAGTTCACCACCGCCGAGTACCGGGCGCCCGAGACGGCCGAGGAGCGCGTCCTTGCCGCCGTCTTCGCCGAGGTGCTGCGCAAGGAACGCGTCGGTGTCGACGACGACTTCCTCGTCCTCGGCGGTGACAGCATCCGCGCCATCCAGGTCGTCACGCGGGCCCGCGCCCGCGGCCTGGAGGTCACCGCGCCGCAGGTCCTCAAGTGCCGTACGGCCGCCCGGCTGGCCGAGCAGGCGACCGGCGCCGACTTCGCCGCCGAACTGGTGCCCTCCGCGCCACTGGCCGACCCGGACTCCGCGGAGTTCCGCGACTGGCGGGAGCGCTACCCGGGCCTGGCGGACGTCTGGCCGCTGACCGCGCTGCAGTCCGGGATCCTGTTCGAGTCATCCTTGAGCGACACCGGGTACGACGTCTACCACATGCAGACCGTCTTCCACCTGTCAGGTGCCGTGGACGCCGAGCGGATGCGCGCGGCCGGCCAGGCCCTGCTCGACCGGTACGCCAACCTGCGCGTCGCCTTCGTCCCGGACGCCGACGACAACCTGGTCCAGCTGGTCGTCGACGGCGTCGAACTTCCCTGGCGCGAGCTTGACTTCAGCGAGCTGGAGGGGGCCGAGCGGGAGCAGGCCGTCACGGAATTCCTCACCGCCGACTACGCCGACCACTTCGACCGCACCCGCCCGCCACTGCTGCGCCTCGCCCTGCTGCGGCTGGCCGAGCGGTCGTACGAGCTCGTCCTCACCACCCACCACGTGCTGATCGACGGCTGGTCCGAGCCGATCCTCATGCAGGACCTGCTGCGGCTGTACGCGTCCGGCGGGGACGCCTCCGCGCTGCCCGCGGTGCGCGGGTTCCGGGACTTCCTGGCCTGGCTGGGCCGGCAGGACCGGGAGGTGTCCGCGCGGGCCTGGGGCGAGCAGCTCGCCGGACTCGACGGGCCGACGCTGCTGGCGCCGGGCGCACCGCGCGCCACCGTCCGCGGGGCCGGGGAGCTGGGCGTCGCGCTCACCCCGGCCGAGTCCCGCCGGCTCGGCCGGCGCGCCGCCGAACTGGGCGTCACCGTCAACACGTTGGTGCAGGGCGCCTGGGCGGTGCTGCTCGGCGCGCTCACCGGCCGCGAGGACGTGGTGTTCGGCGCGACCGTCTCCGGCCGCCCCGGCGCGCTGCCGGGCGTGGAGTCGATGGTCGGCCTGTTCATCAACACGCTTCCGGTGCGCGTGCGGTGCGCTCCCGGCGACACCCTCGCCGATCTGCTGACCGGACTGCAGACCCGGCAGTCGGCGCTGCTCGACCACCATCACCACAGCCTGGCCGAGATCCACCAGCAGACCGGCATGGACGCCCTGTTCGACACCCTGGTCGCGTTCCAGTCGTACCCGGTGGACCGGGCCGGCATCGCCGGGGCGAGCGCCGCGGCCGGCATCGAGGTGACCGGCACGGACGCCGAGGGCGCCGCGAACTACCCGCTGGCACTGATCGTGGAGACCGACCCCGGCCTGCGGCTGACCCTGCAGTACCACCAGGGTGTCCTCACCGAGGGCGCGGTCGACGCCATCGCCGGGCGCCTGCACAAGGTGCTGCGCCAGCTGCTCCAGGACCCGACGCTGCGGGTCGGCGCGGTGGACCTGCTGCTGACGGACGAGCGGGAGCGGCTCGGCGGCGGGAGCGGCGGCGGGGGCGGCGGCGGGAGCAGGGGCGGCGAGGCGGGGCTGACGGGCGGGGCCGTGGCGGTGCGCGCGGAGGAGGCGCCGCCGACGGAGACAGTGCCCACACAGTCACCGACCACGCAGTCACCGCCTACGCAGTCACCGGCCGCCGAGCCGCTGCCGCTGCTCGTCGAGCGGTGGGCGCGGCAGACGCCGGACGCGGTCGCGGTCGTCTCCGAGGGGGTCTCGCTGAGCTACCGGGAGCTGAACACGTGGGCCAACCGGCTCGCGCACCAGCTGCTCCGGCACGGCGTGGGCCCCGAGTCGGTGGTCGCGCTGGCCGTGGACCGGTCGGTGGAGCTGACGGTGGCCGTGCTGGGCGTGCTCAAGTCCGGCGCCGCGTTCGTGGTCGCCGAGCCCGGTGACGCCCCGGTCCCCGTCGCCGAGTTCGTACGCCGGTCGGACGTGGCCGAACTGGGCGCGCAGCCGTCGTACCCCACGGACAACCTCGACCCGGTGCGGCGCGACCGCAAGGCGCCGCTGCGACCGCGGGACTTGGCCTGGCTGCGCCGGCCGTACGTGGGCAAGGGCGCGGGTGCAGGTGCGGGCTCGGGCACTCCGGACGTGGTGGCGGTGGACGTGGTGGCGGTGGACGTGGTCGCGCCGGGCGTGGTGGCGGTGGACCACCGCGCTCTGGCCGACGGGGCGGCACGGTTCGCGTCCGCCGCGGAGCTGGCGCCCGGCACCCGGCTGCTGGCGGCCTCGCCGCATGACGACGCGATGCTCTTCGAGACACTGTCCGCGCTGGCCCGCGGCGCCTGCGTCAAGGTACCCACCGAGATCGAGACCTTCGGCCGGGAGTGGGGCTGGACCGGTGACGTGATCGCCACGGTCGCCCCCTTCTTCACCGAGGTCCTCAACCGCGGCGGCCGTTCCCTGTACGCCGGCACGGTCGTCCTCACCGGCGACACCCTGCCGGAAGCCCTGGTCCAGCGGCTGCGGGAGCTGATACCGGGGGCGCGCGTGGTCGGCACCTACGGCCCCGCCGAGACCGGTACGACGCTGTCGGTCCCGGACACCTCCGCGCGGGTACGGCCGGTCGGCGCCACCCGGACGTACGTACTGGACTCCGCGCTGCGGCCGGTACCGCCGGGCGTGACCGGCGAGCTGTACGTCGGCGGCGAGGCCGCGCGCGGCTACGCCGGCCAGCCGGCGCGCACCGCCGGGCGCTTCCTGCCGGACCCGTTCGGCCCGGACGGCACGCGGATGTACCGCACCGGCGACCTCGCCCGCCGCTCCGGCGACGGCACCCTGGAGTACGTCGGCCACGGCGGCCCCTGGGTCCGCGTGCGCGGGCAGCGGGTGTCGGCCACCGAGGTCACGGCCGCGCTCGCCGCGCACCCCGAGGTGGCGCACGCGGTGGCCGTGGTCCAGGAGGGCGCAGGACCGGACGACGGACGCCTGCTCGGCTACGTCTCGCCGGTGCGCGGGAACCAGGTCGACGCCGAGGCGGTGCGGGCGTTCGTCGCCGGGCGGCTGCCCGACGCCTCGGTGCCGGCGACGGTCGTCGTCCTCGGCGAACTGCCGCTGACACCGGCCGGCGCGGTGGACCTCGCCGCGCTGCCCGAGGTGAGCACCGGCGGGTCCGAAGGGGGCCGCCGGGGCGGCCGTACCCCGCAGGAAGTGGCGGTCTGCGAACTGATCGCGGACGTCCTCGGGGTCGAGGAGGTCGGCATCGACGACGACCTCTTCTCCCTCGGCTGCAACTCCCTCAAAGCCACCCGCATCATCGGCCGGATGCGCCGCACCCTCGGCGTCGAAGTCTCCATCCGGCAGCTCTTCCAGCACCCGAACGTCGCGGAACTCTCCGAACACCTCAAGCCCGCCACCGCGAAGAGCCGGCCCAGCCTGGGCGGCACCCTGCGGCGGATGACCCAGCGCGAGGGATCGGGAACCGCGGCGATGGCCCAGCAGATCCGCAACGACACCATGGAAAAGGTGAAGGTCATGCGTGACAACGCCAAGCAGGAGACCGTCCAGCTCCGGGAGCAGCTCAAGGAGCAGCTCGTCGGGCAGACCCGGGACAAGTACGGGGCCGACTTCCACGCCAAGCTGATGGAGGACGTCAACGACCGCGTCCGTACGGGGATCCAGTACGGGGCCGGGGCGGGGGTGCCGAAGCCGAAGGACGCCAAGGAGGCGCAGAAGCTGCTGAAGCGCATGCTGGAACGCTTCACCGAGCAGGTCCGCGACAGCGGCCAGGCCCACCCCCTGACCGAGGACGACCTGACGAAGGCACAGGACCTGCTGACCACGACGGCGGAGTCGCTGGGGGCGCTGTTCCGCAAGACTCCCCAGAAGACCGGCTGATCCACCCCGACGTCACCCCGGCACCCCCCTGCACCACCTGGCCACCGCCCCCTGGTGCCATCCCGAAAAGGCGGGCTACCTCCCCGGTCAGCCCCCTCCCCCGGCCCCCGCCCCTCCCCGAGTCCCCCGCTCGGGGCCGGGTGAGGGGCCGGGGGCTTCGCGCCGTTCGGGGTCAGCCGTTGCGTGAGGCTCCGTCCGGCCACACGACATCCACCGGGATACCGGCCTCCCTCGCTTCGAGGACGGTGTCAGCGGTACCGCCCCCCCTTGCCCGAGGGTGGCGCACCGTCCCACACCGCGACGAGACGGCCGGAGCGGTGGAGAAGCGTCCGGTTGGCCTCTTCGTACGCCGCACGGTCCGCGGTCTCGTTGTCGAGCACGACCACTTCACCGGCGGCCTCGGTGAGCCGGTCGAAGGTGTCGGCGTGCTCGGGTTTCACCTTGTTCGCCCGGTAGTCCTTGGAGGGGATGACTGCGACGAGGCGGCCTCCGAGTTCCAGAACGACTTCCGCGAACAGAGAGTCCGAGCCCTTGGCGATGCACGAGACACCGGTGAGGTCGTCGGCGTAGGGCTTGAGCGTTTCACGCAGCGCGTCGCGGACCAGGGGCACGCTGCTGTCGGTCAGGTCCATGTGCCCGGTCACGACGATCGTCGTCACGTTGCTCCTTCACCTCGAAAGGACTTCGCGGATCCCTGCCCGCGCCTCGCTGACGGTACGCGACGCCGACCGGCCCACCGTGTACGGATACAACTGCCCGAGCTGCGCGCGGACCCGGCTGGACCGGGTGCGCGCAGCGGCGTCGACCGCTCGGTGCGTGTGGTCCACCGCACTCGTCACATCGCCCATCAGGAAGAGGCACTCCGCCAGCCCGATCAGGTCCAGGGCATAGTTGCGTCCCGCCTCGGCTCCTCGCGTCGCCAGCGCGCCGCAGATGCTGTGGACAGCCGCTTCCGCATGTGGCGACGGGTCCTGGCGGGCCAGGTCGAGGAAACGGCCGCCGGTCACACCCGCCGGCTCGGCCTCGTCGAAGTACGCGATCCAGTACGGCTCGTCGTCTGCCCCGGCATCCGCGAGAGCCTCGGCCGCTTCCGCGGTGGCGCGCTTGAAGCCCGCCGAGCGCCCCAAGGCCGCATACGCCCAGGCCTCGCGCGTATGCAGCATGGCACGCAGCCGGGCGCCGGCCCTCTTGCCGGTGCCCTTCTGCGCCAGATGCACGAGTTCGAGTGCGTCCTGAGGTCGGTCGCGGCACAGCATCTGGCGCGCCATGCCCGCGAGAACGTTTGCGCCGAAGGGGTGAGCCGCCGGTACGGCGAAGAGGCGGGCCACGCCCGCCGGCTGGCACGCGTCCTGCGAGCGCTGTGCGAGCACTACGAGACGATCGGCGGCGCCCCGTAACCGAAAACCGCCCCCGTCCCGGTCTGTCCGGGGCGGGGGCGGGGCGGTGGGGGGTGGTGGGTCAGGGCCAGTGGTCGTCGTTCTGGGGTTGGGTGGCGCGGCGGACGACGATGTCGCCGATGATCGTGTGGGCGTGGACACGCACCGTGTCGGGGCCGGCGGAGCAGGCCTCGGGGTCGAGGAGGTCGAGGGCGCGGTAGACCGTGCCGACATGGGAGTCGAGGTCGAGCAGGGCCGGCGTGCCGAGGGTGATGCCGATGTCGACCTTGCCGGACGCGGTCTCCAGGACGAGGGGGCCGCGTACCGCCTCGTCGACGCGGATGTCCCCCTGCGAGGCCCGCGCCTCCACGGACCCGTGCGCCTTGCCGATGTGGAGGTCGCCGCTGTCCGCGTACACGTGCACGTCACCCTTGGCTTCTCCGATTCGTGCGTTGCCCTTGGTCCGGTTGAGCTGGACGGTCCCGTCGACCACGCGTATGCGGACGTCACCGCCCTCGGCGAACGCCTCCACGTCCCCGACGGCATGCCCCACACCGACGTTGCCGAGGATCGAGGTCAGGTGCAGCGGCCCGGCCTCCTCCAGGTCGATGTGCCCGCAGTCCGTGCTGAGCCGGCACTCCCCCAGGCGCCCCACGCAGTGGAAGTCCGCGGCCAGCGCCTCCCCCCGCACCCGGGAGCCGGCGGGCAGCTCGATGTCGATGACCACCGCACCGCCGCCCCGCGGGAACCCGCGCGGCTTGGGCGCGGCCACCACGAGCTCTCCGGCGGCGAAGGCGATACGGGCCTGTTGCGCGGTCGCCACGTCGCACGGGTCGGAACGATCGCCCGGACGCACCTCGACGACCGTGTCGGTGCGGTCGCTCGCGGCGATCCGGACGCTGCCGACGTTCAGTTCGACGGTGAGGTCGATCGGTTGAGGAGTGTCGAATTCCAGCATGGCGAACCCTCTGGGGATGGCAAGCAGCCCGTGGACACGCTGGGTGCCACGGGCTGCGGAGGTGGGTGGGGCTTCGCTGACGTACCCGTCGGTGTCAGTTGGTGCGGTCCTTGTTGAAGTGCTTCATGGCCCAGGTGAAGCCGAGGAGGGTGAGGGCGGTGCACCAGGCGAGGGCGATGTA
>NZ_JBICZA010000073.1:0-7815 GCF_043201585.1 Streptomyces sp. NPDC048297
GGAACAAGATCAGCACGCACTCCGGACACCCTGCCGACCAAGATCGTCGAGCACAAGACCCGCAGCGCAACTCATTCTGAAACGATCAGTAAGTGTCCCGGGCGGCCAGCATCCGCTCGTGCGGCATGGTGATGGCCTGCAGCGCCGCCCGGCCGCCCGGCGTCAGGCGCTCGTCGAGGGTGCGGAAGAAGGTGGGCCAGAACTCGGCGCCGACGGCCTCGATCATCTCCACGCTGACCACCGCGTCGTAGGTGCCGCGGGCTTCGCGGTAGTCGCACAGTTCGATGGCCACGCGGTCCGCGTACCCGGCCTCGCGTACGCGGTCCAGCGCCAGCTCACGCTGCTCCTTGGACAGGGTGAGCGAGGTGACGTGCGCCCCGCGGGCGGCGGCCCGCAGAGCGAGCTCGCCCCAGCCCGTGCCGATCTCCAGCAGCCGGGTGCCCTCGCCGACACCGGCCAGGTCGAGCAGGCGGTCGATCTTGCGGTGCTGGGCGGTGGCCAGCAGCGACCAGTCGGCGGGGAAACCGCGGAAGACGGCCGAGGAGTAGGTGAGGGTCTCGTCGAGGAACAGCGCGAACAGGTCGTTGGACAGGTCGTAGTGGCGGCTGATGTTGCTGCGCGACCCGTCAGGCGTGTTGCGCTGCGCGTCGGGCTGTCGCTGCGCCCACGCACCGCGCAGCCGCTGCAGCCGGGGCGGAATCAGGTCGGCCGCGTGGGCGGCGAGCACAGTGAGCGCGCCGACCAGGTCGGGGGCGTCCCACTCGCCGGCCATGTACGACTCACCGAACCCGATGAGCCCGCGGGTGCCGATGCGGGCGTGGAACGCCTTCGGGTCGCGCACCTCTATCAGTGGTCCGCCCGGGCCGAGGGTGGTGCCGTCGGCGAACCGGACGCGCAGGGGCAGTCGCCGCAGGGCGCGCCCCACGACGGCCTCGGTGACGGCCCGCACCGGCCAGGACGCCCTGGGCACGGCGGCCACATCGGGCCAGCGCTCGGCGTCGACGGGCAGGGTTCGGGGGCCCCCGGCGCGGTGGCGGGCGGCGAGGCGGGGTTCGACCGTGGTCATGAAGCACTCTCCGGGGTGCGGCGGCCCGGGCGCGGCTGCACCGGCAGGCCCCGCAGAAACAGGCGGATACCGTGGAAGCGGATGGCGGCCGACACCATCAGGGTCGACCAGGGATGGCGCAGGGCCAGACGCAGCAACACGGTCGCGGTCACGTCGCGGCGGGTGCCGTGGACCGAGGCCGTGAAGGGCGGACTGCCGGGCCGCTGCAGCGTCACGGACAGGCGCAGGCGCTCACCGGGCGGCGGGAGCCGCATCTCGTAGCGGCCGTCAACCGGGTTGAACGGCGACACGTAGAAGTCCTTGGCGACCTCCGCGGTGCCGGCCACATCGGTGTGCAGCAGGTAGGCGTGGCGCTCGCCGTAGGTGTTGTGGACCTCGGCGACCACACATTGCAGGGCACCGTCGGGGTCGTCGCACCAGTACAGGGTGAGCGGGTTGAAGACGTGCCCGAGGATCCGGGCATGCGCGAGCATCCGCACCCGGCCGCCCCGCAGGTCGATGCCATGCTCGGCCAGGAAGCCGTCGAGCGCGGCCCGGATCGAGGGAGCACGTCCCGTGAAGTGATCGCGGGCGCGGAAGCGTGCGAGGGGCCGGAGCGGACGCGGCAGCATGGGCAGGTGGTCGAGGTCGACCAGCCACAGGTAGGTGCGGTGCCGCAGGGCGTAGCGATTGGGTGCCCGGCGCACATGGGCGATCGTGCACGGGTAGAGAGCCGGCGGCCCCGGCCGGGCCGGCCGCAGGGCGGACAGGGCGGTCACCACCGCACCCCCAGGGCGGCGGCGGCCTCGACGCCCGAGCGGCAGCCGTCCTCGTGGAACCCCCAGCCGTGATAGGCACCCGCGAACGCGGTGACGGCCGTGGTCAGTTCCGGCAGCAGCCGCTGAGCGGCAACGGACTCAGGCGTGTAGACGGGGTGTTCGTAGGTCATGCGGGCGAGCACCCGGGCGGGGTCGACGCGGTCCTGGCCGCCGAGGGTGACGACGTACGTCTGCGGGGTGTCGAGGCGTTGCAGCCGGTTCATGTCGTAGCTCACCCGCACCCGGTCCGCGCCGGCCCGGCAGTCGGGCATCAGGTAGTTCCAGGAGGCGCGGGCCCCGCTCGCCCGCGGCAGCAAGGAGGTGTCGGTGTGCAGCAGGGTGGCGTTGCGGGAGTAGCGGAAGGCGCCGAGGACCTCCTTCTCGTCGGGGGTCGCGTCGGCGAGCAGCCGCAGCGCCTGGTCGGGATGTGTGGCGAGGACGACGTGGTCGTAGGAGGCGGTGGTCCCGTCGCCGGCGGTCACGTCCGCGCCGTCCGTGTGCCGGAGCACGGACCCTACAGGGGTGCCGGCGCGCACGTCGTGCAGGCCGACCGCGATCCGGTCGACGTACGTTCCCGATCCGCCCGTGACGGTCCGCCACACCGGTGACCCGCTCACCGAGAGCATGCCGTGGTGGGCGAGGAACCGGAACAGATAGGCCGCCGGATATCGCAGTGCCGTCTCCGCGTCGCAGGACCACACGGCGGACACCACCGGCGTCATGAAGTGGGCCCGGAAGTAGGGCGAGAACCCCGTCTCATTGAGGAACTCGCCGAGCGTGCTCGTGTCGTCGGCGCCCGTTGCGAGGAGGCGCCGGGCGGCCCGGTGGAAGCGCGGCACCTCGGCCAGCATGCGCAGGTAGGACCCGCGCAGGGTGTTGCGCGGCTGGGCGAGCAGTCCGCGAAGACCGCGGGCGCCGGCGTACTCCAGGCCGCAGCCCTCGCACCGCACGGACATGCTCATCTCCGACTCCTGCGTGGCCACGCCGAGTTCGCGGAACAAACGCAGCAGGTGCGGGTAGGTGCGGCGGTTGTGCACGATGAAACCCGAGTCGACGCGGTGCGTGAGCCCGTCGGGCCCAGTCAGGTCGTGGGTGTGGGCGTGGCCGCCCAGCCGGTCATCTGCCTCGTACAGGGTCACGTCATGGGATTTGCTCAAGATGTATGCGGCGGTCAGTCCCGCGGCTCCGCTGCCGATGACGGCCGTACGGCGCATGGCCCCACGACCTTTGCCCAGTTCCGGTTTTTCCCCGGCCTGTATCGCACCGGACGGCTTCTGCATGATTGGTCTCTCCCTCCCCGAATGTGTGAACAACGCGGCCGTGGGCCGGTCCGCGACTGAGCAGACGCGGACCGGCCCACGGGACAGCGGCCGCAGGACCCCGCGACGGGGCCCGGCGGGCGCTGCGGGATGTCACATCTTGGGCATCAGGACGGTGTCGATGATGTAGACGTTGGCGTTGGCGGTCTTGACGTTGCCGCAGACGACCTTGGCGGAGTCGTTGACCGTGTAGGACTCGCCCGAGCCGGAGGTCATGACCTTCGACTTCTCCAGCGTGTCGAAGGAGCCGTTCTCCAGGTCCTTCGGCGTGAGCTTCTGGCCGACGACGTGGTAGGTGAGGATCTTCGTCAGCATCGCCTTGTCGTTGAGGACCTTGTCCAGGGTCGCCTTCGGGATCTTCTTGAAGGCGTCGTTGGTCGGCGCGAACACGGTGATGTTCTGGGCGTTGTTGAGGGTGTCGACCAGACCGGCCTTCTTCACCGCGCTCACCAGGGTGGACAGGGCCGGGTTGTTGGAGGCTGCGGTGGCCACCGGGTCCTTGGCCATGCCGTCGAAGGAGCCGGCACCGTTCTTCGGCACGGACGAACAGGCGGGGCCAAAGGGCTGGTCCATGCTGCTCATGTCGCCGCTGGGGCTGGCCATGTCGTCGCTGCTCTTGCTGGCCGGGGTCGACGCCTTGTTGGAGGAGTCGGACTTGCCCGAGTCACTGCTGCCGCCTGAGCAGGCGGTCAGGGCCAGGGGCAGCACGGCAGCGGCGGCGAAGAGTCCTGCGGTACGACGGATACGGGTGTTCATCATGTTCTCCTGTAGAACGGTGCAGCATTGAGCTGCGTTATGGGGGTTGTTGGCAGAGTGGATCGGGGGAGGGCACGAGGCCCTTGGAGTGCGGCCGGCGGTCACTCGACGGTGACGACCACCGAGTGCCAGCCGCTGGCGCCGTCGGGAATGGTGCGGGTGCGTTGGTCCGTCTGCACCCGGCCTGTGCGGTCGGTGGCGCGCACCGTGAGGGTGTGGCCGCCCTTGGTGGCCTGCCAGGGAAACGACCACTGCCGCCAGGTGTCCCGGGTGTCCTCGGCCGCCAGGTGCGCTTCCTGCCAGGGGCCGTCGTCGATACGGACCTCGACCTTGCCGATGCCCCGGTGCTGGGCCCAGGCGACCCCGGCGGCCATCACCGTGCCGGCCTGGGGCCGTGCGAACGGCTTGGGGGTGTCGATCCTCGATTCTGTCTTGATCGGCGCTTTGCGGGCCCAGCCGCGCTTGACCCAGTAGGGGTCGTAGGAGTCGAAGGTGGTGAGCTCGATGTCCTCGATCCACTTGCAGGCCGACACGAACCCGTACAGGCCGGGGACGACCATCCGGACCGGGAAGCCGTGGTCGAAAGGAAGCGGCTCGCCGTTCATACCGAGGGCGAGCATCGCGTCCCGCCCGTCCATGACGTCCTCGACCGGGCTCCCGATCGTCATGCCATCCACGGACCGGGACACCAGCTGATCCGCTCGGCCACCTCGGGACGGAGGCTTCACCCCGCAGTCGGCGAGCAGATCGGCCAGCCGCACGCCGATCCAGCGGGCATTGCCCACATAGGGGCCGCCGACCTCGTTGGAGACACAGGTCAGGGTGATGTCCCGCTCGATCAGCTCACGGTGCAGCAGGTCGTCGAAGGAGTAGCTGGCCGGACGGCGTACGCCCTTGCCGTGGATGCGCAGCCGCCAGGCGGTGGCGTCCACCTTGGGCACCACCAACGCGGTGTCCACCCGGTAGAAGTCCTTATTCGGGGTCACGAAGGGACTGATGCCGTCGATGCGCAGTCCGGCCCTCTTCGGGACCGGATGCGCCGGCGACCCGGGATTGGGCAGGACGACCTTGTTACGTGAGGCGATGGCGTCCTTGCCGTGCGAGGCGTTCAGGGACCGTCCGACCGCGCCCACCGCGGCGGAGGCCGTTGCGGCGGATGCGGCCGCGAGGACGAATCCCCGCCGGTCCCAGCCTGCGGAGGCAGCACTTGCCGCTTCCTCGCTCACGGTGTCTGGCTCCCCGGCCGTCGATCGGGCAGGCGCGGTGAGGCTGCCCACCAGGACGTACAGAAGCAGAGCCCCTGCAACAGCTCCCACGACGGAGGGCAGCGCGTCGGTGAGGCTAGTGGAGTCGGGCCGACTGGTCGCGGCCGCCGCCCCGATGACCCCGAAGAGAAGGACCCCGGCGGCTCCGACCCGCCTAAACCGCACCGTCAGCGCACCCAGCACTAGAGCCAGCACGGCCAGAACGGCCAGGATGCCGAGCTGCAGCACGAGCTTGTCGTTGGTGCCGAAGTGGCGGATGGCCCAGTCCTTGACCGGAGCGGGCGTTGCGTCGATGGACGCGCCGCCCACCGCGATGACCGGACTGGACTGCGGACGCAACCCCGCCGCGACCAGTTCGGCCACCGCCAGCGCTGCGAAGCCGGCCAGCGCCCCGCTCAGCGCACCCAGCGCCAGGCGCGGCCAACCCGGCCGTACTCGCTGATCCTTCTCTTCGTCCCTCACGCAGGGAATCCGGTTCTACGGCCGGAGCGGATTGGTCCCAGACCTGATCAGGTGAAAAGAGATCTCGGACCAATCCACCCCCCAATCCGCAACGGATTACGCAGTTAAGTACCGACGGACGTCGCCGTCCCTGCTGGACCGGGGAACAGGGGCAACAGCCTGTCGGAGGGTGCCTGAGCAGGGGCCGGGCCCCCTCGGAGAGGTCTGACGTGGTGGCGCCGGTGCGTCACATGCCGGTGTTGACGCAGGCGTTGCCGAAGGTCGGGTTCAGCACGCCGATCACGTCGACAGTGTTGCCGCAGGCGTTGACCGGGATGTCGACCGGGACCTGAACCACGTTGCCCGACAGAACACCGGGCGAGCCGATCGCAGCCCCCTGCGCGCCGCTGTCGGCCGACGCAGCCGCCGCGCCACCGAGCACCACCGCGCCCGCAGCCGCCACCAGACCCGCACCCCGCATCACCCGAGACCGCAGAAGAGTCATGTCCACGTGCCTTTCCTCCTTACTGCGGCGGCAGTCGCCGCCGGCCGGCCGCATACCGCGACCAGGCAGCCGTAATCCGCTGCCAACCCGTGCGCGGACTGCTCAAAACGGCCTGGATCACCCGATCGCGGTACACAGCGCCCATGGCGCGGCCGTCGAGCCCGAGAATCGTTGCCTGCAAGCCCCCTGATACCACCAGCCGCATCCGTGTCCGCTGTCACGCGCCTGTCGAGGACAACCGCACACGCGGCCGAACAGCCGGGCCGCGCCCAGGGGCAATCACGCACCTGTGCGGCGGTCGTCCAGCCGCGGCATCGGGTTGCCGCCGTACCCGTGTTCCGAAAGTTGCTGTTGCGCACCAAGCCTTTTCCCCGACAGCTGCGGATTCTCTGCGCGAGATGTCACTGCGACAGTGGTTCCCCGGGAGGAAGGCATCGTGTCGGTTGTGCGAGAACAGGGCGGCAAGTCGGCAACGTCGGCGTTGTGGCTGCGGCACTGCCCGCAGCAGCCGCGTGCGGCAATCATTACCCTGCACGGAGGACGAGCGGAGGGCTACCAGACGTCCCAGCCCTGGCACCTGGCGGCACTGAGGATGCGCCCCATACTCCGCGCAGCGGCCTCCGCCATGCCCCTCGACGAGCTCGTTCTGGCCCACGTGCGCTACCGCCACCGCGGCTGGAACCAGGATGACCCCCTGAACGACACCTACCACGCACTCGGCGAGCTGCAGCAGATCACCGGGCCGGTGCCGACCATCCTCATCGGGCACTCCATGGGAGGCAGGGCAGCCCTTCGGGCAGCCTCTCACCCACAGGTCGACGCAGTCCTCGCCCTCGCACCCTGGCTGCCGCCAAACGAACCCGCCACGCAGCTGAGCGGCAAGCGGACCGTTGTGGTACACGGTGAACGCGACCGGATCACCAGCCCCCACGACTCCGCCGACTACATCAAACGGGCCCGCACGGCCGGAGTCCGCGCCGGCATTATCCTCATCCGCAACGGCGACCATGCCATGCTCCGCCGCTCCCGCCTCTGGCACCGCACCGTCACCACACTGGTCACCGACCTCCTGCGCCCGGACGAGCAGCCCTCCGGCCTGGCCGCCGCCAGCTACGCAGCAACCGCCCCTCTGGTGCTGTAGGGCAGTAAACGCATCTACGACCCGGGCGACATGGGAGCGATGTTCTTCGCCGTCCTGGGCGCCGCCGCGCAGATCGAGCGCAACTACATACGCTAGAAGACCCTGGAGGGCCAGCACGCCGCCGTCAAGGGCAACCACGTCGGACGGCCGAAGGTCATCGACGACGACACTGTCCTCTTCGCCCGCGCGCTCACACCAAGCCCGACCCCGCCGAGCTGGACTTCTCCGGCGTCAACTGGGGGAAGAGCCCGTTCAGCGGCGGGAACGACAACTGCGTGGAGTTCGGCGTGGTAGGCGACCTGATCGCCCTGCGCGACTCCAAGCGGCCCGGCCAGACCCAGCTCGTCTACACCCGCGAGGAGATCGGGGCCATGCTGGCCGGCGCGAAGGGGGGCGCGTTCGACCACCTGGCATAGCACCACCTGGCGGCGAGCAATGCTCAGGACTTGTGGATCAGCCCCGGGCGAGGACGCGGAGGGCGTACCTTCCCGAATGATCCGTAAGGTCTCCGAGTAGGCCCGCGTT
>NZ_JBICZA010000074.1:0-7561 GCF_043201585.1 Streptomyces sp. NPDC048297
CACATCAGCCGGCTCCCTGACCGCCGACAGACCAGAACCCGAAGCCACCGGCTCATCCGGCCCCGGCACATCAGCCGCCGGCCGCGACCCACCCACACGACGCTGCTCCCCCACCGGCAACCCGGTCAGCGCAACATTCAACGCAGCGAGCAGCGACGTGGCAGCCGGCGGCGGATCACCCTTGTCCGGCCTGCGGGAAGCATGATGATCCACCAACGCACGGGTCTCGTCCCCACTGTCACGCAGAGCAACAGCGGTCAACACCGTCGCCTCATGGTGAGCCGTCATCCGGTCAGGACTCACCAACGGCAGACCAAGGAACGCCGAAGCGTTGAGCAAGTCCTTCTGCCAACTGTCAGGAGCCTCACGACGCAGCCGGGCGAGCACCGCCATGCCGAGATCGCTGAGACCGCTGTCCGCAAACTCCTCCGCGAAGAGACGCTCCGGATCCGGCGCCGCTTCCGGCGACGGGTCGCCCGTCTCATCACGATCCCGGAGCTTCCCCCGCGCATTCTCGGACAGAGTCTCAGACCCCTCCGAGTCCTCCGGCGCACCGTCCGACTCGGCGTCCACAGTCCCCGCAGGCACCTCGGCGGCCGCCTGGTGCTGCTCCTGCGGTTCCGTGGCGTCCGTGGCGTCGGGTTGGGTCGTGGGTGTCGGCGGGGGGTTTGTGGGCCAGCCGCCGGGCATGTCGTCGGAATCCGATTCCGACTCCTCCCGCGCTTCCGCGCCCACGATCGGCTCGTCGATGGTCTGGGGCGTCAACTCGAGGAGTGCGGGCGTCCGTTCCTCCGGCACGAAGAGCGTGAGCGCCTCGCTCAGCACGTTCACCTGGACGCCGCTGCGGGTGCCGTCGGTCTGCACAAGACCGATGTTCCAGCGGGCGTTCTCCAGCGCGAGACGCGTGAATCGCCGCTGGTCGGGATCGGCGAGGCCCTCGCCTCTTGTGCCCGCCGACTTGTCGCCGCCCTCCAGCAGATTGCCGAACCCGCCACGCTGTCCGGCAGCCGCCGTGCGCCCCGCGTCCACGCCGGCACCGGGCCGGGTGATGTCGTTGCCCCACGCGCCGAAGTCGATCCGCCCCGAGGCCGAGCCCCTGAGGTCCAGGGCCGCGTTCACCGAGTGGTCGACCGCCCGGTGCGCGCGGCGGAAGTCCTTGACGAGCGTGCCGGTGACGGCGCCGTCGCCGGGGCCCTGCGCGACCGACACCCCGTCGTGGTCGAGGGAGAGGACGAGCGTCGGCTCGCTGTTGGCGAAGACCCCCGGGAGGGTGAGGGGGACCCGGATCTCGCCGCCGGCGATCAGGTGCAGCGCGCGCTGATGCATCCAGGCCAAGCTGAAGACCGTCGCGAGGCGGGTCGTCAGGTGGGCCTTGGCGCCGTGCCAGGAGGTCTGGCCCAGCGTCCGGCTCTCGGTTCCGACGAGCGTCTCGGCCTCCCGCAGGAGATCACGCAGACCTGCGACGGTGCCGAGGAACGCTTCGGTGAGCTGTTCGGGAGCCGGCCGCACACTGGTCCGGGGTCCCGTCTCGTGCGCCGGCAGGGCCACGGGGGCCGGGCGGGGCAGCGGTGAGGGGTCGTCTTCCGCCCCCATGAGCTGCTGGGGGTACGAGAGGGTGAGCGCCTGTCCGAGGGACGTGTCGATGAGCGTGTGACGGGAATGGGCGCCCACGTGGGTCAGGAGAGGCCCGACCAGCGCGGTGGAGGCGGTGAGCCCCCAGTAGCGTTCCAGCTCGACGTTCACGGCGACGTCGTAGGAGATGAGAGCCGGTCCCCAGTCGACGTTCAGCATGCCCGAGCTGCGCGAACGGCCGGTGGCGGCGCCCAGCCCCTGCCCCTGCCCGTAGGTGGCCGCGAAGCCGGCGCCGGCACCGCTGCCGCGCAGGAGGACCCCGTCGGAGACGACAGGGCCGTTCCCGTAACCGAGGCCGGCTCTCCCGCTCCAGCTCTGCGACTGGCCCGATGACAGGGACTGGGTGTCCCGCTGCACGTTCTTGCCCTCGACGACGTGCCCCTCGCCCGCGTCCCGCAGATGGACGGGGTTCGTCAGTTCGATCCGCGCGGTCACCACGGCCAGCGCCGTGGAGATCGGCCCGCGGTAGGGGACGACGAACCTGAGCACCCCGGAGGTCATGGGTTCGAGTCCGGCCTTGGTCCCCTGCCGGGACGCGAGGCTGCGCAGCCTCGCCAGCACGAGCTCGGCATGGTCCGCGTCGAGCACGGAGAAGAGGGTGTCCCGGCTGGCCTCGACACTGGCCCGGAGGTCGGGGATCTCGAACAGCGTGCCGTGTCCGAGTCCGTCGGTCGGCAGGGTCAGAGGGAGCGCGCCGTCGACGGGGCCTGGCCTGTCCGTGGACGTCCAGGGCGAAAGGGGCGCCTCGGGTGCTTCAGGTGCCGAGGTCGGGTCGGCGCCGGTCGTGACGGAGCGCACCGGGGCCGGTGCCGGCGCCTGTCCCTGTGCCGCCGTGACCGCACGGCGGATCTCCGACCTGTACCTCATCTCGGCGGCACGAGCCACCGGCATGACCATGACGGCGGGGGCGTTCGGCAGTGTGCGATGGCCGGTCCGCTCACCGATGTGCTGGTTCCGCGCCAGACCGCCCAGGTTGACGGGGCTCTCGGACCACACCTTGGCGGTGAGGCGATACACCATCTGCGCGTGCACGATCTCCTGTGCGCCCAGGGTGATGTCGACCCGGTCGCTCTGGCCCTCCCTCGCCGAAGAGAAGGTCATGGGGGCCTCGTTCGCATACCGCAGGCCGAGCGAGGGGACGACCGTGTCGGCGACCGGCACGTGCGACGCGGCGTCCCGGTGAACGCCGGCCGCGAAGGCCGCGTTCCCGCCCCCGGCCAGGCCGAACGCCAGCGTGTCGGAGGTCGTGCTGTCGCTGACGGCGGCGGTGGTCAGCGTGTGGTCGTACTGGTAGGCGCCACGGCTCACGCCCTTGGTGGTCATCGTGCCGATGCTCGCCTGGAGCTCGAACACGAGCCTGCGCGGAAGGCCGAAGGAGTCGCGGCCGACAACGCGGTTCCACAGGGGGTAACTTCCGCCGATGAAGTCACCGACGCGGGGGCCGAGGGCGTTCAGGGTCGCGTGCAGACTCACACGGTCTGACGGCTCCAGGGTGAGGTCCAGTTCGGCCAGGAGGTCGTCCGCCTGGCCTCGCAGGCCTCCCGTCTGAGCCAGGAGGAGCGAGTGGAGCGGCGGCCGTTCGTCGTTCGCCGGCTGGAAGGCCGGGGGAACTTCCTCCTCCCCGGTCAGTTCCCGGTAGGCCAGGCGGTCCCTGTCCAGGCGCGAGCGCATGCGCACGGAGTCGTACCACTCGTCGCCCGGCCCCTTTTCCTCAAGGAGGTCGTCGGCCACCAGCAGGCTGACGTGGACGGTCACCGGGTCGGCCAGCTGGTTGCTCCGGGCGGCTTCGCTGTCGGCGGGCTGGTTCGTCGTCCCGGACGTGGACACCGTGCCGGGATACGGGGCCATGGTCGTCATTCCGATGGCGGATGTGGCGCTCAAGGCCCACGTCACCGCCGCACTCGTCACCGCCGCACCCGTCGCCGCGCGGTTGTCGGTTCCGGTGGACACCTTGAACCGGATGTCCACACGGCCGTCGAAGACCCCCATGAAGCGCGAACCGCCACCCGATGCCCCTCCGGCGGAGAACCCTCCGCCGGTCGTCGACACCCAGGTCGCGCCCAGCCGCTGTTCGATCCGGGCGCCCACGCTGTGCAGGATCCGGTCCTGGGGCGGCCGGTTGTACCAGAACGGCGCGTCGAAGCCGCCCTCCACGGCGGTGACGGTGGAGCGGTCGCCCTGGAGTTCGTAGAAGTTGCCGTAGTACGTCTCCATGTTGCCGTCCCACAGGCCGGACTGTGTGAAGTCGTCCGGCGTGAAGGACGCGGAGAGTTCGAGCGTCACCTCTTGGGGGCCGGTGGCCCTCGGGACGCTGAGGAGGACCGACACACCCCCGTTGATCATGTCGTGCAGGCGCGCAGCGAGGGACTCGCCCCGGACCAGACTCGCGACCTTCAGGAAGTTGGCGAGCTGGGCCGCGCTGCGCCCCCCCGCGTCGTGGATCGCCTGCGCGCCCTCGGTCCCCAAGTTGTCGGGGAGCATTCCGGGAGCCGCGTTGTGGACCGCGTTCAGCACTCGGTCGAACAGCGCCCGCGTGTCCGAGGAGTCGAGGGAGGCGACTCGGCTCAGGTGCGGAAGCCAGCTGCCGAACGCGGGGTTGATCCGCAGGCGCCGGTCCGGGGACGTACGGGCGTGCAGTTCGACGTCGTCGGCCTTGGGACCCGACACGGTCGGGTCGGGGGCGGGCGCGCGCAGCAGTCCGAGTCGCTGAGCGTCCTTCAGCAGGATCCGCAGCCTGGCCCGGCCCTCCACAACAGCGCTCCGGCCGCCGGTGGAACGGACCTCGGTCCGGGTCCGGCCCTCGACCACCACCGTGGCCTCTTCCAGCTTGACCTTGTGCAGGACGACGGAACCGGCCTGCTGGCCCGGGTCCGAGATGCTCACCGCCCGGCGCGCGCCCAGCACGGGTAGGCCGACGAGCGTGCTGAACTTGCCGTTGGACGAATCCCACAGAGCCGAGCCCGAATAGCCGCCGCCGTCGCCGGCACTGCGGCGGTGGGCGACGTTGTCGACCAGCGTGTCCTCGGTGTCGAGGTGAGTGAGCCAGTCCACCTCGTCCCCGCCGTCGGCCTCGACGACGTCGGCGTCGTGGAACATCGTGCGCAGTTCGACCGCCAGGGGCCCTCCGGAGCTGAAGTGGAAGAGCGGTGACCAGTGACCGCCCGTCATCGCCTGGTGCAGTGACCCGGCGATCGACTGGGACGACGTGAACGCGTGGACTGCGGCCCGCTGTACGGAGCCGATCTCGGACGCTTCGTGCGGCAGGACCGAGAACACGGCGCGGCGCAGGTCCTCGGTGTGGTCGAACGTCTCGACGAGCGAGGTCCGCGGGACGGCCAGCGGTACGAGCCGCCCGGTCGTCGACACACCGCGCCCGTCGTCGCCCTGGCTCGTCGCCACGACCCCCTCGGGACGCTCGGGCGCGTCGGAGGTGTCAGCCGTTTCGATCGCCGCACCGCGCCCGTCGTCACCCTGGCTCGTCGCAACAGCCCCCTCGGGGCGCTCGGACACCCCGGAGGGGTCGGCCGTCGCGGTCACCGCACCGCGCCCGTCATCGTCCTGGCTCGTCGCAACGGCCCCCTCGGGCGCGTCGGATGTGTCAGCCGCGTCGGCCAGGACGCGCGGGTCCCACTCGTCGAACGCGCCGTCGCCCGCCCGCGCGCGAGTGCGCCGCTCCTCGGCCGCTTCCATGCCCTGCCGCAGCATGTCGGTACTCACGTCCGGCTGCTGTGTTCCCCCGGTGGCCGGCGCGTCCTCGCTCTGCCAGGTCCGCCACTGTCCGGACGTGGCCGCGACGACGTTCTCCGACGGCTTGGGACGGCTCCTGACCGCCCTTCGGTCGTGGCGCCCGACCAGGGCCGCCTCCAGGATCTCCTGGCTCTGGTAGTCGGTCTGCCCACGGCCGCGCACGGTGACGTCGTAGAGAACGTCGTACGCGAAGTCGACGGCTCGGTAGGTGCCCTTGGTGTAGCGGGCGGTCGCGGCCGTCGAGGACACGTCGCTCGTCGACGACGCCGAGTAGCCCGCGATCGCGGAGTTGACCAAACCGCCCAGCTTGTTCAGGTGGGGCACCGCGGAGAACGCGTGGTTGATCAGGAGGGAGGCCGGCAGCCCCATGCCGTGTGCCACCGTGCTGCTGCTCGCCACCGAGTCGCCGGACTCGAAGACTTGCCGGGTGCGCGCCTCGCGTCGCTCGGAGACGGGGTCCACCGCACCGGAGGGGTCCCCGATCGGGCGGCCGTGCGTGTCGGTGACCTGCCGCCAGTCGCCCAGACGCAGGCGGACTGAGACCTCGAGGGGGCGGTCGGCCGGGAACAGGGTGAGGACGAGCCGGTCGCTGATGGCCTGGGGCAGCTCGGTGACGAAGCTCTCCGAGAGGAACCAGTCGTCGATCTCGCGCCGCGCGGCGTCCCGGCGGCTTCTGGGAACGCCGCTCAGTATGGCCGTGCGCACGGCCGAGTAGAGCCTCTCGTCGGGCAGTTCGAAGGTCACGGGGCCCGCGCTCTGCTTGAAACTCGCGTGCACGAGGTCTGCGGGCGGGGCGAAGAGCAGGGTGTCGTCCCGCTCGTCCAGACGCCGCTTCCACTCGTCGGACGTGACGGTGGAGACCGGCTGCGGTTCGTGCGCGGCCTCGATCACCGTCTGTGTGATCAGCGGCTCCTGCCCGGTGTCACGGGCGGGGGCATCCGCGGTGTCACGCGCGGGGGCGTCCGCAGTGTCACGGGCAGGGGCGTCCACCGCCTCGGCCTGCGGGTTGGCGTCTGCCTGACGCTGCGGGCCGGCATCCGCCTCAGCCCGCGACACAGCGTCTGCCACGGTCTGCGGACCGGCGTCCTGGCGCGCGTCCGTGGCGTGCGGGGCGGCCTGGGGCACGGGGGCGAGTTCGTCCGTCAGGGACTCCGGCGCACCATTCACGAGCGAGTCCGGACGACTCGGCGGAAGCGGCACATCAGCCGGCTCCCTGACCGCCGACAGACCAGAACCCGAAGCCACCGGCTCATCCGGCCCCGGCACATCAGCCGCCGGCCGCGACCCACCCAGACGGCGCTGCTCCCCCACCGGCAACCCGGTCAGCGCAACATTCAACGCAGCGAGCAGCGACGTGGCCGCCTGCGGCGGATCACCCTTGTCCGGATTACGGGAAGCATGATGGTCCACCAGCGCACGGGTGTCGTCCCCACTATCACGCAGAGCAACAGCGGTCAGCACCGTCGCCTCACGGTGAGCCGCCATCCGGTCAGGACTCACCAACGGCAGACCAAGGAGCGCCGAAGCAGCACCCACATACTCCCGCCAACTCTCCGGGAACTCACGACGCAACCCGGCAAGCGCCTCCGCGGCAACGTCGCTCAGACCGTTGTCCGCATCGTCCTCCGCGAAGAGAAGCTGCTGATCCGGCTCCGGGTCCGGCATCCCTTCCCGTGACGGATCACCCGAATCATTAAGGTCCCGGAGCTTGCCCCGCGCCTTCACGGACAGAGTCTCAGACCCCTCCGTCGTACCGTCCGAGCCGTCGTCCACGACCTGGGCGTCCGAGCCGTCTTCCACATGCCCAGCAGGCACCTCAGCAGCCGCCCGGGACTCATCCTGCGGATCGACCACATCCGTGGCGTCGGGCTCTCGCCCGGCCGGCCGGGACTCGTCCTGCGCATCGACGACGTCCAGTTCCGGGACGTCCGTACGGGTCCTGGGCAGTGACGGCGGATCCACGGGCCAGCTGCCCGGAATGGCATCGTCATCGTCGACCTCGTCCAGCCGGCCCGGCGCCTCCGCGCCCACGAGCGGCTCATCAATGGCCTCGGGCATCGAATCAACGAGAGCAGAGACACGCTCCTTCGGCACGAACAGGGTGAGGGCCTCACTCTGCACCGTGACCTGAACACCACGGCGCGTGCCGTTGCTCTGCTCAAGACCGATGTTCCAGCGGACA
>NZ_JBICZA010000075.1:0-7061 GCF_043201585.1 Streptomyces sp. NPDC048297
AGTTGCACTCGTGTCACACAAGACGGTCTACAGGATCGAAGATCACCGCGAGCGGGAAGCCCGCAGATTGATCACGACCCGATACGCGCCCTAGGGGATGTCACAGCTCGGCCCCAATGCCCGGCCCGGACGCCGGGCCCGGCACACGGCTCTCCGGGACCAGGTACGTTCGAAGACGTGGCTGGATTCAGGAACGGTGGCGGGGGCCGGAACAACCGCACGCCCCAGGGGCATCATGCTCCCCAGGGACAACACGCTCCGCAGGGACCGTCGTACGGCTACCCCGCGGGGCGCCAACCGTCGTACCCGGGACAGGGGCAGGGTCAGGCACAGGGGCCGGGGCAGCCGTACGGCTATCCGGCCGACGGCGGGCCCGAGTACTTCGGTGACGACGGCTACGCACACCAGGGCCACGGCGGTCACGACCCCTACGCGGCGAACCAGCCGGGCCACACCCAGGCGTTCTCGATCGACGAGGCCTCCGGCTACACGAACGGCTCGACCTACCACGCCGGCTCGGCCGCCCCGCCCGGACCGATCGGCCCGCCCCTGCACTGGAAGGAACTGCTGAAGGGGATCATCTTCTCCCCCGACCAGACCTTCCTGCGCATGCGCGACTACACGATGTGGGCGCCGGCCCTGATCGTCACGTTCCTCTACGGCCTGCTCGCCGTCTTCGGCTTCGACGGGGCCCGCAAGGACGCGATCAGCGCGACGCTGTCCAACGCGGTCCCGATCGTGCTGATCACGGCCATCGCCATGGTGCTGAGCGCGTTCGTGCTGGGCGTGGTCACCCACACCCTGGCCCGCCAGCTCGGCGGCGACGGCGCCTGGCAGCCCACGGTCGGCCTGTCCATGCTGATCACGTCGCTGACGGACGCCCCCCGCCTGGTCTTCGCGATGTTCTTCGGCGGCGACGCCGGCTTCGTCCAGATCCTCGGCTGGGTCACCTGGATCGGCGCGGGCGCCCTGCTCACCCTGATGGTGTCCCGCTCCCACGACCTGCCCTGGCCGAAGGCACTGGGCGCGTCCACGATCCAGCTGATCGCACTGCTGTCGATCGTGAAGCTGGGCACGTTCTGAGGCGGTGACGCCTACGCGAAAGGGCCCCGGCGCCGCAATGGCCGGGGCCCGTTCGCATGCTCTCGTACTCCGCGTACTCCGCGTACTCCGCGTACTCCGCGTGCCCTGGGTGCCCTGGGTGCGCTGGGTGCGCTGGGTGCTCTCCCGCCCGCCTCAGGCGTCGAGAACCTGCCCGGACCGCTTCACCACCGGCGGCTCGACGCTGTGGGCTGAGTAAACCGTACGAGGGTAGTAGGCCCTTCCGGCATCGTCGCAGCATGGCGCAGTCAGGGGAGGGCCCGACAGTGGCACGCAAGGTGGGGATCTACACCCGCATCTCGCGGGACGACGAGGGCGAGGCGATGGGCGTCGCCCGGCAGCAAGCAGACTGTGACCGTCTCGCCGATCTCCGTTCCTGGCAGGCCGTGAAGGTCTACGAGGACAACGACGTGTCCGCGTTCAAGCGCAACGTGGTGCGCGACGAGTTCGAGCTGATGTTGAACGATCTCCGCGCCGGACTCATCGACGGGATCGTGGCGTACGACCTTGACCGTCTCGCCCGCCAGCCGCGTGACCTTGAACGGCTGATCGAGATCTTCGACGAGCGCCCACGACTGGAGTTCGCGACGGTCACCAACGACGTGAACCTAGGGACACCGGACGGCCGCACCATGGCACGAATCATGGTGGCGTTCGCCAACAAGTCGTCCCACGACGCCTCACGCCGGATCAGACGCAAGCACCGGGAGTTGGCCCAGCAGGGCAAGGACAGCGGCGGTCCGGCGCCGTACGGTTGGCGCAAGGACGACCGGAGCAAGGTCGACCCCGAGGCTGAAAGGGCCATCCGAGCTGCACAGCGAGAAATCCTGGCCGGAGTCCGCATCGGCACGATTCGCACGCGCTGGCAGGAAGAGGGACTCGGGAACCCTCGCGAGGGCACCAAGCGCATGGCTCACCACCAGGTGGAGCACATCCTCACCAACCCCCGGTTGGTCGGGTACCGGACGTACCACGGCGAGATCCTTTACGGCGACGACGGCCAGCCCGTCATGGGCGAATGGGATCCGATCAACACCGTCGAGGAGTGGGAGGCGGTGTGCGCGTCCGTGGCCGAGCGAAAGCAGAAGCACCCCGGCGAGTCACTCGCTCGCAAATACCTGCTCTCGGGCATCGCGCGGTGCGGTCACTGCAAGACCAAGATCCGGGGGCAGCTCAACCGCAAGTGGACGCCCGGTTCCAAGGCCTCGAAGTACTCCTACCAGTGCTCAGTGGTCAACGGCGGGTGCGGCAAGGTGGGGCGCGTGGGCGAGCCCGTGGACAAACACATCGTGCGGCTGATGCCTGAGGAGAAGCGTGAGAGGGCCGCAGGTTCCGATGCGCCCGAAGACCAGCGGTGGCCGCGCGAGCAGGAGTTGGAGGACGTGAACACCGACATCCGCCAACTCGTTGAGGCTGAGAAGGCAAAGCAGATCAGCGTGTCCACCCTCTTGCAGTTGCTGCCCGCCAAGGAGAGGGCTGCGCGACGAGTTGAAGCTGGAACGCCGTCGCTTCTACAAGGAGCAGAAGCAGAGGGAGGCGAAGGGCCGCACCGAGGACCTGACGGAAGAGGAGTTCTTCGATCTTCCCATCGAGCGCCAACAGGAGATCATCCTTCACAGCCTTTCGGCGGTGATCATCCACCCGGCCGGAAGGGGAAAGCGGATCTTCGATCCTGACCTGATCGACCCCGTCTGGCGGGAATGACGTCGGACCACAGAACGCCCAGAGGCCCCGGAGCTACCGGGGCCTCTGTCATGTGATCCTTCGATGCAGCAGCCGAGCACGTTCCACCCATGCCCTGTCCCGCGCCGGAGCCCGCGCAAGGTGCGTGAGAGGAATGCCTCTATGGGTAGGCCGGACGACCTTTCGCACAACAACCCGACAAGCAAGGAGATGGGGCCCGACAGTTCCCAAAACAGCAAAGTCGAGAGGAAAGATCCATTGGAGCGGACGCGCATGGCTATTACAGCACTCAGTGCCTTCGCGAGTGTCCTGTCAGCACTGGCAACGTTGGCTCACTACAGCCCCCAAGCGATTGAGTGGCTGCACCGCAGCTGATGAAGCTGATGGATCACGGCTCCCCTGCAGGGGTCGCCCGCCTGACTCTCTGGAAGGCCGCCCCTGTAGCCGCAGCCATGCGCCACCATTACTACGTCATGGATCATGAGCTGATAGTTGTCGGCATCGGCACCGGCGGGGCCCTGCTCGGCGCCGCGTTAGGGTTCTTTGGGTCAGTACTTGCGGCGCGGTCCCAGGCTCAAGCAGTCATCGATGCCGCCGCCGCCCAAGCCCACGCTCAGTACGCAGCCACGCTCGAACAGCTGAACCATAAAGAGCGACTAGCCGCGTACAGCACACTCGCTGAGGCATCCCAAGCCCTCATCGCTGACCTGGTGCAGTTCGCCCGGCTCGACACCACACCCGGGCCCGAAGGTCCCGACCTCTTTGGGAACCGTGGCGCGGCTGTACGCGCAGCCGCTGCCAGCATCCTCTTCCATGGCCCTCACTACGTCCATGAACAGGCCCGTGCGGTCGAGCTTCATGGAGAGGCTGTCATCCGCGGGATCAAGAACGACTTCCCGGTCTACTCGGGGTGGCGGGCTCTGGTTGTCGCAAGCAAGGTGCGTGAGTCCCCAGCTACGGCGGAGCGCGCGAGAAGAGCGCTCCAGGCTCTCAGCCGAGTGAAGCATTTTGTCGAGCTGGCCGACGATCTCGCGGACGACGCCGAGCTGCCGCCGTCACAACTCAGGCTTCGAGGGGAAGCGCGCGCCGATGCACGGCAGGCTCTCACCGCCGCTCAATCGGCTGAGATCATCGACAGGTCCCAGGCTGAAGAGCTTCTGGAAGACGCCGGGACAGTCGCCAGCCCACCAGACCACCAGTGCCGAGACAAGGCCATTGAGCCGTTCAAAGAGACGCTCGAAGAGTTCGTCTCAGCGGCGCGCCATGAGCTCGACGACACCAGACCCCCACGCGCATGACGATCGTGCCTGGTGCCTCCACTACACGGGCAGCAGAGGCACCAGGACACAGATCCGGTCAATGCCCGACGAGCCTCAGAGAGCATCTTTCGACGGCGTGATCGGCGTGCCAGACTTACGGCATGGAGGCAATACAGACCACGGGAAGTTGATCCAGTCTTCGGTCCGCTTCCACACGTACTCGCACTTCACGAGGGAGTGGGACTTCTCGTAGATCACGGCGGAGCGCACCTCGGCGACGTGGTCGAGGCAGAAGTCGTGGACGAGCTTCAGCGTCTTCCCGGTGTCGGCGACGTCGTCGGTGATGAGCACCTTCTTGTCGGAGAAGTCGATGGCGTTGGGGACCGGCGAGAGCATGACGGGCATCTCGAGGGTCGTTCCCACACCGGTGTAGAACTCGACGTTCACCAGGTGGATGTTCTTGCAGTCGAGGGCGTAGGCGAGCCCGCCGGCCACGAACACGCCGCCGCGCGCGATGCTCAGGATGATGTCGGGCTCGTACCCGTCGTCGGCGATGGTCTGCGCCAGCTCACGGACGGCGACGCCGAAGCGCTCGTAGGTCAGGTTCTCCCGCACGTCACTCATGATCTGGTCGCCCTCACACCTGGGTCCGATGGAAATTCTGGAAGGAGCGCGAGGCGGTCGGCCCGCGCTGCCCCTGGTAGCGGGAGCCGTAGCGCTCACTGCCGTAGGGGAACTCGGCGGGCGAACTCAACCGGAACATGCACAGCTGGCCGATCTTCATGCCCGGCCAGAGCTTGATCGGCAGCGTGGCGAGGTTGGACAGCTCCAGGGTCACGTGGCCGCTGAACCCCGGGTCGATGAACCCGGCGGTGGAGTGCGTGACGAGTCCGAGCCGCCCGAGCGAGCTCTTGCCCTCCAGGCGGGAGGCGAGATCGTCGGGGAGCGAGATGACCTCGTACGTGCTGGCCAGCACGAACTCCCCGGGGTGCAGGATGAACGGCTCATCGCCCTCGGGCTCGACCAGCCTGGTCAGGTCCGCCTGCTCGACCGAGGGGTCGATGTGCGGGTAGCGGTGGTTCTCGAACACCCGGAAGTAGCGGTCCAGCCGCACGTCGATGCTCGACGGCTGCACCATGGTTTCGTCATAGGGATCGATCCGTACCCGCCCGGCGTCGATCTCGGCCCGGATGTCCTTGTCTGAGAGAAGCACGTAGCGAGGATACGCAAGGCGCGCGGAGCCACGACAATCGCGACGACTCCACGCGCCTTTTCGATCTTCACCCGGCCACTGGGCCTTCAACTGGTCACTGGGTCTTCAGCCGGTCACTCGGCGTGCTGTTGCTCCAACCGGCCGCTCAGTCTGCCCGCTCTTGCCCGCTCTTGCCCGCTACCGCTTCTGCAGGGCGACGGGCACCACGCTGCGGAGCCGGGCACACCGTGGACACCGCATGAGCCGGCCGGGGCCGAGGCGCTCGGCCTGCTGCATCGGGAACGAGGCGGTGCTGAAGACGTGCCCATCGGCACAGCGGACGACGGTGCGTTCCATCAAGTCCCTTAAGTCCCTTCCCCAAGAGCCGCGTCGGGCTCATTGCCCTGACGACAAAAGCCACATTACGGGATCAAAGAGACGACTCTCCAGGCGGCACTCCGGTCTCGCCCGGACCCTCTCCCACGCCCCCACGGTACGCCCCAACTCGCGTCCCCCGCACGGGGATCCCCTCAACTCCCACGACCCGCGCGGCGGCGTCCGGGCACCCGCGGTCCGCCATGAGGTACAGTGAGCGAGCGTTCGGACATCGACCCCTTGGGTCAGCGGTCCGTCCGTATTACGCGGGTGTAGTTTAATGGTAGAACATCAGCTTCCCAAGCTGAGAGCGCGAGTTCGATTCTCGTCACCCGCTCCATGGAGAAGGCTCAGGTCAAAAACCTGGGCCTTTTGCTGTGTGTGGTGATCAGTCGCCGCGTGCCAGATGGCTTGTCGGGCGCTCTCCGCGCGGCAGCGGCCCGAGCCTTACGGACCGTGGCGTCCGGCCCGGCGGCGCCAGGAGCCCGCTTGCCGTTGATCCGCTCGGGCCGACGTCTTCCTGGACATCGTGGCTTACTGGCTGCCATGACGGACCGCTTCTCTGAGATCACCTCCGTGGAGGAGTTCATCCGGCTGCGAGAGAGCGAGGACCCGGCGGAGTACAACCGCTCGGCGTGGGCGGCCTTGCCGCTGGCAGTCTGGTGGGAGCTGGTGCGCAACCATCCCGACATGCGTTTTTGGGCTGCGCACAACAGAACTGTGCCGCCGGAGATTCTGGCCGCTCTGATCAAGGATCCCGACTGGCGGGTCCGGAACCGGGTGGCGAGCAAGCGCAATTGCCCGTCTGAGCTGTTGGAACGGTTGGTCGACGATCCGCATGACTCTGTGCGGAGGCTCGTTGCGGGCCATCCACGCTCGCCGCGTTCGGCGGTTGCGCGCTTGGTTGACGACCCGTGGCCGGTCATTGCGGAGGAAGCCCGTGCCAGGCTGGCCAAGTGGCCGCCCGCGGAGTCCTCCGAGCCCTCCTGACGCGGCGGTCACACGATCTTCCGGCGGGTTGTGTTCGCCCTCCCTAGTTGCGGACGACCACCTCCTTCCCGGTGACGCGTGGGACGGTGGTGATCAGCTCGGATCCCTGGAAGACGCGGATGCTGGTCTCGTCCAGGTGGACGGTGACGACCTGGCGGGCATGGCCCCGGCCGAGCCGGATGCGTTGTCCGGCGACCATGAAGCCGCCGGTGCCGCTGACCGTGCGCTCGGTGATCTGCTCGCCGGGAGGAGGCAGCAGCGCAGGCAGCAGCGGTGGCGGTCTGGATCGGACTCCTAAAGCGGTGGTCAGGAGCGAGTGTTCATGGTGGTGCGGAGCCATCGGGTCAGCTCGGTGAAGTCGTCGTCTTTGACGTGCTCCCTGGCCTAAAGTCCAGGGATTCCGGCCTGGGTCGGCTGACCCTTCCGGGGGCTTCCTGCTTCACCGCGCTGTGCGGGCACGG
>NZ_JBICZA010000076.1:0-6165 GCF_043201585.1 Streptomyces sp. NPDC048297
CGTCTCTCTTGTCGCTGATTTTTGGGTGCCGATTGATGGCTGGTTTATGGTGATGGATGGCTGGATTGGATATGCCAGAGTCACTTTGTTGGGTTTCCTTCTTTCTTTTTATGCGCGCTTTACCTTTGGGGTCACCCGGTAAGCGATCTTAGTGTTGCTACGGGCTTTTTTGTCCTCTTTTGAGCTCAGCTAGTTTTGCGGCTGCCCTGTGACCTATGGGGTTTCTGTGAACATGGGAGCTTGGATGAGCAAGAGGGTGGGGGCCAGGCGGAGACCTGGCTTACTTGGGTTTGAGCGTTCGTGGTGCCGGGGTATAGCCGGTTCGCTGGCGTTGGCTCTGGCTATGACTGCGCTTGCCGAGGCGGAGCCGGCGTTTGCGGCCGGCTCCGCTGTTGGAGGGGGTACGGCAGCGTCTTCCCAGTCGAAGGCGAAGCATTACGCCTCGTCTGCGGGGGACTTGGCGTCGGCGCGGGTGCTGGCCCGTTTGTCGGGCAAGCGGGTCGAGGCCTTGTCGGAGCGGACGGAGACGTCCACGACGTGGGTGAATGCCGATGGCTCGCTGACGACGGATCTGTCGGCCGGGCCGGTGCGGTTCAAGGATGCGGGCGAGTGGCGCTCGGTTGATCTGAATCTGCAGGCGGTTGGTGGGCGGGTTGAGCCCAAGGCTCATCCGCAGGGTCTGCGTCTGGGTGGCGGCCAGGCCGTGGCGGCCGCGAAGCGGTCTGCTTCGTCGGCATCGGCGGCGCACGATCTGGTGAAGCTGGGCGAGGGCGACCGGCAGATCGCCTTGCAGTGGAAGGGTGACCTGCCCAAGCCGAAGCTGAAGGGCAACCGCGCGACCTACGCGGGTGCCGCTTCTGGCGCGGATGTGGTGGTCGAGGCGACCCGCAGTGGCTTCGAGCAGTACGTGGTGCTCGGCGACCGTCCGGGCGAGGGCTACTCGTACACGCTGCCGCTGAAGGCCAAGAGCCTGAAGGTGCGGCAGTTGAAGGACGGCAGCCTGCTGTTCACGGACAAGAAGGGCAAGAAGCAGGCCACCATGCCGGCCCCGGTGATGTGGGACGCGCGGGTGGACAAGGTCTCCGGTGAGCACACGCACCAGGCCCCGGTGAAGCTGAAGGTCGTCCGCAGCAAGGACGCGATCAACCTGGTGTTCACGCCGGATGCGAAGTTCCTCGCCGACCCCAAAACGCAGTACCCGGTCACGGTCGACCCTTCTACGTCGGCGCTGTCCAACGTGTTCGACACCTACGCCCAGCAGGGTGAGACCACCGATCTGTCCACCGATGTGGAGCTGGACCTCGGCAACCCGGGGACGACGAACCCCGACGGCACCCCGCGGCTCGCACGGTCGTTCATCACCTGGAACACGGCGCGCATCAGCGACTCGCTGGTGTCGAACGCGAAGCTGTCGCTGTGGAACTTCCACTCCGGCAACACCGACTGCAATCCCCACTCGTGGGAGGTGTGGGACGCGGGCAAGGCGTCGACCGGGACGCGGTGGACCGCCCAGCCCGCGTGGGTCCAGAAGATGGCCACGTCCACAGAGACCAAGGGCAACCCGGGCTGCACCTCGGCCCCGGACGGCTGGGTCAACGCGGATGTCACCAACCTCGTCCAGACCTGGGCTTCTGCGAAGAACACCACGTCTGGTATGGGACTACGCGCTCTGGACGAGGCCAACGTCCAGCTGTGGAAGCGGTTCAATTCGGCCAACGCTGCGTCCAACGTGCCGAAACTGACCGTCACCTACAACTACCGGCCCAAGACCGGCACCGACCAGCAGGCCGGCCCGCCGTTCTTCCAGAACTCCTCCGGCACCTGGTACGTCAACACCACCACGCCGACCTTGAGCGACACCTTCGTCGACGTCAACAATGACAAGGTCGACGGCACCTTCGAGATCGACGACGCGACGACGGGCACGCAGGTCGGCAACTACCTGGTCTCACCGTTCGTGCCGTCGGGACAACAGGCGTCGGTGACGGTTCCCTCCGGTCTGCTCACCAACGGCAAGACCTACAAGTTCCGCACCAACCCCTATGACGGCCTGCACTACAACAACGACTGGTCCGCGTATGCGACGTTCACCGTCGACACGTCCGCTCCCTCCGCACCGACCGCGGTGACCTCAACGGACTACCCGTCCGCTTCGTGGGTCAAGGGCGCTGGCCAGGCCGGCGTGTTCACGGTGACGCCTGCGTCGGGTGACCAGAACGGCATCGAGTGGTCGCTGGACGGCACGACCTGGACGAAGGTCGCCACCAGCGGCACCACCCCGGTCAACGTCACCGTCAAACCGGCCAAGGCGGGCACCAACACTCTGCAGGTGAGGTCGACCGACAAGGCGGACAACAAGTCCGAGGCCCTCTCCTACACCTTCCATGTCGGCCCCGGCGGCGTCACCAGCCCCGACGAGGGCACCCGCACCGCCGCCCGACTTCCCTTGATGGCTGAGGCGGACGGCTCGAAGTTCGACAACGTGACCTTCTCCTGGCGCCGCGGCGAGGCCGATGCCTGGACCACCATTTCCACCGGGGACGTGACGGTCGGCGGGCAGCCGCTGTCGGCCTGGCCCGTTGCTTTGAGCAGTGGCAAGAGCCCGAAGCTGACCTGGAACGCCACCTCCACCGTCAACCCCGACGGGGCCGTGCAGATCCGGGCCGACTTCACTGGTCCCTCGAGTGCTTCCGCCTCGTCCGATCCTGTCAACGTCACCGTCGCTCGCATCGCCGACGGCGCCGCGAGCGAGGACGTGGGCCCGGGTTCGGTGAACCTGCTGACCGGTGACTACACGCTCTCCGACAACGACGCTTCCTTCTTCGGCCTGTCGGTTGACCGCACTGCGTCCTCACGTTCTCCGCAGGCGGGGACCGGCACCGGCCAGCAGGCACCGATCTTCGGCAAGGAGTGGCTCTACGGAGCCGCCGGTGAGCAGACGTCCACCCCGTGGACAGTGCTGGCCAAAACGTCGGCGACATCGGTGAGTGTGGGGGCGGCGGGCGATGACACCCGCCTGAACTTCACCCAGAACGCCGCGAAGACCGGCTGGATCCCGGAGGTCGGCGCCGAGGACTACGACCTCACCGGCAGCTTCAGCGGCACCTTCACCCTGAAGAGCTCCGACGGCGAGACCACCACCTTCGATCCGGTCAGCGGCAGCACCACCTTGTGGAACGCCTCCACCTCCTACCTGGAGGGACTGGCCAACACCACGACCACCACGGTCAGCGAAGCGGTCACGGTGGGCGAGACCAAGACCTCCCGCCCCAAGCTGCTCATCGCCCCGACCTCGGCTGTCACCGCCTCGGCCTGCGCGGCCGACCCGTCGACCAAGGGCTGCCGGGTCCTGCAGTTCATCTACGCTCCGGCCACCACCGCGACCAGTTCCGCACTGGGAGACGTCAAGGACCAGGTCTCGGCGATCAAGCTGTGGTCGACCGCGCCCGGGGCCTCGTTGTCTACCGCGCAAACCGTCGCCTCCTACGCCTACGACGACAGTGGCCGGCTGCGCGAGCAGTGGGACCCACGCGTCAGCCCCGCGCTGAAAACGGCCTACACCTACGACAGCGCCGGCCGCGTCACCACACTCACGCCGGCCGGACAGCTGCCGTGGACCTTCACCTACGGGCAGGCAGGATCCAACCCGGCCGCCGGCGCCGGGATGCTACTCAAGGCCTCCCGCCCGACACTCACGCCGGGCAGTGCCAGCCAGACCAACGGCACCGCCGCCACCAGCATCGTCTACGGTGTTCCGCTGAGTGGTTCCACCGCGCCGGAGGACCTCGGCGCTTCCGCTCTGGCTTCCTGGGCACAGACCGATGCTCCCAGCGACGCCACCGCAGTCTTCCCCTCCGACCAGGTGCCCGCCGGTAACGAGGGCAGCGCGCTGACCGCAGGCTCCTACACCCGGGCCGGCATCCACTACCTGGACGCCTCCGGCCGCGAGGTCAACGAAGCCACCCCTGGCCACCACATCACGGTCACCGAGTACGACCAGTTCGGCAACACGGTCCGGTCTCTGACCGCGGGCAACCGCGAGCTGGCCCTGGGCACGACCACGGCCCAGAAGACGGAACTGACCGGGCTGGGCATCAGCAGCCTCGCCTCGGCCGAGCGGGCCCAGCTGCTGTCCACCACCAGCATCTACAGCGACACCGGCACCCGCGAGGTGGAGGAGGACGGCCCGATCCACCAGGTCGTCCTCGGAGCCAAGCTGCTCAGCGGCACCACCACCGTCGCGCAGGCCGGCAGCAAGGTTGTCGCCCGCGCTCAGACCCTCAAGGAGTACGACAGCGGCCGCCCCACCGACGGCACCGCCGCCGTCAAGGACCAGGTCACCAAGGAGACCACTGGTGCCCAGCTGCGGGCCTGGCCGACCCTGACCGCCGACCCGCGCGTGGTCGCGACCGGCCTCGACTGGGTCAAGGGCGTCGTTACCACCAGCACCCAGGACCCGGGCGGACTGGCGCTGACCACGACCACCACCTACGACACCCAGGGACGGGTCGTCAAGACCGCCCTGCCCGCCTCGACCGGCAGTGACGCTGGGGCGACGCAGACCACCTACTACTCCGCCACCGGCACGGGCACCTGCAACGGCCGTCCGGAATGGGCGGACATGGTCTGCCAGACCGCACCGGCCGCAGCGATCACCGGTGGCGGCTCCAACCCCGCCCAGCTGCCGACCAAGACCACCGAGTACGCCACCGACGGGCAGGTCGCCAAGGTCACCGAGACCGCCAACGGCACCACCCGCACCACCGCCAACGGCTACGACACGGCAGGCCGCCCCACCACCGTCACCATCACCGGCGGCCTCGGAACGGCCGTGCCGGCCACCACCACCAGCTACGACACGGCGACCGGTCTGGCGAACAAGCAGACCTCAACCGCCGGCGGCACCATCAGCGAGACCTTCGACCAGCTCGGCCGTCAGATGACCTACACCGACGCCGACGCGGGCACCACCACCACCGAGTACGACAGTCTCAACCGCCCGTCGAAGGTCACCGACACCGTCCCGTCGACGACCACCTACACCTACGACACCGCCATCGACCCGCGCGGCCTGACCACCTCGGTCACCGACTCGGTCGCCGGCACCTTCACCGCCCGCTACGACGCCGACGGTGACGTGGCCACCCAGACCCTGCCCGGCGGCTACACCCAGACCGACGAACAGGACACCACCGGCTCAGCCACCGCCCGCACCTACACCCGCACCAGCGACGGCACCGTCCTCGCGGCCGACACCGTCAGCGAGAACACCCACAGCCAGATCGTCACCCACGGCGGCACCCCGGGCGTCACCGCCTCCCAGGCGTACACCTACGACAACACCGGCCGCCTCACCCAGGTCCAGGACACCGGCGCCGACGCCATCTGCACCACCCGCAGCTACACCTTCGACAAGAACAGCAACCGCAAGGCCCTGGCCACGGCCACGGCCGGCGTCGGCCTCGACTGCACCACCACCGGCGCCACCACCACCAACTCCACCTACGACAGCGCCGACCGGCTCGTCGACACCGGCTACACCTACGACAACTTCGGCCGCACCACCGCCCTGCCCGGCACCACCCTCGCCTACTACAACAACGACCTCGCCCAGCAGCAGACCGCCGGCACCCAGCGCCAGACCTGGACCCTCGACTCCAACCTGCGCTTCCGCGCCTGGACCACCGAGACCAACACCTCCGGCACCTGGACCCAGACCGCCACCAAGACCAACCACTACGACTCCGACTCCGACAACCCCCGCTGGATCACCGAAAACACCAGCGGCAGCCTCACCCGCAACATCGACGGCCCCGCCGGCGACCTCGCAGCCACCAGCACCGCCACCAGCGGCACCGTCCTCCAACTCGCCAACCTCCACGGCGACGTCACCCTCCAACTCCCCCTCGACACCAGCACCGCCCCGACCGTCCTGGACGCCGACGAATACGGCAACCCCCGCCCCGGCCAGCAACCCACCCGCTACGGCTGGCTCGGCACCAAACAACGCTCCAGCGAAACCGCCACCGGCCTCACCCTCATGGGCGTCCGCCTCTACAACCCCACCACCGGACGCTTCCTGTCCACCGACCCCGTCCCCGGCGGCAACGCAAACGCCTACGTCTACCCCAGCGACCCCATCAACGCCTACGACCTCAACGGCAA
>NZ_JBICZA010000077.1:0-5261 GCF_043201585.1 Streptomyces sp. NPDC048297
TGGCCGACCCATGCTCAGGGAGCACGAAACCCAGCAGACGTGCGCCCGCGCACACCTCAACCGTGATCGGCTACACCACGAACGGGGACACGACCCAGCAGACTGCCTCGCATGTCATTGACCACGGGAATCTGCCGTGGGGGAAGGCATTGGACCGCCCATTTCAGGGCCCGTCAGATTTGGATCTCACCCTGTTCACGTCGGTGAACAGGGTGCGGAGATCGCGATGATCCGCGACGGCCAGGTCAACGAGGCGTACGACCGCGTCCAGGCCAACGACGTCCGCTACCGCTTCGTGATCGACACGGCCACCGTCTGGCTGGCCACCAGAAGTCACGGATAAGTACAGCGGGCGTCGGCCAGCGGCGGCAACCAGTCAGTTTGGATCCTTGCCTCCCGTGCCTCGGTTCGTGTACGCGGCCACCGAGAAGCGCCGTTCGTCGTGTCCATCCCTGCGCGTACTTGGATGGACCCCCGCTTCTCGTCAAGGACGGCTAGTGTCCGAAGCTACTCCGCGTGAGTGGGAGGTGAAACCGGGGATCCGAGCAGGACGGCCAATGCGCCAAGCTTCCCCGGACCAGCCACCCGTGCGGGCCAGTGCTCCGGGGCCCGCCGTCGATCTCCGCCCACCGGTCGGCCAACACACGCGGCGCGCCACCCTGCTGCACCCACAGGGCCTTCAGGCGGGCCGCCTCTCCCGCCCTCCCGGCCCAAGGGCCGAGGAGCCGGCTCGGATCAGGCAGGTCTCCACGGTGCTGGCCTATCGGCGGTTGTCGCCAATGAGTTCGAGGTAGCGGGCATAATAAATGTCAGATTTCTCCCGATTCCGGATCAGGGTGCCCTCCTCCACCCGGTAGGTGCGGTCCGGATCACCCTTGAAGGAGAGCCAGTTGAAGGAGGTGGTCACCCAGGCATCGTCGAAGAGGAGGATTTTGGCATGGTTGCTCTTGAGGCGCGCCACGTGCAGCTTCTCGGGGTATCGCGCAGCGAGGTTGTTCAGCCTTCTGATGGCAGTCGGGTCGGTCCTATTCTCGCTGTCGTCATAGCCGTAGGCGATGTCGACCTTCACGCCACGCTGCAGTCGGCGTTCCAGTTTGCCGACGAACGCCGTGGTGACGATCGCTCCGGTGATCCACGGTGAGATGATCAGGATGCGTTTCCGGGCGCTGGTGAGGGCTTCGTCGAGGAGCTCCGGGTGCTCGAAGACACCGATTGCTCGAATCTCCTCTGCCTGCGACTCTAGGGCCTTCGGCTCTGCAGGGAGGGGTGCCGGGGAGTTGAGTTGGACGGCGGCCTGCTCTGCGCGTTTCTGAGTGACCTCCTGCAGGGGGATCCGGGCCTCTTCGAGGTCGGGTTCCAGCAGGGGGCGCTCAGGCTCGGGCTCTACGTTGATGCCAAGGCCCTTGGCGCCGCCGAAGCCGATCAGTTCGATCTCATGGCGGTCGCTCAGTTCCCCGTCGATGACGACACCGAGCTCGATGTCAGCGCGTTCAGCGTCCGCGTAGACGAGGAGCTTGACCGGCAGGACATGACGGGTTCGGGTCTGGACGATGCTTTTGACCTGCAGGACTTCGCGGGTGGTGGTGCCGTTCCCCTGGAGTAGGGAGGTGATCTCCTCGGCGGTCACCTCGCCGTCCTCGACGGGACCGGAACGCGCGGCAGGCAGCATGATCATTCCGGCTTCGGTGGCCACGTCCCGGGCGATGGTGCTGCGGCGGCTGTAAGGGGAGGCCCGCCACAACATCTGGTCGAAGACGAGGGACTGGCTGACCCGGACCGGGACGATGGCAGCCGCCTTCGTCGCGGTGAAGCGGCCCTTCTCGGTCAAGCGCAGCCGCGGAACGGGCGCTGTGCCGGGCACGGGAGCAGTCCAGCGCAGGTCGTCGGAGCCGAAAAGGACCGCCACGGTCTGGTTCACCATGGCGACGTCTAGGCCGAGGAACCCCGCGATGGAATCCGGTGTTCTCTCCCCTTGCTCGACGAGCCGCAGGACATACTCCTCCAGCAGGGGGATGTCCTTGCTGTCCTGGGCGAGGACCTCGGCGGTGATGCGGGCGACGGGCAGGGCCGCGTCGACGATGCCGACGAGGTCGAAGCCGGTGCGGGCATTTCCGAAGCGGACGGCCAGCAGGCTGTCCTCACTGAACGTTGACATCGCGGATCTCGCAGTCTTCCGGGTGGCTGCTCATATAGTCGAGGACGTTGCGCAGGGCGCCGGGTTTGCTGCGGCAGAAGCCGGCGTCCCCGACGATGATCAGCCCGAACCGGGCACGGGATAGAGCGACGTTGATGCGCCGCCAGTAGGGCTGCCCCAGGAACCCGAACCGGCCGTCGGAGTTGCTGCGGGTCACGCAGAAGACCGCGAGATCGCACTCGCGACCCTGCACGGCATCCACAGAGAGCACCTCGGGCGTGAAGTGCCTCAGCTTCTTCTTGGCTAGCTGCTTCTTGAGTGTTTCGACCTGACGGCCGTAGGGCGCGATGACCAGAACCTCCAAGGGCTTGCCGCCGGGCGGCTGGACCACCCCCTTCCCGATCGCATGATCGATGACCTCCAGACGTTTCTCTGCGATCTGCGCTTCAAGCCGGTTGGAGACGCTGGTCTCGGTGCCTGATCGCTCCGTCTCACGCCGCCCCGGATGAAAGCTGGTGTCCATCCAGAGCACAGGCCGGTTGATCCCCCTGTACCCCGGTAGCTCGTGCGGATTGGGAGAGAGCAGTCCGTTGTCGTAGAAGCAGCTGCTGATCATGTTGCCGATGGCAGGAGTCATCCGGTACTGCTCGCGCAGCAGATGCTTGACCGGCAGCTGCGTATTGTCCGCCAGGTGCTGGAACAGCGTCGTCTGCACGATCTCCGGGGTCAGCTGGTGGTCTTCCATGGCCTTGCCATTGCGCAGCAGGTCCTCGTCGATCGGCGGGAGCTGCTTGGTGTCCCCCACCAGCACCCACCGCTTCGCCCGGGCCAGCGGGACCAGCGCCTCGGTCGCGGTCGCCTTCGACGCCTCGTCGAAGATGCACAGGTCGAAGTCCAGGGAACGTGCTGCCGGATGCCCCAAGAAGCCCAGGGCCGTGCCGCCCACCACATTCCGGGTCCGCAGGAAACTGGCGACCAGGTGCGGGTCGCTGCCGATCCGCTTGAGCCATTCGCCCTGCAAGCGCAGCAGCCGCATGAGGTCCTGTCCGGGACCATCTGCCGGAAACAGAGCCTCGACGGCGTCCCGGCACTCCCGCGCGGTCATGGTCTCGCGCAGGGTGAGGTCACCGTCCAGGGCACTCTGGATCTCGACGACCAGGGCCGCTCGCTGTTCGAGGAGTGTCTCCCGGCGGGCGCCGACGGTGACCGCTTCCTCTCCCAGTTCCCGCGCGGAGGTGGTGCGGTCGGGCAAAGGCTGAGCGGTCAGTTCCACGAGGCGGCCCTCAACGTGCGCGAGGTCGGTGGCGACGGCGGCCGCCTCCTCCAGCAGGAGTGCCGCCTTCAGGTGCCGTGCTTCCAGCTTCTGCCGGATCGCGACCGCTTCCAGGTGCTTCTCCGCCCGGGCCCGAACACTCTGCGTCCATCTCTTGACCTGCCGGTCCAACAGCAGCGCTTGCGCGGCGGGATCGATGCGCGGATCGTCCGGGCGCCCCAGACGCACCAGGCCGTCGATACCCGCCTCCTCCAAACGGCGCAACGCGTTGTCGATGGCGATGTGGGTCTGGCTGACGATGAGAATTCGTGCGTCCGGCTTGCGGCTGAGGGTCTGCTCAACGATCTCCGCGATCACCGTGGTCTTACCAGTACCAGGCGGCCCCTCGACCAGGACCAGGTCCTGCGTCCCCAGCGCGCGCACGACGACATCCCGTTTGCTCTGGTCAAGGTCGGCGCGGACCCAGGAGGTGACCTCGACCGGAGGCAGGACCGGCATCTCCTGCGGATTCTCGATGATCTTGCCCAGGTGAGGGTTACTGCTTTGCTCGGCGGCGACCGTGGACAGCGCGTCGCGCTGCCGGTTGATGGCGCTCTGGCTGGGGCCGAGGAAGGGCAGCAAGTAACCGCGGCGCGGCAGTGCCGTCTTGGCACGAGTCATCCGGAGCTGGACGGTGTCCTCGGTCCGACTGGTGACGACACCACGGTCGATGGGCCGACTGTAGGGGTATTCCACGACCGACCACTCGTCGCCGATCTCCATCACCGTTTCGGTGGCGCCCAGACGGAAGGACCGCGTGTACGAGGTGCCCTCCATCCTGTCGTAGGCGACGGGCTGCCGCCCGTTCGCCGCGATCTCCTCGCGGGCCTCCAGGACGTGCCGCCAGCCGTCGAAGAGGTCCCCGAGGTTCTGCCGCCGGTCATCGCGACCCTTCTCCTCGCGGGCCTCGACATGCGTGTTGAGGCCCGAGAGCAGCACGTTCAGCCCGCGGTTGGCCGGGGCCTCGCCCGGATCGTAGAAGGTCCAGCTCAGAATCGGATCAAGCTTGAGTGCAGACTCCCGGCGCTTCGCCAGCCATTCCTCCGGCCGCTCTTCTGCGGACACGATGACGCACCGGTCGGAGTTCTTGTCGTCGCCGGCCATGCGCAGGAACAGCTTCCGGCCGAAGACCCGCACCGTCCCGGTGCCGACCTCTTTCGTGGCCGGGTTCCAGCCGTAGTCGACATGCACTGTGCCCGAGATGTCGGACATCACCTCCGACTTGGCGCGCGCCATGACCTGGTCGAGGCTCAGTCCCTCGCCCTCCGGCACGGTGACGAGCTTCTCCGCGGCGTTCTTGGTCATCTTCAGCCACACCGAGTTGCGCTGCCGCGCGTCACGGTTGCCGCACCGTCGCTCCACCTCCAGCAGTTGGTGCTCCAGCACGATGGCGTTGGCCGGCCTCTTCTGCGGTTCGAGGTCGATGCAGGACTTCAGAATCGCGCGGACATCGGTGTCCATCTCTAGCTCGTCCAGCGCGGACAGCAGTCCGGGGTAGTCGCGGGCCTTGCTGTTGGACAAGATCTGGATGGCCAGGACGGCGTACGCGTAGACATCCCTGACCCAGCCGACGCTGCTCTTCTCCAACGGCTTGTACAGGCTGGAACCGTAGTCAGCGACCGTGTGGTCCGTCGTGGACGCCCCCGCCGTCTCCACGACCTTAGCGATCCCGAAGTCGGCGAGCTTGACCGTGCCGTCACTGGTCAAGAGGACGTTTCCGGGCTTACTGATCGTTTCAGAATGAGGTTCGTAGGCGGCGGAGGCATATGAGACTGCAGGCCAGTTCGAGCAGGCCCTGGTGGAGATCGGCGCGTC
>NZ_JBICZA010000078.1:1688-4707 GCF_043201585.1 Streptomyces sp. NPDC048297
ACATGCGGGGTTGTGGGATCTCTCTTCCACGGTCTGCCGGCCGTGGGACGAGTCAGAAACCGTTGATGTAGGCGAAGGACATGCGAAAGGTCCGGCGTAGAGGGTAAGACCCCCGTAGTCGAAACGTCAGCGGCTCGTTTGAGAGACACCCAAGTAGCACGGGGCCCGAGAAATCCCGTGTGAATCTGGCGGGACCACCCGCTAAGCCTAAATATTCCCTGGTGACCGATAGCGGATAGTACCGTGAGGGAATGGTGAAAAGTACCGCGGGAGCGGAGTGAAATAGTACCTGAAACCGTGTGCCTACAAGCCGTGGGAGCGTCGGAAGCACTTCGGTGCTTCTCGTGACTGCGTGCCTTTTGAAGAATGAGCCTGCGAGTTTGCGGTGTGTTGCGAGGTTAACCCGGGTGGGGAAGCCGTAGCGAAAGCGAGTCCGAACAGGGCGTTTCAGTAGCACGCTCAAGACCCGAAGCGGAGTGATCTAGCCATGGGCAGGTTGAAGCGGAGGTAAGACTTCGTGGAGGACCGAACCCACCAGGGTTGAAAACCTGGGGGATGACCTGTGGTTAGGGGTGAAAGGCCAATCAAACTCCGTGATAGCTGGTTCTCCCCGAAATGCATTTAGGTGCAGCGTCGTGTGTTTCTTGCCGGAGGTAGAGCACTGGATAGGCGATGGGCCCTACCGGGTTACTGACCTTAGCCAAACTCCGAATGCCGGTAAGTGAGAGCGCGGCAGTGAGACTGTGGGGGATAAGCTCCATGGTCGAGAGGGAAACAGCCCAGAGCATCGACTAAGGCCCCTAAGCGTACGCTAAGTGGGAAAGGATGTGGAGTCGCACAGACAACCAGGAGGTTGGCTTAGAAGCAGCCACCCTTGAAAGAGTGCGTAATAGCTCACTGGTCTAGTGATTCCGCGCCGACAATGTAGCGGGGCTCAAGCGTACCGCCGAAGTCGTGTCATTCACACATATAGCCCCAACGGGTGTGTGGATGGGTAGGGGAGCGTCGTCTGCCGGGTGAAGCGGCACTGGAAGGTAGTCGTGGACGGTTGACGAGTGAGAATGCAGGCATGAGTAGCGATACAAACGTGAGAAACGTTTGCGCCGATTGACTAAGGGTTCCTGGGTCAAGCTGATCTGCCCAGGGTAAGTCGGGACCTAAGGCGAGGCCGACAGGCGTAGTCGATGGATAACCGGTTGATATTCCGGTACCCGCTGTGAAGCGTCAAACATCGAGCATCGTGATGCTAAGGCCGTGAAGCCGTCCTGGAGCCTTCGGGCAAAGGGGAGTGGTGGAGCCGCCGGACCAAGCGGTTAGTAGGTGAGTGATGGGGTGACGCAGGAAGGTAGTCCATCCCGGGCGGTGGTTGTCCCGGGGTAAGGGTGTAGGACGCAGGGTAGGCAAATCCGCCCTGTATGTGTCTGAGACCTGATGCCGAGCCGATTGTGGCGAAGTGGATGATCCTATGCTGTCGAGAAAAGCCTCTAGCGAGTTTCATGGCGGCCCGTACCCTAAACCGACTCAGGTGGTCAGGTAGAGAATACCGAGGCGTTCGGGTGAACTATGGTTAAGGAACTCGGCAAAATGCCCCCGTAACTTCGGGAGAAGGGGGGCCACACCTGGTGATGGGTTTTACATCCTGAGCTGGGGGTGGCCGCAGAGACCAGCGAGAAGCGACTGTTTACTAAAAACACAGGTCCGTGCGAAGCCGTAAGGCGATGTATACGGACTGACGCCTGCCCGGTGCTGGAACGTTAAGGGGACCGGTTAGCTCCATTTCGGTGGGGCGAAGCTGAGAACTTAAGCGCCAGTAAACGGCGGTGGTAACTATAACCATCCTAAGGTAGCGAAATTCCTTGTCGGGTAAGTTCCGACCTGCACGAATGGCGTAACGACTTCTCGACTGTCTCAACCATAGGCCCGGTGAAATTGCACTACGAGTAAAGATGCTCGTTTCGCGCAGCAGGACGGAAAGACCCCGGGACCTTTACTACAGTTTGATATTGGTGTTCGGTTCGGCTTGTGTAGGATAGCTGGGAGACTGTGAAGCAGGCACGCCAGTGTTTGTGGAGTCGTCGTTGAAATACCAGTCTGGTCGTGCTGGATGTCTAACCTGGGTCCGTGATCCGGATCAGGGACAGTGTCTGATGGGTAGTTTAACTGGGGCGGTTGCCTCCTAAAGAGTAACGGAGGCGCCCAAAGGTTCCCTCAGCCTGGTTGGCAATCAGGTGTTGAGTGTAAGTGCACAAGGGAGCTTGACTGTGAGACCGACGGGTCGAGCAGGGACGAAAGTCGGGACTAGTGATCCGGCGGTGGCTTGTGGAAGCGCCGTCGCTCAACGGATAAAAGGTACCCCGGGGATAACAGGCTGATCTTCCCCAAGAGTCCATATCGACGGGATGGTTTGGCACCTCGATGTCGGCTCGTCGCATCCTGGGGCTGGAGTCGGTCCCAAGGGTTGGGCTGTTCGCCCATTAAAGCGGTACGCGAGCTGGGTTTAGAACGTCGTGAGACAGTTCGGTCCCTATCCGCTGTGCGCGTAGGAGTCTTGAGAAGGGCTGTCCCTAGTACGAGAGGACCGGGACGGACGAACCTCTGGTGTGCCAGTTGTTCTGCCAAGGGCATGGCTGGTTGGCTACGTTCGGGAGGGATAACCGCTGAAAGCATCTAAGCGGGAAGCCTGCTTCGAGATGAGGACTCCCACCCACTTGATGGGGTAAGGCTCCCAGTAGACGACTGGGTTGATAGGCCAGATATGGAAGCCTGGTAACGGGTGGAGTTGACTGGTACTAATAGGCCGAGGGCTTGTCCATTGATGCTCGCGTTCACTGTGTTGGTTCTGAAACCACGACCACGTCGCACCATGAAAATGGGTGCGTTTCGGTTGATTGTTTCATAGTGTTTCGGTGGTCATAGCGTGAGGGAAACGCCCGGTTACATTCCGAACCCGGAAGCTAAGCCTCACAGCGCCGATGGTACTGCAGGGGGGACCCTGTGGGAGAGTAGGACGCCGCCGAAC
>NZ_JBICZA010000079.1:0-4458 GCF_043201585.1 Streptomyces sp. NPDC048297
TCAGGAACAAGATCAGCACGCACTCCGGACACCCTGCCGACCAAGATCGTCGAGCACAAGACCCGCAGCGCAACTCATTCTGAAACGATCAGTTAATGTCTCGGTGCTCCACCCGCTGCTCGTGAGCGTAGGCGAGAGCAGATGCCAACGGCCGCCCGATCCGAGCGAAGTAGGCCGGCCAGTCCAGCGGACGGCCCCCGCTCATCTCGTCCTTCAGGCTCCTGTCGACCCACTCCAGGACGATGAAGTACTGCTCCAGCTCTTCGTCCCAGCCCGAATCCAGCATCCGCACGATGTTCGGATGGGTCAGCGCCCGCAACGAGGCGGTCTCACGGTCGAGGAAAATCCGCGTGCTCTCCTCGTCGTCGCGCCGCTTGAGCAGCTTCACCGCCGCGTAGGCGCCCTCCGGGCTCAAGACATCCACCGCCTTGCGCACCTCGGACATACCGCCCTGGCGCTTCTCCGCCTGCGGCAGCAGATGAAACCGCCCGTTGATCATGCCGGTCACACGCGGCTCCTCACCAACAACTGCCGTGCATTTTCACGTCCTTGACTATCGTTTCAGTAGATCATCGCCTCCGGGTCGACTTCGTCCACAAAGCGGCAAGGAAACGCCCCATCGGGTACGAGCCAGCACCACCCATCCGCCACCGCGTGCGGCGCTACACGGCCCCGCCGCCGGCCCTGGCTGACATCCAAGAGCACGCGCGAACAGTGTCCACAGGTTCTCCGCGGAGCAGGGACATGTAGGCCGTGCACAGCTGGCGGACCAACTGGCCTCTGCCCAGGGCCACCAAGGCCAATATGCGGACCAGGCCCGGACCAACTCGGTTGCGCATTTGAGCGTTCGACCCATTGCCGCAGGTCAGAGGGGGATAGGCCCGTGTACCACCAAGAGACGAAGAACCTCCTCGTGTCGTACTCGCCGAAGAGGCTGGGCTGCTTCTAGACGTCCGGGAACGGCCGCCTGGCCAGGAGGTCGTGTCGGGCGCCGGGGGCATGGCGGCGCGGCCTTGTGCCCTGTCGGTCCCGGCGCCCGCTACGGCACGGCAGTGGCGCGGAGTCGGGGGACGGTGGCAGCGCCGCCTCCCCTGACCGCGTCCACCGCCGCCTGGTGCAGTTCCCGGCTCTGCCACTCCGAATGGCAGGTCACGGGGCTTCCGGTGAGGGTGAACCACTCGGAGGTGCCGGTGTACTGGACCGTCACGTCGCACTCACTGCCGTCCCAGGTGGTGTGGACGGACAGGTCTCCGCTGACGACCCCCGCCTCGTCGGTACGTACTCCGCCCCGGCCAGTGAATACGCCGAGGGTCGTCCATGATGCCCAGAGCATGGTGTCGGCCTGCCTTTCTTCGTTGGGATCTGCAGGTTGCGAAGGTGCGGGGCTAGGGAATGACGATTCCCCGCTCGCGCACTCCTGGGTGCGGGGGCAGTCCGGGCAGTGTGACCTGTGCGGGCTTCTCCGAGACGGCGGCCACGTGGTGGTGCAGCCCCGCGGCGGCGGCCACGTAGTCCCTGGCCGTGAGCAGCCCCACCAGCTGTCCGTGTTGGTCCGTGACCGGCAGGGCGTCGGTGTCCTCCTGCGACATGACCGCTGCGGCGTGCGACAGGGACTCCTCCGGATGGATCCGCACGGTCCGGCGGGAGTGCACGAGATCGCGCGCCCTTTGCCCGGACAGCGCAGCCCCCGCACAGGCCACAGCGAGTTCGGCCCGGTCCAGGACACCGGCGCAGCAACCATCGGTGCGGACCACGGGCAGCGCTCGCTGTCCCGACCGTTCCAGGACCTCCCAGGCCATCAGCAGTGTCTCGTCCTCGCCGACCGAGTACGGCGCGGTATCCATCAGGCTTCGCACCACGGGGTTCTCCATCACGGCCGCCTCCTTGCGCTGTGGCGGGGCGCTCGCCTCCTTCTGCGTGCTCTTGCAGGCTCGCCTCGCGGGTACGGCCTTGTCACGGGGCCATACGTCCCCAAATCGGCGATCGGACCGGCGGCGCAGGTCGGCCACGGCCCCGACCGCGGCCGTGCACCGCGCAATCCAGGTGAGTGACGTGATGACGCGGGCCGTCGTCGCGGTGGGCCGCGAGACCCTGTTCAAGGAGATGGTCGAGCGCATGGAGGAGTGGCAGGTCAGCGCACTGCCCGTCCTCGAAGGCGACGGCCGGGTGATCGGTGTCGTCTCCGAGGCCGACCTGCTGCCGAAGGAGGAGTTCAAGGAGGAGTTCCCGGACAGCGACCCGGACCGGTTCGCCCGCATTCCGCTGGCCGCCCGCATGGCGCGGGGCGTCGAGGGCGTGGTGCGCGTGGACTGCCGTCTCAGGGCGGCTGACAGGTAGCGCTCGTTGTCGGCGGATCTCGAGTGCCGTCCTACGACGCCTCCGGCCTGGGCCCACGACCCACCTCCCGGCATGGGCCGAGCGGCCCTGTCCGGCCGGCGCTTGGTCCGGTCGGCCCAGCGAAGGGGGTCGGGAGCGCCTCCCCGGCGCCCCGGCCCCGTCGGAAGCTGGGACCGTATGACACCGCACAGAGGAGGAGAGTCGTTCAGGCGAGGAGAGTCGTCGTGGTCCGCTACGTCTACGACTGGCTCGCCACACGCGGAGATGATGGTGCCGCTCGTCGGCGACGTGGCGGAACTCCGCCTCACCCGCGAGGAGGTGTCACGGATCCTGGCCGAGGTCGGCGAGGAGACCGGCCTGCCTCGCCCATGCCCCGTCGGCACGGTGATCGAGCTACCCCGGGCCGCGCTCACCGCCGGCAGGATCGCCGAGGAAGCGGAGTTCTTCTCCTCCGGGACCAATGACCTGACCCAGACGACCTGGGGGTTCTCCCGCGACGACGTCGAGGCCGCGTTCTTCTTGGCGCACCTCGGCAAAGGCGTCTTCTCCGCCTCCCCGTTCGAGAGGCTCGACCATGAGGGAGTGGGCCGGCTGGTCCGGATCGCCGTAGAGGAGGGCCGCGCTGACCGTGACGGGCGCGAGCGACAGCAGGTGAGCACCGGCACGGGAGAAAGAGCGCGTTGTGCGAGGCCGGGGGCCGAGTCAGCCGTGCGCTACGACGGCGACGGGGGCGGTGATGTGGTGCAGGGCGGCATGGGTGACATGACCGATGTGGGGACCGAAGGAACCCGTGCGGATGCGCCGGCCGACAACTGCCAGGGAGGCGTCGCGGGCGGCGTCGACAAGAACCTGCCCGGCGCTGCCGCACCGGCTCACCTCGATCACTTCCACACCCTGGAACTTCTGCCGCCAGGGACGCAGCACGTCCGTCAGGGCGGCGGCGTGCTCTCGCTCCAGCAAGTCGTGGAGATCGGCGTCGCCGGAGAAGCGATAGCGGGAGGTGGGTGGTTCGGGCCAGGCGGCGACGGCCCGCAGAGGCGCTTCCCTGCGCGCCGCCGCGTCGAAGGCGAACGCCAGCAGCGTGTCGTCAGGGTGCTCGGTGTCGAGGCCGAGCACCACGGGCCGGTACGGCGTCGCAGCGGACGGCACGCCCACCGGACCCGTCCTGTGCTCGTCCCTGTGCTCGTCCGCGGCCTGTTCCCCCGCCCGCACGAGCACCACCGGCCGCTCGGCACGGGCCACGACGGCCAGGCTGACCGAGCCGACCATGAATCCCTCGAACTCGCCGAGGCCCCGTGATCCCAGTACCAGGAGTTCGGCGAAGCCCGCAGCCTCGCACAGGATGTCGGCAACGGTCCCCGTGAGCTGCCCGGTGGTCACCTCGATGCCGGGGTGACAGAGCCGGACGCCTTGGGCGGACTCGTGTGTCAACTGCTCGGCCCACTGCCGGTATGCCTCGGTGTCCAGCAGCGGGGTCCGGGCCACGAACCTCGGCGTGGGCTCGCATGCGTACACGATCTTCAGGGGCAGGCCGCGCAGCAGGGCTTCGCGTGCCGCCCACTCCACGGCGGCCCGGCTCTCGGGCGATCCGTCGATGCCCACGGTGACAGTGCGGGACATGGTGTCCACCTCCCGGTGAGGGGTCGATTCCAGCCTGATGTCGTGGTCGTGGTTCGGTGATGGGCCGGATGTCCCTGAACGTGTCCGACCGACCTACTGAGCGGCCTCGCCGACTCCCCGGGAGCAGGCTCACGCGACCGGTGCCCCCGTGCCCGGCCCGCCCCGCGGGAGGCCGAACGGCCCGGGCGGGGGCCAAGGGGCCCTGCCCCGCCCTTCTACACCGGCACATGCTGGAGACGGCAGAACCGATCACCGACGTACATACGGAGTCCTCATGTTCAGTTCCCCGCACACCGTCAGCGATGTCATCACGCACACGGTGGCCGCCGTCGGCCTGTGGGCCTCGTTCAAGGACATGGTGGGCATGATGCGGGACCGGGGGGTCAGCGCGCTGCCCGTGCTGGACGGTCGTGTCCCCGTTCGTGGTGTAGCCGATCACGGTTGAGGTGTGCGCGGGCGCACGTCTGCTGGGTTTCGTGCTCCCTGAGCATGGGTCGGCCA
>NZ_JBICZA010000080.1:0-4203 GCF_043201585.1 Streptomyces sp. NPDC048297
CACCCCCCAGGTCATCTCGGACAGGGGGACCAAGTCATGCCGGGCCCGGAGGCCAGCGGCCCCGTTGCGGAGCCGTGGAGAACATAACGGGGGCGTCCTCCGGTCAGGTCCTGACCGGCACGGGTACATCCGCCTGGACCGTAGGCCAGCACCGGCCAACTACGGATCAGCCGTCGGCCACTGCAGAGCAGTAAGTCGTCCTGATTTTCTGCTGCCACACTTCGTACAACCAATCCGCAGTTCGCGTGGCCCCGGATTACACAGGGATGTTCCGGCTGGCCACGCCCACGGGAGAGCCATTGTGAAGGAACCAGTACATATCGGGAAGCACCCGTCTGCGAAACCTGATCTGCAGCAGCTGCTGCACGAGGTGGCGCTGGGTGATCAGGAGGCGTTCGCCGCTCTCTACGACGCGGTGGCCGGCTCCGTCCTCGGGGTCGCCCGGGCCGTCCTGCGCGACCAGGCGCAGTCGGAGGAGGTGGCGCAGGACGTGCTGGTGGAGGTGTGGCGCACGGCCCCGCGCTACCGGCCGGATCGCGGTACGGCGATCAACTGGATCCTCACCCTCGCTCACCGAAGGGCGGTGGACCGGGTCCGGTCGGTGGAGGCCGCGGCGGCCCGTGACACCAAGGCCGCTCTGCTCGAGCATCAGCCTGCGTACGACGAGGTGACCGAGCAGGTCGAGACCCGCCTGGAGCAGGAGCAGGTACGGCGCTGCCTGCGCACTCTGACCGAGCTGCAGCGGCAGTCAGTCACCCTGGCTTACTACCGGGGCCTGACCTATCGGGAGGTCGCCGAAGCGCTCGCGCTGCCGCTCGGCACGGTCAAGACCCGGCTGCGTGATGGACTGATCCGACTCCGAGACTGCCTGGGGGTGACCGCATGACCACGATCGATCTGCACGGTCTGACAGGCGCCTATGCGCTGCACGCGCTGCACGATGAGGAGCGTGCCGCCTTCGAGCGTCACCTGGCCGCGTGCGACACCTGCGAACAGGAGGTCGCGGAGTTCACGGCGACCACCGGACGTCTGGCTCTGGCCTCCACGGTGCGCACACGCCCCGTCATGCGCGAGCAGGTCCTGCAGCGCATCACCACCGTGCGGCAGGTGCCGCCCGGTGCCGTGCCGCTGGAGCGGGTGCGCCGGGGGGTGCGGCGCGGGCGGGGCCTGGCCCGGTGGGCGCTGGCCGCCAGTGTGGCCGCCGCGGCCGCCTTCGGCGGAACCGCGGTATGGCAGTACGAACGTGCCCAGGACGCACAGATCCAGGCCGCACAGGCTCAGCGGCACGCCGAGGACCTGGCCGGTGTGCTGGCCGCGCCCGATGCCAAGTCGCGTTCGGCGAATGTGGCGGGCGGTGCGGGAACGCTGGTGGTCTCCGCCAGCCGAGACCGGGCCGTGTTCGTGGCGTCCGGAATGCCGGCACCGCCGCGCGGCAAGGTGTACCAGCTGTGGTTCGCCGACGGCGGGAAGATGCGCTCCGCCGGCCTGATGGACCCCGACCGCACCAACCAGGCCGTGCTGATGCAGGGTGCAGTCGACGGCGCCTCCGGGGTCGGCATCACGGTGGAGCCGGCGGGCGGGTCGAAGCAACCGACCTCGACACCGTTCGCCCTGCTCGGTGTACCGACGTAGAGCATGTGACTGGGGGAGTCCGCCCGTGGGCGGACTCCCCCAGTCGTTCATAGGTGCCGGTGCGGTGGCCGGGGAAAGAAGGCGCTGGTGCGTGCCACGTACGAGTCCCACCCGGCACGGCCAGCCATGTGCCTCTCCAGCAGCCGTTTCCCGCTTCCGTTGATCAGCAGCACGCTCATCACCAGGGGCGAGACGACGGAAACAGCCGCTGCCTGCCATCCGCCGTCGCAGGCCACGAGGAACAGCCCCCACCAGACGCAGAAATCCCCGAAGTAGTTGGGGTGCCGGGTGAGCCGCCACAGTCCCCGGTCCATGATGCGGCCCCGGTTGGCCGGGTCCGCCTTGAAACGAGCCAGCTGGGCGTCGCCGACGGCCTCGAAGAACAGTCCGACGGCCCACACGGCGGTGCCGGCCCAGGCCAGGGGGGACAGCGACCGGGGCGCGTACTGGGCAGCCTGTACCGGCAGGGACACCAGCCACACCAGGGCTCCTTGCAGCAGATAGATCATCCGCAGGGCGTACAGGTCCCGGTTTCCCCGCGCGCGGGCCAGCATCGCCTCGTACCGCGGATCCTCGCCGAGGCCGCTGCCCCGGCGCGCGATGTGGATGGCGAGTCGCAACCCCCACACGACGGTCAGGACCGTGACCAGCACGCGCCGGGCCGGATCGCCCTGGCCCCCAGAGACGCTGAAGGTCACCACGGCCGCAGCGGCAAAAGCCAGCCCCCAGGCAACGTCAACGATGCGGTGCATGTCTAGGTTGAGGGCGATGGTGAAGGTGCCGAGCATGATCGCCAGGGCCGTTGCGGCCGCCCATCCGAGGTTGGCAGCGAACGGACCCCAGTCGAACGCGTTCACCGGTCTTCCAGGTGCCGGTACCAGTCGGCTGCCTCGGCTCCTGTCAGGCCGCTGTCACCGGTGGCCGTCGGGCGTACGGCGAGGAACTGGTCCACGCCCATCCGCCGCTCCTCGAAGGCCAGGGCCCCACCGACCAGGTACAGCCGCCACACCCGGGCCGTCTCCTCGCCAACCAGGCCCACGAAGTCGTTCCAGCGTTCCTCCAGCGTGCGGTGCCAGGCGGTGATGGTGCGCACATAGTGCTCGCGCAGCGACTCCACCGAGCGGACCTCCAGACCGGCCGCCTCCAGCAGCCCGACGGTCTCGCCCATCGGCCGCATGTGCATGTCCGGGGCGATGCACGCCTCGATGAACGCACCACCGCCGGGCGCGCTCGCACCGCGGGACATCTGCTGGACCAGCACGCGCCCGTGCGGGCGGACCAGCCGGTGCAGGGCGGCGGCGAAGGCGGGGTACTCGTCGTCCCCGACGTGCTCGCCCATCTCGACGGTGGCGACCGCGTCGTAGGCGGAGCCGGTGATGTCCCGGTAGTCCTGGCACACCACCTCCACCTGGTCCCCCAACCCCCGCTCGCGCACCTGCTCCCGCACGTATGCGGCCTGTTCCCAGGCCAGGGTGACGGCGGTGACCTGCGCCTTGTGTTCTTGTGCGGCATACAAGGTCAGTGAGCCCCAGCCGCAGCCGATGTCCAGGAGGCGGGCGCCGGGGACCAGACCGAGCTTGCGGCAGATCAGCTCCAGCTTGGCTCGCTGCGCATCGGCCGGGCTCACCTCCGGGCCGGCACCGGTCCAGTAGCCGCAGGAGTACGCCATGGTCTCGTCGAGGAGCAGGCGGTAGAAGTCGTTGGACAGGTCGTAGTGGTGGCTGATCGCGGCCCGGTCGCGGGCCTTGCTGTGCAGGCCGCCGCGCAGCCGGGCCTGCGAGACGGGTGCGGGCAGGCGCGGGCCGACGGCTCCGATCCGTACCGCCTCCGCCACCGCGCGCGCCCAGTCGGCTGGCGAGAGCCTCGGGGCGTGCAAGCCCCGCTCTCGCGCGGCGGCCCACATGGCGCGCAGGCACTCGGCCAGGTCGCCCTCCACGTCGAGTTCCCCGGTGACGTATGCCTGGGCGAGGCCGAGTTCGCCGGGCTGCCACAGCAGGCGGCGCAATGCGCGCCGGGAGCGCACGACGACCACGGGGGCGCCGGCGGGGCCGGTCTGGCTGCCGTCCCAGGTGCGCAGCCGCAGCGGCAGCGGCCCGCCGAGCGCGTCCTCGGCAAGGGCGGCGAGGCGGTGCGCAGCGCCGGTACGGGCGGGGGTGCGGGTGGTCGTCATCGCGCCGGGTTCTCCTTGGTGAACAGGTACTGCTGGACGTCGAGGTAGCCGGAGCGGAATCCGGCCTCGGAGTAGGCCAGGTAGAAGCTCCACAGACGGCGGAAGGTCTCGTCGAAGCCGAGGGCAGCGACTTGGTCGGACTGGTCGGTGAAACGCTCCCGCCACAGCCGCAGCGTTTCGGCATAGTGCGCGCCGAAACCGTCCCGGACGTTCACCGCCAGACCTGTGTGGTCGCGGACGGCTTGTTCGATGGCCGTGGTGGAGGGGATCAGGCCCCCGGGGAAGATGTACTTCTGGATCCACGTATAACTGATCGTTTCAGAATGAGGTTCGTAGGCGGCGGAGGCATATGAGACTGCAGGCCAGTTCGAGCAGGCCCTGGTGGAGATCGGCGCGTCGTT
>NZ_JBICZA010000081.1:0-3862 GCF_043201585.1 Streptomyces sp. NPDC048297
GGGGTCCGGGAGCCTTCGGTGCGCCTGAACGCGCCTCTGCACGCGCATCTGGGCGGTGGGTCCGGGGGTGTGTCCTTCGCGTATGTGCTGAATCCTGATGACGGCCGGGTCGATACGGTGGTGTATGCGCGCAGTTCGCGTCGTGATGACCGGAACCGGTACCGGTGGGACGGGCACGGTGCTGCGGCGGTGGCGGGGCCGCTGCCGATCGAGGTCGTGGGGAACCAGCCCGAGCTGGAGCGCTCGCGTGCGTTGGTGAAGCGGTTGCGGGAGCCGGGTGGACCGGCGTCGGTGATCGCCGAGGCGGGCGCGGGCCTGCCGAGCCAGGCGAGCGAGGCGAGCCAGGCGAGCCAGGCGGGTCTGCCGAGCCAGGCGAGCCTGGAGAGTCAGGCGAGTCAGGGGTTCGACGGGGAGCGGTTCGAGGAGCGCTGGCGTTCGCTGACGGCGCGGCGTGGTTCCGTCACGACGAATGCGGCGATCGAGCGTGCCCGTGAACTGGTGGGTGACGTGCGGACGTTGCCGCCGACGATCGCGTGGCACGAGGACACCTACAACCAGCTGGCGCCCGAGGACAAGGTCGTGCGGCGCGTCGCGGTCCGTCTGATGACGACGGCCGAGGACGAGCCGGGCACGGCCGAGTTCGTGCGGCAACTGGTGGCCGAACTGCCGTCGGAACGGACCAGGGTGCCGGGCGGCGTCAAGAAGAGGCGCCGGAGGGGCAACGCCGAGACCGAGCCCACAGGCTCCGTGACGGACAACCAGGCGGGCCCCTCGACGGTGAGCCAGCCGGGACCCTCGACCTCGCGCGCCGCGGCACCGTCCGGTTCCGGTGGGCAGGGCACCACCATGAGCCGACGGGGTCTGCGCCGCGCGGACGCGCGACACCTGGTCACTCTTGCTCTTCAGCGCTGGACGGAAGAGCACACGACGACGGACGTCATCGACGATCGCTCCGATCGAGTTGTCGACAAACTGGCCGGCCAGCTGCTCACCTACGACCAGGAGCTGTCGATCGCTCCGGACGTGGATGTCGCCGACTACGTGGTAGCCCTGCACGCGAGCAGTGCTCCCATGCCCCCCGCATCGACGATCGAGTCCCTCATGCGGCGCCGCAACGTGCTCGTCGCGGTGTCAGGGTCCTCCGAGGCCGCCTGGTTGATGGCCGCCTCCCCCCGGCTGATCGAGACGTTCTCCCCCTACCCGGATCTGCTGCGCGCTGTGGGGGACCCGGCGTCCACAACCGTCGCGACGAGACTGAGCGACTCCGCGGAGATGGTCGCGGCGATCTCCTCGAGCCCGGTCTTGCTGCAGGCGCTGGACGCCGATCCCGCCCTCCGGATCATGCTCCGGCGCCCCAGTTTCATCGTGGAGTTCGGGTCGCGTCCGGACCTGATCCTGCGGATGTTCGCGGATCGCCACATCGCCGAACACCTGCTGCCCGACGTGGAAGCTCTGAGCGATGCCCTGCTGAGTGCGGACGTGCCCACGTTCGAGAACGTCCTGACCCGGCTCGACGAGAACGTCAATCTCGCGGTGGCCATTCTGGGACGGCCTGACGCGCTTTCCGGTGCCGATCTTCTGCGGCTCTTCTCCGACAGCCGGGTCCTGGACGCGATGCGCAGGAACCCTTCGCAGATCCAAACGGTTCTGGCCGTACCCGGCATGCTCGACCTGGTACACGCCGACCCCGAGATTCTCTCCGTCCTGGGCTCCGATCCGGATCTCTCCGACGTCCTGGTGGACATTCCGGACCTCGCGCTGCGGATCGCGGGCTCCCCGGAGCTTCGCACGGCCGCCTACGGCAACGCGGGACTCGCGGCCGTGCTCTCGGCGACCCCGCATGCCTTCGATCACCTGCGCGACGAGCCCCGAGAGCTGCGTATGGCCCTGGCCACGGCGACGCCGGCCGAGGTGGCGCCGGCGCCGGCCTCCACCTCGACTGTCCCGCTCATGCGTATTCGGCAGCATCCTCTCGTCAAGCTGGCGTACCCCAACGAACGCGACCTGGTGGCCAAGCTGGCCCCAGATGTGGAGTTCACGCGCGCGCTGGCGGCCTATCTCAGGGCCTTCCACATGCCGCACGAGATCCGCCGCTTGATGGAGGACGAGAACGCTGAACTTCGAGATGCCCTGATCGCTGTGGATTTTCCGGGGGGCGATATCCTGGGACTGGCGCTGCGGGATCCTTACATGCGCAGTCAGGTGGGGAATCCGGACCGGTTGAAGGCTCTCGAGTTCCTGAGCGCGAACTCCGAGTTCGTTCAGGCCTTCTACGACAACCCCGGTATCGTCCTGGCCCTGGCGAGCAACGTCATGCTGGGCCGCCTCAACCTTGCGTCCGACATCCCCGGCTTCTGGTCCGCGGCGAGTCAGGACGCTCTCCTGGTGTCGACGCTGTACAAGGACCAGGGCCTGGTCACGGCGTTTGCTTCGCCGACGGCGTTCGCCCAGCTCATGGCCAATGACGGTGCGCTGCTCCGCCTTGTCAGCCAGTTCCGGAACGTCACCTCGGCGGCTACGTCGACCATCGTCGAGGAGGCTGACCTCGCTCCGTACGGCGTGGTCTTCCACCGTCTGGCCGACGCGGCCAGGGACGCTCACGCGGACCCGAACGCCGTGCCCGGGGCCCAATGGGCGGAACTGCTGAAAAATCGGACCATCCTCGCGGTCCTCGCCGAGGACGCTCAGGCCCCCTTGGTGACGGCGCTGGGCGCGCACCCGAAGATCCTGGCAGCCGCGTTGCAGCGGTCCGCTTTCGAGGAGGCGCTCACCACAGATCCCGAGCGTTTCCTGCCCCATGTGAACGACCCGAACGCGCTCCTTGCCGAAATCGAGGCGCTGGGCCCGGTCAGCTTCACCAGTGAGGGCCTGAGGCTCACGCCGGCGAGTCGCGTGTTGTTCTCTTCCCTGTCCCTTCCGTTGGACGAAGCACGCGCGCGGATCTCGTCGGTGGAGGACAGCCCTGAATCAATAGCGGACAGCCTCGACGTCCTTGGAGAAATTCATGAGGCATCCGAGGATCTGCCGGATCTGATTGCGGTCATTTCCGACGACCGTAATGTCGGGCTGCAAGCCGTTGTGATCAACAATTCGGAAATCGTGACCACCATGCGGCGTCGCCCCGCTCTGCTGCCGATGTTGATCGCATCAGGGAAAGCGCCCGCCGCCGTGGCGTCCGACCTGGAATTCACGCGAGCCCTGGCCGACAATGGAAACCTCTTCCACGCGTTTCTCAACGATCCCTTTTTGGTCAACATGGTTGCGACTCGAGAGGATCACCGGAAGCATGTGTCCCAAAATCGCGAGATGTGGCGTGTCCTGACGTCGCCGACAGCGGTTACCTTGAGTTCGTTGATACCTAGCTTCATGACGGTGATATCGGCCAGTGAACCGCTTGCCGAGGCTTTCAACACCAGACCTGGCGTCCGGAAGCTCCTGGAAGATGGCAACGAGCTTTTCGAGTGTCTGGACGCTATAGTCGGCGACACTGAGGACGGCCCTGCCCCGGCACGCGTCAGATTTCTGAACGAGGTCGTGCGTGCGATCCTCAGCGGCGGCAGAGCATCGCTCAGCGCGGCCGTTTTCCAGCCCGAGATCGTCGACACACTGGTGCGCCATCCCCGTTTCGCCCGTGCGCTTGCCGCTCAGTCCGGAGTCATCCTCTCGGAGGACGAGTTCCTGGCCCTGGTCGAGGACGCAGACCTGCCCGGCTTCCTCGAGGTGCACTCTGACGCGGCCGCGCTCATCCTGAGCAACCGGACCCTGTTCGTCGCGGCGATCCACAATCCGGATGTGGTGCCGGCCGTCCAGAACGTGGACGGCTTGCGGGAGTTGCTCGAACACAACGATGATGTGGCGAGGC
>NZ_JBICZA010000082.1:0-3111 GCF_043201585.1 Streptomyces sp. NPDC048297
ACCGAGGTCCGATCCACGGGTGGCCAGAACGCTGTTGTGGAGGGCCGGGCCAGGCTACGGATCCTGCTGAAGGACGCCCAGCGGCTCGGACTGCTCCAGGCGCCTGCCCCGGACCCGGCCGTGGCGGGGCCCAAGGCTGATGATGTGGAGTTGCATGCCCGTACTTCTCCGCACCGGTTCCTGCGGCTCAACCCGTCTTTCGGTAGCTGGCTGCCGCATCTGAGCCGGGTCGCTTCCCTCAACACCTCTGACGCCCAGGACCTGTTCGACCGGATGCTGCATGCCGTGCATGAGGCGGCTCCCGGGATGCTCCCTGATGGTGTGGGAGCCGAGGGTGCACAAGCGATTCATGACGGGGGGAAGCCGAGTGCGGCTCAGCTCGCGAACTTCCTGAAGATCGCGTCGTTGATGCGGGGCGAGTCTTTGGCCGCGCGTCTGCATGACGCGGTGAACGGGAGTGTGTCGGTCCTTCTCAGCATTCCGCGTGTGACTGGTGTGCAGGAGGTGACACTCGAGCTTTCCGCGTCCTTCGAGCCGGGCGATTTCACGCACAGCAGTACGTGGGACGGCAACATGGAGACGTATTACGGCAATTTCTACGAACTCCAGGGTGACCGTTCCACCGTGTCCGGCGTGGAAGGCGGTATTGACGCGCCGTTCTGGTACAACTTCCCGGCTCACTCGCGGAAGCTGCGGAGTCTGGGTGCGCGGTTTGAGCAGCGGCTCGGTGGGACGTGGGTGTCGACGACCGGTGGGGGATTCTCCGCCGGCGGTGCGTCGGGTGGCGGCTCACGTTTCATGGGCGTCTTCGACGGCCAGGTGGACATCCGGTTCAAGGTGACCACCGGGACGGCAACTCCCGCGGCGAACGCGACGGTTCCGGGTGCCATGCCTGACATCGAGATGACGACGGTGCCGCCGTCGTCGGGGGCGGTGTCCGCGCCCGCGACGACGGGTCGGGCCGCCGACGAAGAAGCCACGCTGAGCAGCCAGTTGTCCGACCCGGTGACCGTCCATGTGAGTCTGCTGGTGGCTGATGACCTGCTGGAGGAGCAGGGGCCGAATGACGAGTGGGTCGACTCGGTGCGTATGCGCTCGTCCGTCGACCTGGATACGCGTCTTGCCTCTCGGGAGCTGAGTCAGCAGGCGCTGCCTGCGGTTTTCCAGCCGGCGGAGGATGAGCGGCCGCCGCTGCACTCGCTTCTGCTGGCTCACACGGGTGGCTTGCGGGGCGAGGCGGACAGTCTGCTGACCGAACTCGGCGTCACGTTGTCGGCGTCGGATCGTGTGAGTCTGTATGCGACGTTGAACGGTCTGGGGCCGCGTGTCGGTGATTTCATCGGTGGGAGTTTCCCGCTGTGGAGCCGGGTCGTGGGTCATGATTCCTTCGGTCTTTCGCGCAGGCTGGAATTCGGGTTGCAGGCGCGTATTCGGACGATGACGACCGTGGGTGTGAGTAGTGGCGCGTATCAGTACGATCACACGCTGACGACTGCTTCGGTCAGTGACAGTGCGACCTCGGATGTGTATGCGTGGGGTCTGTCGGTGGGTGGTAGTGCGAACTTCGCGGGGGGTGTTCACCGGGACCCGGCGTCGCATGTTCCGGTTTCCGACACGATTGTTCCGTCGCTGGGTGGCCGGTGGGGGAATGAGGCCCCGATGACGTTCGCGTCGTCGACGGAGGGTCAGAGTGACCGGGTCGATATCACGCTGGGCGCGCAGGAGATCGTGCATGCGCAGTTGGAGTATCAGCTCACTGCCACGGTGTGGAGCGAGAATCCGCTCAATCTGGTGAGTGGTCTGATTCGGAGTAAGCGTCTCAATGAGCGTGATGGTGAGCGCACGTTGACGAACGCTCCCGCGGTCATGATCATGCCTGCGGCTCGTGCCCAGGAGATGAGGGACAACTCCCTGAACGGCGGCGCGGTCACCGCAGCGCCCGCAGCAATCACAGCACCCGACGCGCCTGCAGTGCCCGATGCGCCCGCAGCCTCTGACGCGACCGTGTTGCCTCGGACGCTCGGGCAAACGACGAGCGACATGCTTCCGTTGACTCTGCCTTCTGATGGGCTGGGGCATGGCACGTTGTTCGAGATTCCTGATCTGCGGGCGAGTGTCGAGGCGAGCCGGAACATCCTTCATTCGGTGCTTGATACGGAGCATGCCGACTTGGTGTTGTCGAGGCTGCGTAGTCTTGCGTCGCGGCAGGGGACGAAGGCTGGTCTTGAGCCGATGGCTTCGGGTGTGCTCCGGTTCGTCGTTCCTTATCGTGGGGCGGTTTCCACAGCCCTGGCGGTGGTGACTGCGAAGATCGAGCTGACGAATCCTGTTCATCAGCGGAATGCGGGTGAGGGGCACGTTGTCGAGGGCAAGAACGTGCAGCGGGACAACCAGGCGATGTCGGTGCGTCAGGGTGAGAGCCTGAGCGGGAGAGTCGGTCTGGGATACGGCAATGGTCCGGTCGTTTCCGATGGTGTTCTTCTGCAGGGCAGTGGCGGAGGCGGCAACCTGTCGGCCACGTACGGGCACGGCCAGGGGCTGAGTACTGCTACGGGTCGTTCACGCAGTTCGGGCATGCTGAATGTCGATCTGGGGCCGGCGCTGGTTTCCTACGACGTCGCTGTGAACGTTGAGCTGGAGCGTTTCTGGGGGCTTACCTCTTCTCCCGCTCTGGTCGGACCGCTCCTGACTCACGTCGGTGCCCGTTCTCGTCACACGCTGATCGACACGTCTTTGCCGCAGGCGTTGACTCTGTCGTATCCGCAGCAGTTGATGGGGGCGGATGATGATGCGGTGCCGCCGGATCGTCCGGTTCCGTTGGTTGTGCCGGCGTCTTATGCCGGGGCGCGTACGGGTGTGCGTCCGAGCCCTGAGGAGCTCACCGAGGCGTTCCTCGGCACGGTCGGTGGTCTGCGTGATCTCCTGCGGGAGGCCGAGACGCTGGTCGGGACGGAGCAGCGGGCGCTGGGGCAGAATTCCTGGCACGGGGCGCGTGCTCATCTGGCGACGCGTCTTTCGACGGTGTTCAGCATGGCGTGGATGCATCAGCGTGCGCTGCACCTGATTGCCGGTGGTGAGATCCGGGTGCCTCTCACGGTTCCCGGGGTGTTC
>NZ_JBICZA010000083.1:0-2827 GCF_043201585.1 Streptomyces sp. NPDC048297
GTGGTACGGACCTCACGGACCGCTCGCTCACGAAGTTCACCGGGGTACTTACGGAGTGCTGGCATGGTACTGGTGGATCTCCTTCGCCAGGACCGTAACCCTGGCATCAGGGACACCACAAATCCCAGTACAGCTCAACCGTCTACGCGATCACAGACCTGCCCGTCGAGCAGGCCACCGCGGCTGAGATCGCCTCCTGGGCCCGCGGCCACTGGACCGTGGAGAACACCGTGCTCTGGTGCCGCGATGTCACCTTCGGCGAGGACGCCAGCCAGGTCCGCCGCCACGACACCCCGCCGTCCTGGCCGTCCTGCGCGACCTGATCCGTTCCGCTCTCAAGCTCGCCGGCTGGGCCAACATCGCCGCCGCCCGACGCGCCCACACCGACCGACACCGCGTCCTCGCGCTCTACGGACACATGATCACGAACCCGGACATCCAACCTGAACGCCGGGGCCCTGCACCATCCCCGTCTTCGCGATGTTCGGCTGTCCGGCGTGCGAATCCGCACGCCGGACAGCGGACAAAGTGAGGTACAGAGCATGCGAATCGTCACGTGAACGTCCGGACGGCGGTCCGGAAAACGCGAGGCTGTGGCTGCGGGCACTCCGTGGGCCAAGATCGCCCAACGCAAGGCCCGCGGTTCAACTCGTCCTGAAGTGATCAGTCAGCTGAAGCGGATATCGCTGAGGTCGAGCGAGACCATGACTGTGTCGAGGAGGGCGTAGCCGTTGGGGTCGCGGCGGTAAGCCCGGCGTTTGGTGGGAAGCACGATGCCACCTGATTCCACGTAGTCATACACATAATGCGCGGCAGCGAGTCCGCCAGCGATGTCGACGTGGTAGTCGTGGCGACGCAGGAGGCGGTCTGGGCCGAAGTAGAAGTCCTGTTGGGTGCTGTGGCTGGCGATCTCGGGCGGGAAGGTGGCACGCAGTCCACGCCAGGTTTCGTGTCCTTCCTGCCACGGTTCGATCTCGGCGACTGTGAAGCCTGGCATGGCCAGCAGGAACGGTGTGGTGAGGTAGGCCCACAGTGCGTAGCCGTTGAAGTAGGCGCGGTCCAGCGGGCCCCAGGGCGTATCCAGGGTGTGTCCAGCGAAGGACGTCCGCGGGTCAATGCGTTCGGCCACCACCTGGCCATCGAGCTTCTCGATGGCCACCCGTCCGGGCCTGAAGTCGGTCTTCTGGTCTGGGGCGCCAAAGGGTGTGACCGAGGCGTGCTCCTCGTGCAGCAGAACGGTAACTACCCGTGACATGGGCTCCTGGGGGAGCCCCTTGGCCTCGAACAGATGCCCTCCGCTGATCAGGGTAGCCTGCGCCCGGGTCAGCTCCCGCCAGCGCGCGCTTCCGCCGTGGGCTTCGATTACCTCGCTGAGCAGTTCGATCACGTAAGTCTCCTGGGGTGCGGCGGCCACAGGCTTCCGCGGCAGACGGTCGCCCGACCGGTCCGGGGAGGACAGAGCACACCATGTTCGGCTTCCCCGAACATACACCATGTTCGGGGAAACTGAACATGCGCGTTACGCTGGCTCCGTGGCAAGCCGCTCCGCAACCAAACTCGTACACCCTGATCGACAGCACATGAAGTTCGTCGCTGTCATGGAGGCCCTGAGTGACCCCATACGCCTCGCCGTCGTCGCCCGCCTCGCGCAGGTTGAACCGCACGGCGAGCTGGCATGCACCGCCTTTGCCCTCCCGGTCAGTAAATCCACTCAGAGCGGTCACTTCAAAGTCCTGAGACAGGCCGGAGTCATCAGGCAACGCGACGAGGGGACTCGGCGAGTGAACCGACTCCGCCGCGAAGATCTCGACGCGCTGTTCCCGGGCCTGCTGGACTTGGCCATCCAGCACGGGAGCGAGATCCTCGCCGACTGGCCGGACAGTGGTTCTGCCTTCTAGTACTCCAGCAGCGTTTCGCTATCTGGGCTGGTCAGAGACATCGTCCGGAGTGTAGTTGGCTGATGTTGGGTCGGGGGCGGTCTTGCTGGACCGTACCTTCAACGAGTGGGTTCTTCGCCGGTAGTGGCAGTGGCGGGCGACAGCTTGGCGCTTGCGCCGCCATTGCGACCAGCTCAGTGCGTGGATGCGCAGTGGTGGGCGGGGGCGGGGTGCGGCGCGAGTTGCCAGGAGCCGGCGGACTTCCGCCACGGAGAGCGGAACCAGGGTGCCGGAACCGTTTCTGCATCCCCTTTTGAGGCCGCCTGGGCGGCCGTGGCCGCAAGGAAGGCATGGGCGAGCATGGCCAGGGTGACGTGTCGCATCCAGCCGACGTATCTGCGGACCTCGTACTGGTCCAGGCCGCATTCGTTCTTCGCGGCCTGGAAGCACTCCTCGATGGCCCACCGGCGCCCGGCGACGCGCACGAGCCGGTCCACGTCCGTGCCCACCGGTGCGTATCCGAGGTAGTAGGCGATCTCATCGGGCCTGGTGACGCTGCGGCGTGCCAGCGCCCAGCGTTGGTGTGTGGGCTGGTCGCCGTCGAAGTCCTCGATTGCGGGGAGCTGGACGGCTGCCCAGTGGTAGACGCGCGGGCCTTTGGCGCCGTCGCCGCACGAGCGCTTCTCCCATGCCTCATCCGGCGCCTGCGTGAAGAGATGGTCGATGCGGCCGAAACGAGGTACCTGCTGGGACTTGGGGACGGCCAGGACGTAGTGTGACGGAGCATTGATCTTCAGGGGGATTGGCTGCTTTGAGCTGGTGTCTTGTCTTCTGGGTGAGATTTGAGGCTTGGGGTCTAGTGTTCTGAGTCGGGAATTCTGTTCAGATAACTGGCGAGGCGTTCGAGGATCTCGTCCGCGGTCTTCGTCCAGACGTAGGGCTTCGGGTCG
>NZ_JBICZA010000084.1:0-2760 GCF_043201585.1 Streptomyces sp. NPDC048297
ATTCATGACGGGGGGAAGCCGAGTGCGGCTCAGCTCGCGAACTTCCTGAAGATCGCGTCGTTGATGCGGGGCGAGTCTTTGGCCGCGCGTCTGCACGATGCGGTGAACGGGAGTGTGTCGGTTCTGCTGAGCATTCCGCGTCTGACTGGTGTGCAGGAGGTGACACTCGAGCTTTCCGCGTCCTTCGAGTCGGGTGATTTCACGCACACCGGTATATGGGACGGCAACATGGAGACGTATTACGGCAATTTCTACGAACTCCAGGGTGACCGCTCCACCGTCGCCGGCGTGGAAGGCGGTATTGACGCGCCGTTCTGGTACAACTTCCCGGCTCACTCCCGGAAGCTGCGGAGTCTGGGTGCGCGGCTTGAGCAGCGGCTCGGTGGGACGTGGGTGTCGACGACCGGAGGGGGATTCTCCGCCGGCGGTGCGTCGGGTGGCGGCTCACGTTTCATGGGCGTCTTCGACGGCCAGGTGGACATCCGGTTCAAGGTGACCACCGGGACGGCAACTCCCGCGGCGGACACGGCGGTTCCGGGTGCCATGCCTGACATCGAGATGACGACGGTGCCGCCGTCGTCCAGGGCGGTGTCCGCGCCCGCGACGACGGGTCGGGCCGCCGACGAAGAAGCCACGCTGAGCAGCCAGTTGTCCGACCCGGTGACCGTCCATGTCAGCCTGCTGGTGGCCGACGACCTTCTGGAGGAGCGGGGGCCGGACCGCGCCTGGTACGACTCGGTGCGTATGCGCTCGTTCGTCGACGCTGACCGTCTTGCCTTCCGGGACCTGGACGAGGACGAGGAGCCACTGCCCCCGGTCTTCCAGCCGGCGGAGGATGAGCGGCCGCCGCTGCACTCGCTTCTGCTGGCTCACACGGGAGGTCTGCGGAGCGAGGCGGACAGTCTGCTGACCGAACTCGGCGTCACGTTGTCGCCGTCGGATCGTGTGAGTCTGTATGCGACGTTGAACGGTCTGGGGCCGCGTGTCGGTGATTTCATCGGTGGGAGTTTCCCGCTGTGGAGCCGGGTCGTGGGTCATGACTCCTTCGGTCTTTCGCGCAGGCTGGAATTCGGGTTGCGGGCGACTATCGGGACGATGACGACCAAGGGCGTGAGTAGGGGCGCGTATCAGTACGATCACACGCTGACCACTGCTTCCGTCAGTGACAGTGCGACCTCGGATGTGTATGCGTGGGGCCTGTCGGTGGGCGGTAGCGCGAACTTCGCGGGGGGTGTTCACCGGGACGCGGCGTCACATGTTCCGGTTTCCGACACGATCGTTCCGTCGCTGGGTGGCCGGTGGGGGAATGAGGCCCCGATGACGTTCGCGTCGTCGACGGAGGGCCAGAGTGACCGGGTCGACATCACGCTGGGCGAACAGGAGATCGTGCACGCGCAGCTGGACTATCACCTCACTGCCACGGTATGGACCGACAACCCGGTCAAGCGGGTGACTGGTCTGATCGGGAGTAAGCGTCTCAATGAGCGTGATGGTGAGCGCACGTTGACGAACGCTCCCGCGGTCATGATCATGCCGGTGGCCCGTGCCCAGGAGATGAGGGACAACTCCCTGAACGGCGGCGCGGTCACCGCAGCACCCGCAGCAATCACAGCACCCGACGCGCCCGCAGCACCCGACGCGCCCGTGTTGCCTCGGACGCTCGGGGACACGCCGGATCCCTTCAGCACCATGCTTCCGTTGACTCTGCCTGCTGACGGGCTGGGGCATGGCACGTTGTTCGAGATTCCTGATCTGCGGGCGAGTGTCGAGGCCAGCCGGAACACTCTCCATTCGGTGCTCGATGCGGAGCATGCCGACTTGGTGTTGTCGAGGCTGCGTAGTCTCGCGTCGCGGCAGGGGACGAAGGCCGGACTCGAACCGATGACTTCGGGTGTGCTCCGGTTCGTCGTTCCCTATCGTGGGGCGGCTTCCACAGCCCTGGCGGTCGTGACCGCGAAGGTCGAGCTGACGAATCCCGTCCACATACGGGACGCGGCCGAGGGGCACGTCGTCGAAGGCAAGAACGTGCAGCGGGACAACCAGTCCATGGCGGCGCGCCGGGGTGACAGCCGGAGCGCGAGAGTCGGTCTGGGATACGGCAATGGTCCCGTCGTCTCCGACGGTGTTCTTCTGCAGGGCAGTGGCGGGGGCGGCAACCTGTCGGCCACGTATGGGCGTGGGCAGGGGCTGAGTACTGCTACGGGCCGTTCACGCAGCTCGGGCATGCTGAATGTCGATCAGGGGCCGGCACTGGTTTCCTACGACGTCGCTGTGAACGTCGAGCTGGAACACTACTGGGGGCTCACCTCTTCTCCCGCTCTGGTCGGACCGCTCCTGACCCATGTGGGTGCCCGTTCTCGTCACACGCTGATCGACACGTCCCTGCCACACGCACTCACCCTCTCCTACCCCCAGGAGTTGATGGGGGCGGAGGACGATCCGATGCCGCCGGACCGTCCGGTTCCGGTGAGTGTGCCGGCGCCTGACGCCGGACAGCGCACGAGTGTGCCGACGAGCCCCGAGGAACTCACCGAGGCGTTCCTCGGCACCGTCGGTGGTCTGCGCGATCTCCTGCGGGAGGCCGAGACACTCGTCGGGACGGAGCGGTGGACGCTGGGCCAGAACTCCTGGCACGGGGCCCGTGCCCATCTGGAGACTCGTCTTGCGACGGTGTTCAGCATGGCGTGGATGCATCAGCGTGCGCTGCACCTGATTGCCGGTGGTGAGATCCGGGTGCCTCTCACGGTTCCCGGGGTGTTC
>NZ_JBICZA010000085.1:0-2360 GCF_043201585.1 Streptomyces sp. NPDC048297
CGGCCGACTTTCGACCGCCCCCGCCAACGCCTTGTTGCCGTAGAGACCTCGCACCTGATCAGCGCTCACCACTGCCCTGGACTGCAGCAGCGCCGTGTTCAGGCCGGTGCGCTTGCGGATCTGCGACAGCAGTCCCGGATGAGCCAGCAGGGCATCGACGAGGCCGGGCTTGGCGAGAACGAGCCGCCACAGATCGGAGCGTGTCGTGGCGTCCTGGACCAGCGACCGCTGTGACCGCAGCAGGGCCCAGAGCCGGTTGTCGCCCTCCAGGTCCGACATCAGCGCCCGGTCGGCGCGCAGGGCCTGCACCAGCCGGGGCCGGCCCCGCAGAGTCGGGACGACATCCGGGTGCGCGGTGATCGTCGCCACGAATCCCGGGTTCTCCCCCAGGAGCCTCGCCACATCATCGTTGTGTTCGAGCAACTCCCGCAAGCCGTCCACGTTCTGGACGGCCCGCACCACGTTCGGATTGTGGAGCGTCGCGACGAACAGGGTCCGGTTGCTCAGGATGAGCGCGGCCGCGTCAGGGTGCGCCTCGAAAAGGTCGGGCAGTACCGCGTCGTCGACCAGGGTCAGGAACTCGTCCTCCGAGAGGATGACTCCGGACTGAGCGGCAAGCGCACCGGCGAAACGGGGAAGGTTCACCAGTGTGTCGACGATCTCGGGCTGGAAAACGACCGCGCTGAACGATTCGTCGCCGACGCTGAGGATCGCGCGCGTGACCCTGTTCAGAACTTCGACGCGTTCCGGGGTGAATTTGTTCTGATCACGTCCGACTATGGCGACCAGATGATCGACAAACTCCCCCCCGTCCTCCAGGAGCGTTTGGATGCCAGGCCTGGTGAAGAAAGCCCCGGCAAACGGTTCACTGGCCACCAGCACCGACATCAAGCCAGGTGTCGCAGAAATCAAGCCTGGCGCTGTCGGCGTCGATGCGTACCGCCACATCTCGCGATTTCGGGACACATTTCGCCGGAAATCCGATCGAGCCACGGCCATGTTGAGGAAAAAGGTATCGTTGAGAAACGCGTGGAGGAGCTTTCCGTTCTCGACCAGAGCCAGCGTGAACTCCGGGTCGTTCGCCACGACGGCGCGCGCTTTTCCTGATGCGATCAGCTTCGGCAGCAGAGCGGGGCGCTCCCGCATGGCGGCCACGAGTGCCGCATTGTTGACCACAGCGGCTTGCAGCCCGACGTTACGGTCGTCGGAAAGGACTGCACGCAGATCCGGCAGATCCTCGGATGCCTCATGAATTTCTTCAATGAGTTGGAGGCGATCCTCTATTTTTGCAGCATCGCTCTCCACCGACGAGATCCGCGCGCGTGCTTCGTCCAACGGAAGGGACAAGGAAGAGAACAAGACGCGTTCCGTCTGTGAGACCATCAGGCCCTCATCGGTGTACCTGATGGGGCCCAGCGCCTCGATTTCGGCCAACAGCGCGTCCGGGTCGTTCACGTGGGGCAGGAAACGCTCGGGTTCTGTGGTGAGCGCCTGCTCGAAAGCGGACCGTTGCAGCGCGGCTGCCAGGATCTTCGGGTGCGCGCCCAGTGCCTTCACCAAAGGAGCCTGCGCATCCTCGGCGAGGGCCTGGAGGATGGTCCGCATGCCCAGCAGCATCCCCCATTGACCCTTGGGTACGGCGTCCGGGTCTGCCTGAGCGTCCCTGGCCGCGTCGGCCAGACGGTGGAAGACCACACCGTACAGGGTGAGGTCAGTCTCCTGGACGATTGAGTACGTCATCGACGTGGAGACGTTCCGGAACCGGTGGACAAGGCGGAGCAGCGCACCGTCATTGGCCATGTACTCGGCAAACGCCGTCGGCGAACGATGCGCCGAGCCGACCAGGTCGTAGTCCCTGTGCATCGTCGACAGCAGGAGAGCGTCCTTGCGCGCCGCGGACCAGAAGCCGGGGATTCCGGACGCCCTGGAGAGGCGGGCCAGCGTGGCGGTGTTCGCCGAGGTCAGGACGATACCGGGGTTGTCGAAGAGGGCCTGAGCGAACTCGGGGCGCTCGACCAGGTTCCCGAGAGCCTTCAAGCTGGCCGGCACCCGCACCTGACTGCGTGTGTAGGGATCCCGCAGCGCCAGTCGCAGGAGCTCGCCCCCCGGGAAATCCGGAGTAGTCAGGGCCCGCCGAAGGTCATCGCTCGGGTCCTCCAGCAAGCGGCGGATCTCGTGCGGCATGCGGAAGGCATCGAGATGGTCCGCCAGCGCGCGGGTGAACTCCACATTGGAGGCCAGCTTGCGCACGAGGTCGCGGGGGTCGGGGTACGCCAGCTTGACGAGAGGATGCTGCCGAATACGCATGAGCGGGACAGTCGAGGTGGAGGCCGGCGCCGGCGCCACCTCGGCCGGCGTCG
>NZ_JBICZA010000086.1:0-2135 GCF_043201585.1 Streptomyces sp. NPDC048297
AGCTACTTGGCCGCCCTCCATCTCCGCGCCTCCATCATCTGGATCAAGGACCTCGCACGGGCCACTCAATGATCACGACCCGATACACGCCCTAGAGGCGGTACGGGACGCGTGGTGCCGTGCGCTGGTGACGATGAGTGAGACGTTCTGCCCACCGAAGCCGAAGGAGTTGCTGAGCACGGCCTCCTGGGGGACGTCCCGTCGCTCTGCGACGACATCGAGATCGATGTCGGGACCGACGCCCGCCGCGGTGAGGTTGCGGGTCGGCGGGATGATGCCATGCTCCACACTGAGGACGGCAATGAGCGCCTCAATTGCACCGGCTGCGCCAAAGAGATGACCGAGCGCCGCCTTGGGGGCTGTCACGGTGGCGCGCCCGAAGACCTCCCCGATCGCGTGCGCCTCGGCGACGTCGCCGACCGGAGTTCCGGTGGCGTGGGCGTTGATGTGGCTGATCTGCTCGGAAGCCAAGCCGGCTTGGGCGAGGGCCTTCCGCATAGCCGAGATCTGACCGGAGCCATCGGGAGCGGGCGCCGTGATGTGGTGAGCGTCGGCGGCGATGCCAGCGCCCGCGAGTACCGCGTGGACACGCGCGCCACGGGCGCTGGCATGCTCGGCGCTTTCGAGCACCACGACAGCCGCGCCTTCACTGAGGACGAATCCGCTGCGGTCCGCAGCGAACGGCCGTGATGCTGAGGCGGGTTCGGCGGTGTATCGCGACAGTGCTTGTGCCCGGGCGAAGCCGGCGACGGTGATCGGGGTGATCGCAGCCTCGGTTCCACCCGCGATGACCACGTCCGCCTCGCCGGCCCGAATGAGCCTGGCCCCCAGGGCGATCGCCTCGGCACCGGAAGAGCACGCCGAGACGGGCGTTTAGACCCCGGCCCGTGCACCGTATTCGATACTGATCAGCGCTGCCGCCGCATTGGGCATGAGCATCGGGACCGTACGTGGCGAGACGCGCCGTGTCCCGGCCGCCTCCAGAACGTCGTCTTCCTTCAGCAGCGTCCGTACGCCCCCGATGCCCGTGCCGATGGCTGATGCGAGCCGGTCCGGGTCCACCTCCGGGGCTCCGGCGTCGGCCCAGGCTTCGGCCGCCGCGGTGAAGGCTGCCTGCTGTGAGCGGTCGAGCCTTCTGGCTTGCACCGGCGGCAGCGACTCGGCGGGGTCGATCGCCATCGTCCCCGCGACGGTGTCGGGAAGGCCGGCGTCCTCGTGGCCGGGCAGGACGCCGCCGCGGATGCCGGACTCGCCGGCAAGCAGGGCGTCCCAAGTGGACTCCACGTCTCCACCGAGTGGCGTGATCGCGCCGAGTCCAGTCACAACGACTTCAGTCCGGTGCATGCCATGGGACCTTTCTTGTATGCGATACAAACGAACGAGCCTTGTTGTATCACATACAATTTGGGTGTGGAGAAGGAGCGAACCGAAGCTCGATCAACGTCGGCTCGGTCACGTGACCGCGGTCGCGCGACGAGGCGCCGGCTGATTGAAGCAACTGCACGGCTCTGCAAGGAGCGGCCCGGCGCTGAGGTGAGCGTCGCGGAGATCGCGAACGCTGCAGGCGTCTTCCCCAATCAGGTCACCTACCACTTCGGATCCAAGGACTCGCTGCTCGTGCACGCCGCCTTTCTCGGCTTGCTGCACGACGCCCGACGGATTGAGCGCATCGGCCGACAGGCCCCCGATGCGGCGACATTTCGACGCAACATCGCCCGCGCAGTACTAGCCATGCCCTCGCTCCCATCGGTCGCGCGAGCACTCGCCGTCGGGATCTCCAAACCCGAACTCGCCCCCGTGGTCGACCAGCACCTCCAGTTGCTGTTCCGACAATCAGAGGGCTTCGTGAGCCAGCTCATCGTTAGTCGCGGCTGGAGGACCCGTCGATCGCTCAGCGTGGAGGCCAGGACGTTCTGGAGCACCGCGCTCGGCGCAGTACTGCTCGTCCGCGCCGGGGCACACGGCACTAACGCCGACCTCGACCTCGCCGGAACATTGACCATCCATGACGACCCCGAGCCCGGCTAGCTCAGCTGAGCGGATGGCGTCCCTTCTGGTGGTGTAGCCGGTCAGCCCGAGGTCGTGTTGGTGGTGTTGGGTAGCGCGGGGGCGCTTTCGGGGAGCTCGGCGGGGTA
>NZ_JBICZA010000087.1:0-2105 GCF_043201585.1 Streptomyces sp. NPDC048297
GGCCGCCTACGGCAACGCGGGACTCGCGGCCGTGCTCTCGGCGACCCCGCATGCCTTCGATCACCTGCGCGACGAGCCCCGAGAGCTGCGTACGGCCCTCGCCACGGCGACGCCGGCCGAGGTGGCGCCGGCGCCGGCCTCCACCTCGACTCTCCCGCTCACGCGCATTCGGCAGCATCCCCTCGTCAAGCTGGCGTACCCCAACGAACGCGACCTGGTGGCCAAGCTGGCCGCTGATGTGGAGTTCACCCGCGCGCTGGCGGACCATCTCGATGCCTTCCGCATGCCGCACGAGATCCGCCGCTTGCTGGAGGACGAGAACGGTGACCTTCGCGAGGCCCTGCCCGCTGAGGATTTCCCGGAGGGCGAGTTCCTGCGACTGGCGCTGCGGGATCCCTACGCGCGCAGTCAGGTGTGGGTGCCGAAAACGACGAAGGCTCTCGAGTACCTGAACGCGAGCCCCGAGTTCGCTCAGGCCCTCTTCGACAACCCCGGTATCGTCCTGATCCTGGGGGCCTCCGGCTCGCTGGGCGGCCTCAGCAGGGGGTCCGAAATCCCCGGCTTCTGGTCCGCGGCGCGCAAGGACGCTCTCCTGGTGTCGACGATATTCAGGGACCAGGAACTGACCGACGAGTTTGATTCGCCGGCGGCGTTCGCCCAGCTCATGGCCAATGACGGTGCGCTGCTCCGCCTTGCCAGCCAGTTCCGGAACGTCGCCTCGGAGGATACGTCAACCATCGTCGAGGAGGCTGACCTCGCTCCGTACGGCGTGGTCTTCCACCGTCTGGCCGACGCGGCCAGGGACGCCCACGTGGACCCGAACGCCGTGCCCGCGGCCCAATGGGCGGCGCTGCTGGACAATCCGGCCGTCCTCGACGCCCTCGCCGAGGACGCTCAGGCTCCCTTGGTGACGGCGCTGGGCGCGCACCCGAAGATCCTGGCAGCCGCGCTGCAACGGCCTGCTTTCGAGGAGGCGCTCACCACAGAACCCGAGCGTTTCCTGCCCCATGTGAACGACCCGGACGCGCTCCTTGCCGAAATCGAGGCGCTGGGCCCGATCAGCTTCACCGACGAGGGCCTGAAGCTCACGCCGGCGGATCGCATGTTGTTCTCTTCTCTGTACCTTCCGTTGGACGAAGCTCGCGCGCGGATCTCGTCGGTGGAGGACAGTGATGAAGCAATAGAGAACAGCCTCGACGTCCTTGACGAAATTGAAGAGGCATCCGAGGATCTGCCGGATCTGCGTGCAGTCCTTTCCGACGACCGTAACGTCGGGCTGCAAGCCGTTGTGATCAACAATTCGGAAATCGTGACCACCCTGCGGGATCGCCCCGCTCTGCTGCCGAAGCTGATGGCATCAGGGAAAGCGCGCGCCGCCGTGGCGTACGACCTGGAATTCACGGTAGCCCTGGCCGAGAACGGAAAGCTCCTCCACGCGTTCCTCAACGACCCCTATTTGGTCGACCTGGTCGCGATTAATTCGTTTTACCGGCAAGATATGTCTCGAAATCGCGAGATGTGGCGTATCATGTCGTCGTCGACAGCATCAACCTTGAGTTCGTTGATGCCTAACTTCATGACGGTGCTGTCGGCCAGCGAACCGCTTGCCGAGGCTTTCTTCTCCAATCCTGAAGTCCAAACGCTCCTGGAGGACGGCAGGGAGCTTATCGATGGTCTGTTCGCCATAGTCGGAGGCGATGACACCAGATTCTCCCCGGAACGCGTCAAAATTCTGAACGAGGTCGTGCGCGCGATCCTCAGTGGCGGCGATAAATCGTTCAGCGTGGCCATTTCCAACCCCGAGATCGTCGACACACTGGTGAGCCATCCCCGTTTCGCCCGGGAGCTTGCCAATCAGTCCGGAGTCATCCTCTCGGAGGACGAGTTCCTGGGCCTGGTCGACGACCCGGTACTGCCCGACCTTTTCGAGGTGCACTCTGACGCGGCCGCGCTCATCCTGGGCAACCGGGCCCTGCACGTCGCGGCGATCCACAATCCGGATGTGGTGCCGGCCGTCCAGAACGTGGACGGCTTGCGGGAGTTGCTCGAACACAACGATGATGTGGCGAGGCTCCTGGGGGAGAACCCGGGATTCGTGGCGACGA
>NZ_JBICZA010000088.1:0-1778 GCF_043201585.1 Streptomyces sp. NPDC048297
AGCAGTCCGAGCCGCTGGGCGTCCTTCAGCAGGATCCGTAGCCTGGCCCGGCCCTCCACAACAGCGTTCTGGCCACCCGTGGATCGGACCTCGGTCCGGGTCCGGCCCTCGACCACCACCGTGGCCTCTTCCAACTTGACCTTGTGCAGGACAACCGACCCCGCCTGCGGACCCGGGTCCGACATGTTCACCGCACGCCGGACACCCACCGCCGGCACACCCATCAGCGTGCTGAACTTGCCGTTGGACGAATCCCACAGAGCCGAACCCGAATACCCACCGCTGTCACCGGCACTGCGACGGTGAGCCACGTTGTCGACCAGCGTGTCCTCGGTGTCCAGATGCGTGAGCCAGTCCACCTCCTCAGGCCCACCGGCCCCCACCACGTGGGCGTCATGGAACCCCGTGCGCAGTTCCACCGCCTGAGGCGCTCCAGAGGAGAAGTGGAACATCGGCGACCAGTGACCACCCGTCATCGCCTGATGCAACGACCCCGCGATCGACTGGGACGACGTGAACGCGTGAACCGCGGCCCGCTGCACAGAACCGATCTCGGACGCACCAGGCGGCAGAACCGAGAACACCGCACGACGCAGATCCTCCGTGTGATCGAACGTCTCCACCAGCGAAGTCCGCGGGACGGCCAGAGGCACGCTCCACCCGGCCGAGCCGGCGGGACCGGCAGGAGCGGTGGGATCCTGTGGGTTCCACTCGTCGAACGCGTTGCGGCCCGCCTGCTCACCGGTACGCCGGTTCGCAGCCGTGTCCATGGCCTGCTGCAGCATCGCGGTACTCGCATCCGACTGCTGCGCACCCTGCGCCGCCGAACCATCCCCGTTCTGCCACGTCTGCCACTGCTGCGACGTCGCCGCAACCACATCCGCCGACGGCTTCGGAAGACTCCTCACCACCCTGCGGTCATGACGCCCGATCAGAGCCTCGTTCAGAATGTCCTGACTCTGGTAATCAGCCTGCCCACGCTCACGCCCCCGCACAGTGACGTCAAAAAGCACGTCATACGCGAAATCGACAGCCCGGTACGTGCCCTTCGTATAACGAGCCGTCGCCGCAGTCGACGACACATCACTCGTCGACGACGCCGAATAACCCGCGATCGCCGAATTCACCAGGAAACCCAGCTTGTTCAGATGCGGCACCGCAGAAAACGCATGATTGATCAGAAGAGAAGCAGGCAACCCCACACCATGCGAGACCGTACTGCTGCTCCCCACCGAATCACCCGACTCGAACACCTGCCGGGTCCGCGCCTCACGCCGCATCGAAACCGGATCCACCACACCCGAATCATCCAGCGCACGCCCATGCGTATCCGTCAACTGCCGCCAACCACCCAGACGCAGACGGACAGCAACCTCCAACGGACGATCCGCCGCGAACAACGTGAGCACCAACCGGTCACCCACAGCCTGCGGCAACTCCGAGACAAAACTCTCCCGCGGGAACCACTCATCGATCTCCCGACCCGCCGCCTCCCGACGATCCTGCGGAACACCATCCACAATCGCCGACCGCACCGCCGAATAAAGCCTCCCATCAGGCAACTCGAACGTCACCGGACCCGCACTCTGCTTGAAACTCGCATGCACAAGATCCGCAGGCGGAGCAAAGACCAAAGTCTCGTCGTGATCGTCCAGATCCCTCTTCCACTCCTCGGACGACACAAACGAAACCACCGGCTGCGGCACATACGGAGCAGGATTCTCCGCCGGCTGAATCAGCGCCTCCCCCACCCCATCAGAAGTAGCGGCATCCTCCGC
>NZ_JBICZA010000089.1:0-1749 GCF_043201585.1 Streptomyces sp. NPDC048297
GAGCAATCGTCAATACCTGTGGATCGATGGATTCTCAGCTTCGGGATGACCGGAGTCGGGTGAGTCCGTCGACGGCTGCAAGCTCCTTGTCCAGGAGCTGAGCTTCGGCGGCTGCGGTGACGATGAGGAGGACGGACACCTCAGGGTGGTCGTCCTCAAGAAGGTCGTCTTCGCCGTCGTCTCCTGGAACGGTGTTCGGCTGGACCTTGATGCGAGTCGTGTCGGCGAGGGTGGCGAGGAAGTAGACGCCGAAGTAGTCGCTCTCGAGCTCGGCGAAGGTCGCCGGAAGTCGCTCGGCGAGGAGGTCGGCCAGCTGCTGGGCCGTGTAGGTGCTCGTGCCGTAGGTGTCGGTGACGGTCATCGTGGCATTCTCCTCAGGCGGCGTGGTTCTCGGTGCGTTCGACCAGGTGGCCGTTCTCGAAGCGGGCGCCCGCGCGGACGAGGGGGACCAGGTGGGCTCCGGTGATCGCCCGCCAGCGTGACTGGGCGGACTCGACGAGCTTGAACACCATCGCGAGGGCCGCGGCCGGGCTGCCGGCGCCTCGGGTGACCTTCGTGCGGAGTTTGACCGTGGAGAACGTCGACTCGATCGGGTTCGTGGTTCGCAGATGGATCCAGTGCTCGGCCGGGAAGTCGTAGAACGCGAGCAGCTCGTCCCGGTCATCGGTGATCTTCGCGGCGGCCTTCGGCCACTTCGTGCCGTAGGTGCGGGAGAAGGCCTCGATCGCCGTCTCGGCGTGGGCCCGGTCCTCGGCGTTGTAGATCTCCTGCATGGCCTTCGTGGCTCCGGGCTGGGCGGACTTGGGCAGGCAGTTCGCGACGTTGCGGGCCTTGTGGACCCAGCAGCGCTGGTGGCGGGCGGCGGGGAAGACTTCAGCGAGGGCCTTCCAGAGGCCCATCGCGCCGTCGCCGACGACCAGCTCGGGGTCGCGCATGCCCCGTCGGCGGCAATCACGCAGCAGGTCGGCCCACGACTCGGTCGACTCCCGCAGCCCCTCGGCAATGGCGATGAGCTCTTTGGTGCCGTCCAACCGGACCCCGAGCAGGACCAGGACGCACGAGTGCGCCTGACCGAGCCGCACCTTCGGGTGCACCCCGTCCGCCCAGACGTAGACGAAGTCCCGGTCGGACAGGTCGCGGGTCTGGAAGGCGGCGTGGTCGTCGGTCCACTGCTTGGTCAGCCGGGTGACCGTGGCCGGCGACAGGCCGGCGGTGCCGCCGAGGAACTGCTCCAGCGCGGGCACGAAGTCCCCGGAGGAGAGTCCGTGGAGGTAGAGCAGCGGCAGGACCTCGGAGACCTTCGGGGACTTGCGGCACCACGGGGGAAGGATCTTGGAGGAGAACCGCTTCCGCTCGCCGGTCTTCTCGTCGATGCGGCGGTCGTTCACCCGGGGCGCGGTGACCTCGACCGGCCCGGCCGCGGTGACGACGGTGCGGGGTTGGTGGTGGCCGTTGCGGACCACCAGGCGGCGGCCTCGCTCGTCGGTCTCGGCGGCCAACTCGGCTATGTACTGGTTGACTTCCGCTTCAAGCGCGGCGGCGAGCATGCGTCGGGCGCCCTCCCGGACGATCTCGTCGATCAGGGAGCCGGACTGCGTGGAGCCGTCGTCGGTGACTACGCTGAGCACGGGCGTGCCTTCCCGACCCGCGCTGCAACGCGGGCCTACTCGGAGACCTTACGGATCATTCGGGAAGGTACGCCCTCCGCGTCCTCGCCCGGGGCTGATCCACAAGTCCTGAGCATTGCTC
>NZ_JBICZA010000090.1:0-1551 GCF_043201585.1 Streptomyces sp. NPDC048297
CGCCCCCGTTATGTTCTCCACGGCTCCGCAACGGGGCCGCTGGCCTCCGGGCCCGGCATGACTTGGTCCCCCTGTCCGAGATGACCTGGGGGGTGGTGTTCACCGGGCTCGGGGGTGTTCGTCGGAGACGCTGATCAGAGGTCCGGCCACCGTCCGGTCCGGCGCAACGCCGGGCGGTTCGCGGGCGGCAGGTCTGCATAACGTGGATGCGCGAGCACGACACCCGAGCCGCGGCCGGCACCGTCAACATCCTGGAAAGGGCGCGATGTTCGAGATCGAAGACGTGGGCGTGTTCCTCGGGCTGGACGTCGGCAAGTCTGCTCATCACGGCCACGGGCTGACTCCGGCAGGGAAGAAGGTCTTCGACAAGCCGCTGCCCAACAGCGAGCCGAAGCTGCGGGCCGTCTTCGACAAACTTGCCGCGAAGTTCGGAACCGTCCTGGTCATCGTGGACCAACCCGCCTCGATCGGCGCCCTGCCACTGACCGTCGCCCGCGATGCCGGCTGCCGCGTCGCCTACCTGCCCGGCCTGGCGATGCGGCGGATCGCCGACCTCTACCCCGGCGAGGCCAAGACCGACGCCCGCGACGCGGCCGTGATCGCGGACGCGGCCCGCACCATGCCGCACACCCTGCGATCCCTGGAACTGACCGACGAGATCACCGCCGAACTCACCGTGCTCGTCGGTTTCGACCAGGACCTTGCCGCCGAGGCCACCCGCACCTCCAACCGGATACGCGGCCTGCTCACCCAGTTCCACCCCAGCCTCGAACGCGTCCTCGGCCCGCGCCTCGACCACCAGGCCATCACCTGGCTGCTGGAGCGATACGGCTCCCCGGCCGCCCTGCGCAAGGCCGGCCGCCGCAGACTCGTCGAGCTGATCCGCCCGAAAGCCCCACGCATGGCTCAGCGGCTGATCGACGACGTCTTCGACGCGCTCGACGAGCAGACCGTCGTCGTCCCGGGCACCGGCACCCTGGACATCGTCATCCCCTCCCTGGCCGTGTCCCTGGCCGCCGTCCACACCCAGCGACGGGCGATGGAAGCCCAGATCAACACGCTTCTGGAGGCCCACCCTCTTTCCCCGGTCCTGACGTCGATGCCCGGCGTCGGCGTCAGGACCGCCGCCGTCCTGCTGGTCACCGTCGGCGACGGCACCAGCTTCCCCACCGCCGCCCACCTCGCCTCCTACGCCGGACTCGCACCCACCACCAAATCGTCCGGGACCTCGATCCACGGCGAACACGCACCCCGCGGCGGCAACCGCCAGCTCAAACGGGCGATGTTCCTGTCCGCCTTCGCCTGCATGAACGCCGACCCGGCCTCCCGCGCCTACTACGACAAGCAACGAGCCCGCGGCAAGACCCACACCCAAGCTCTCCTCCGCCTCGCCCGCCAACGCATCAGCGTCCTGTTCGCCATGCTCCGCGACGGCACCTTCTACGAATCCCGGACACCGAAGGACGTCGAGCTCGCCGCATAACCCCAGCACCCCGAACCACACCACACCCGACAGGGGCGCCTTGACGAAGGACATAGAGGCACCCCCCC
>NZ_JBICZA010000091.1:0-1506 GCF_043201585.1 Streptomyces sp. NPDC048297
GGTCACTGGTGGACCCTTTCTGTTGCGGGCACCAGTGAGGTGCTCGTGGTTAGATGCCGGTGAGAGCCGGGGTGACGGCCCGTGGTGGTCGCCCTTTCAGGGCCCGCATGACACTGCCGCCCCCGGCTCTTCCGGAGCTGTCGACCGGCAACAGAGGGACGCGCCGCAGAGCGCCAGTCAGTGACCGCCCGGGGACCAGCTTCGTCACCGGCCTGTCGCTGATAGGCACGAGGAGAGCTGTGGCACTGCCCGAGAGCGCGTACTACGTCGGCATCGACTGGGGATCGTCCGAGCACGCGGTCTGCGTCCTGACCGAAGCCGGCCGTGTCAGGACCGAGTTCGCCATCACCCACACCGCTGTCGGGTTCGCGGACCTGATCCGCCGGCTCGGGAAGCTTGGCCAGGCCGAGGACATACCCGTGGCGATCGAACGGCCCGACGGGCGGCTGGTCGACCAGCTGCTGGAGGCCGGGCATCCGGTGGTTCCGGTGAAGTCCAACGCCATCAAGGCATGGCGGGACGCCGAGGTCCTGTCCGGCGCGAAGTCCGACCCGGGCGATGCGATGGTCATCGCCGAGTACCTGCGGCTTCGGCACCACAAGCTCAGCGCCGCCCGCCCGTTCTCCGGACACACCAAGGCACTTCGCACCGTGGTCCGCACCCGCGACGACGTGGTGAGGCTGCGGGTGATGGCCACCAACATGCTCTCCGCGCTGCTGGATGCCTTCTGGCCCGGCGCCAAGTCCCTCTTCGCGGATGTGGAGTCGCCGATCGCGCTGGACTTCCTCACCCGCTACCCGACCCCGGCCTCCGCCGCCGCCCTGGGCGAGAAGCGCATGGCAGCGTTCTGCGTCAAGCACTCCTACTGCGGCCGCCGCACGCCGGCCGAGCTGGTCAAACGGCTGCGCTCGGCCCCGGCCGGCGTCACCGGCGAGATCGAGACCGAGGCCGGCCGGGACGCGGTCGTCGCGCTGGTCACGGTGCTGCGGACGCTCGGCACCGTGAAGAAGGACCTCGACCGGTCCGTCGCCGCCCACCTGGGCCAGCACCCCGACGGGCGGATCTTCACCTCGCTGCCGCGGGCCGGGCAGGTCAACGCCGCCCAGATCCTCGCCGAGTGGGGCGACTCCCGCACCGCCTACGACGGCCCGGACGCCGTCGCGGCGTTCGCCGGCGTCGCCCCGGTTACCAAGGCGTCCGGACGCATGCGCGGGGTGTCCTACCGCTGGGCCTGCAACAAGCGCTTGCGCCAGGCGGTGACCACGTTCGCGGACAACAGCCGTCATGAAAGCGCCTGGGCGGCGAACGTCTACCAGCGGGCCCGGGGCCGGGGCATGGACCATCCGCACGCCGTCCGCGTCCTGGCCCGCGCCTGGATCCGCGTGATCCATCGCTGCTGGCTCAACCACGAGCCCTACCAGCCCGACCGGCACGGCGGACTTCAACGTCTCACAACCCCACAACCGCTCGCTCAAGCGGTGTGAGGTTGACACAGGGGGTGTCATG
>NZ_JBICZA010000092.1:0-1418 GCF_043201585.1 Streptomyces sp. NPDC048297
CCGCGGCGATCTGGCACAACCACAAGACTGGGCAGCCGGTCATGCGGTCCCTGATCGCCTACGACCACTGATCACATCGGAATGACTCGTCTAGAGGCACGGGGAACCGCGCGAGAAACCACACCCAACCCGCACGCGGAGGACTCGCATGACCACGCAGCCGACCACGCAGCTCGAATCCGACGAACACAAGGCCCTACGATCCGCGGTCGCCGCCCTGGGCAAGCGCTACGGCCGCGAATACCTCACCCGCACCGTCGCCGAGGGCAAACCCCCCACCGAACTCTGGTCCGAGGCGGGCAAGCTGGGCTATCTCGGCGTCAACCTGCCGGAGGCGTACGGCGGTGGAGGCGGCGGCATCACCGAACTCTCCATAGTCCTGGAGGAGTTGGGTGCCGCCGGATCCCCCCTGCTCATGCTCGTCGTCTCCCCGGCCATCTGCGGCACGGTGATCTCCCGCTTCGGCACCGAGGAGCAGAGGCGGACCTGGCTCCCGGGCCTCGCCGACGGCACCCGCCTCATGGCGTTCGGCATCACCGAACCCGACGCCGGCTCCAACTCGCACCGCATCACCACCACCGCCCGCCGCGACCCGGCAAGCGGCGACTGGCTCCTCACCGGCCGCAAGGTCTTCATCTCCGGTGTCGACATGGCGGACGCCGTCCTGATCGTCGGCCGCACCGAGGACGCCCGCACCGGACGCCTCAAGCCCTGCCTGTTCATCGTCCCGACCGACGCCGAGGGCTTCCAGAAGCGGCCCATCGACATGGAACTCAAGGCCGCCGAGAAGCAGTTCGAGCTGGTCCTGGACGACGTCCGCCTCCCCGCCGACGCACTCGTGGGGGACGAGGACGCGGGCCTGCTGCAACTGTTCGCCGGGCTCAACCCCGAGCGGATCATGACCGCCGCGTTCGCGATCGGCATGGGCCGCTACGCCCTCGCCAAGGCCGTCGAGTACGCCCGCGACCGCAGCGTCTGGAAGACCCCCATCGGCGCCCACCAGGCCATCGCCCACCCCCTCGCCCAGGCACACATCGACCTGGAACTGGCCCGCCTGATGATGCAGAAGGCCGCCCACCTCTACGACGCGGGCGACGACATCGGTGCGGGCGAGGCCGCCAACATGGCCAAGTACGCGGCCGCGGAAGCCTGTGTGAAGGCCGTCGACCAGGCCGTGCACACCCTCGGCGGCAACGGCCTCACCCGCGAGTTCGGACTCGCCTCGCTGATAACGGCCGCGCGCGTGGCTCGTATCGCCCCGGTGAGCCGGGAGATGATCCTCAACTACGTCTCCCACCAGACTCTCGGCCTGCCCAAGTCCTACTAGACGAGTCATTCCGAATGCTGACGGTGCGTCTGGGAACGAAGGCAGGGCGTCCAAGATCGATCTGTGACGAATGACCTGGACGCCCTGCTGA
>NZ_JBICZA010000093.1:0-1400 GCF_043201585.1 Streptomyces sp. NPDC048297
GAGGACCGGGTGTGGCTGATGGGTGGTTGCCCTAGATGGCTCGGAAGGAATGGCCGCCCGGTCCTCCGGGACGCTCCGACCACTGATTGAGAACTGCGGTCATCGCTGGTTAGGGACCTGTCGGCGGGGTGTTCTTCGGGCCACTGAAGTGCTGGTCACGGTGGAACGGAGTAACGCGGTTGAGCACGCGGCAGAATCGGATATGGGTCGGCATCGACGCTGGCAAGGGGCACCACTGGGCGGTGGCCCTGGACGCCGACGGCGAGACGCTGTTCTCGACGAAGGTGATCAACGACGAGGCCCAGATCCTCACCCTCATCGACACAGCCCGCGAACGGGCCGACGAGGTGCGGTGGGCAGTGGACATCTCCGGCCGGGCCTCGACCTTGCTGCTGGCCCTGCTGATCGCGCACGGCCAACAGGTCGTCTACGTCCCCGGCCGGACGGTCAACCGGATGAGCGGCGCTTACCGGGGCGAGGGCAAGACCGATGCCAAGGACGCCCGTGTCATCGCCGACCAGGCCCGCATGCGCCGGGACTTCGCTCCGCTGGACACGCCCCCGGAGCTGGTCTCCAACCTGAGGGTGCTGACGAATTACCGGGCCGACCTGATCGCCGACCGGGTGAGGCTGATCAACCGGCTCCGTGACCTGCTGGTCGGCATCTGTCCGGCCCTGGAGCGGGCGTTCGACTACTCCGCGGCCAAGGGCCCGGTCGTCATGCTCACCGAGTACCAGACGCCGGCCGCTCTGCGCCGGATCGGCGTCAAGCGCCTGACAGCCTGGCTTGAACGCCGCAAGGTCCGCAGTGCCGCCGACGTCGCGGCCAAGGCCGTGGAGGCAGCCCAGGCCCAGCAGATCGCACTGCCCGGCGAGAAGCAGGCCGCCCAGCTGGTCTGCGACCTCGCCCACCAGCTGCTGGCCCTGGACGAGCGGATCAAGGACAACGACCGGGAGATCCGCGAGACGTTCCGATCCGACGACCGCGCGGAGATCATCGAGTCGATGCCCGGCATGGGGCCCATCCTGGGCGCCGAGTTCGTCGCCATCGTCAGTGACCTGGCCGGCTACCGCGACGCCGGCCGCCTTGCCTCGCATGCCGGTCTGGCCCCGGTCGCCCGAGACTCCGGCCGCCGAACCGGCAACTACCACCGGCCCAAGCGCTACAACCGCCGTCTGCGGCACATCTTCTACATGGCCGCCCAGACCGCCATGATGCGGCCCGGCCCCTCCCGCGACTACTACCTCAAGAAGCGGGCCGAGGGGCTGCTGCACACCCAGGCCCTGCTCTCGCTCGCCCGCCGCCGGGTCGACGTGCTCTGGGCAATGCTGCGTGACAAGAGGCTGTTCACCTCCGCCCCGCCGGTCACGCAGACGGCTTGACACAGTCATTGAGATTCC
>NZ_JBICZA010000094.1:0-1225 GCF_043201585.1 Streptomyces sp. NPDC048297
CAGTATCTGGAGGAGGCGGACCAGCTCGCCGACCGGATCGCGGTCCTCAACGGCGGCACCCTCGTCGCCCAGGGCACCCCCGAGCAGCTGAAGCGGCAGATCCCCGGCGGCAGCGTCGACCTCCAGTTCACCAGCGTGTCCGCCCTCACCGCCGCAGCCGCCGCTCTGGACGGCACCCCCGCCACCCGCGACGAGGACTCCCTGACCCTGCGCATCCCCTCCGATGGCAGCGCGTCCGCGGTCCAGCACATCCTCGCCCGCCTCGACACCACGACCGTGTCCGAACTGTCCCTGAAGACCCCCGACCTCGACGACGTCTTCCTCGCCCTGACCGGCCAGACCCCCACCACCAGCACCACTGACACCACCACCGCTGCTTCCGCCGGCCAGGTCGGCGCCGACACCGAGAAGAAGGTCCTGGTATGAGCACCGTCGCCTACGCGGTCGCCGACTCCACCACCCTCCTGCGCCGCAACATCAAGAACCAGCTCCGCTACCCCACCACCGCCCTGTCCATCGTCGGTATCCCCGTCCTCTTCCTCCTCCTGTTCGTCTACGTCTTCGGCAACGTCCTCGGACAGGGCGTCAGCCCCATCGGCGGAGCCGGCCACGACGACTACGTCAACTACGTCCTGCCCGGCCTGATCATCATGACCGCCGCCACCGGATCCCTCGGCACCGCCGTGTCCACCTCCGTCGACATGACCGAAGGCATCATCGCCCGGTTCAAGACCATGGCGATCTTCCGCCCCTCCATCCTCATCGCCCGGGTCATCTCCTCCGTCCTGCAGACCCTCACCAGCATGGCCCTCGTCCTCGCCGTCGCCTGGGCCATGGGCTTCCACCCCAACGCCACCCCCCTGGAGTGGCTCGCCGTCCTGGGCCTGCTCACCGCCGCCAGCCTCGCCCTGACCTGGCTCGGCGTCGCCTTCGGACTCGCCGCGAAAACCCTCGACGCCGCCTCCAACGCCCCCTTCCCCCTCATCCTCCTGCCCTTCGTCGGCTCCGGGATCGTCCCCACCGACACCATGCCCACCGGCCTGCGCTACTTCGCCGAGTACCAGCCCTTCACCCCCATGATCGAAACCCTCCGCGGCCTCCTCCTCGGCACCCCCATCGGCAACAACGCCTACATCGCCCTCGCCTGGTGCACCGCCCTCACCCTCCTCGGCTTCACCTGGGCCATGAAGCACTTCAACAAGGACCGCACCAACTGACACCGACG
>NZ_JBICZA010000095.1:0-1210 GCF_043201585.1 Streptomyces sp. NPDC048297
GTGAGTTGATGTCCGTTTCGCGCTTTCGGGAGGGGTGGGCGTGCTGGCCGCGATGTCGCCGGGTGGCTACGGTCGCGGTTGGGTGAACAAGCCCTGCTCGGTCTCGGCCAGGATTCCGCGCTCGGCCAGCCGCTTCAGCTTCAGGCGGATGTTGTTGATGTTGTCGGGCGTGATCTCCATGTCCATCGCCTCGCACACCTGCCGCGCCCGCAGTGGCGCGTCGGCCGCGGCGAACACCGCCATGATCTGCTGGTAGGCCGGACGGTCCGGCACTTTCGGGGCCGGCGGCGCGGGCGGCCGCGGGTCGGGCAGCTCCAGCAGTGTCTTGCGGGTGATCCGGACCTCCTCGACGGTCCGGCCGAGCTCGTCCAGCCGTGCGGTCAGCTGTGCGATCTGCTCGCTCATCGCCTCGGCCTGTGCGGCGATCTCCCGTTCCCGCTCCTCCAGCCGCGCCAGCACCGCCCCGAGGGTCAGCTCCCCGCCACTCATGCGCTGCGCCAGGTCGCAGCGGCGGACCCGGTCGGCCCGCGCAATATCACCGCGGTCATCGCCCAGTACACCCGCGACTCCGAAGTGCGCGGCAGGTGCTCGTAGTCGCGCACCAGCCTGCGGTGCAGCATCAAGATCCCGTAAGCGCGCTTTACGATCCACCGTTTGGGGATCGGCACGAACCCGGTCTGAGCCGGGTTGCGCTCGACGATCTCCACCTCGATGCCCACCGTTTCCCCGTGCGCGACGGCGGCGCTCTTGAAGCCCTGGTCGACCAGGGCCTTCTCCACGGTGTCGGTGCCGGCGGCGACCTTGTCCAGCAGCGCGATGCCGGCGGCGTTGTCGTGCACGGACGCGGCGATCACCACCACCGCGATCACCAGGCCCAACACGTCAACGGCCAGGCCACGCTTGCGGCCCGGTACTTTTTTTGCCGCATCACACCCCGTCGACTCCGAGGGCACCCCGGCCGCCGCGTGCACGCTCTGGGTGTCGAGCACCACCAGGCTCGGGTCCGCCTTCCGCCGCGCCTTCTCCCGCACCTGCCGGCGCAGCAGGTCGTGGATGGTCTGATCGGTGCCGTCGTCGCGCCACTTGGTGAAGCAGCACATCACCGCGCCGCGCGGAGGCAGGTCGTGCGGAAGCAGGTCCCACTGGCAGCCAGTGCGACCCTGGTAGAGGAGCGCGTTGACGATCTCCCGCATCTCGTACCGGCCCCGGT
>NZ_JBICZA010000096.1:0-1089 GCF_043201585.1 Streptomyces sp. NPDC048297
CACCCGCACCAGCCACTTCGCAGCACTTCGCCCCGCCGACCAGACGATCGACGGGGCGAAGAAGACGTAGGGCCCCGGAATTAACCAACGGCATCGGAGTACGCCATCCCCGGGGCCCGGTGTGCGTGGTGCGGCGGATCAGGAGGCGGGCAGCACCTTCCAGGAGCCCGTGCCGGTGCCGCGGTCGGTGTAGTGGCTGGTGGAGACGGAGTACTTGGCGCCGCCGCCCTGGGAGGAGTGGCCGTTGGTGTCGAGGAAGCCGCCGTTGGCCGAGTTGTAGTCGTTGAGCAGATGCACGATGTCGTCCGTGCGGATGTGGCCGTCGGCCGGCGAGGACGCCTTGCCGAAGATGTGCCACTTGCCGGTGCCGGGACCGCGGTCCTTGGTGGCGGTGGCGGACACCTTGTACTTGGCGCCCGTCTGGTCGGAGTGGCCGTTGGTGTCGAGGTACGTGTGGTTGCCGTACTGGTTGACGAGGTAGATGACGTCGCCGCTGACGACGCGGGTGCCCGCGGCCTTGCCGGTGGCGGAGAGGACCTTCCACACCGAGGTGGCGGGGCCGCGGCTGTTGGGACGCTCGTTGGTGCTCACGTTGTACGTGGCACCCGGCTGGCTGGAGTGGCCGTTGGTGTCGAGATAGCCGCCGTCGCCCCCGTACCGGTTCTGCAGCAGGATGTTGCTGCCGTAGGTCAGGTCGCTGCCGGCCGCGGCGCCGGCGGCCGTCGTCGGCGCCGCGAACGAGGCCGCCGCCGCGGCGAGGGTCGCGGCGGTCGCACAGGCCGCCAGACGCTGCTTGGTCGTACGGAACACAGAGATCTCCCCATCGCTTTGCGTGCACGATTGTGTACGAACAGTGAGTGTGGACGCGGCAGGGAAAGGATGTGACCGTTTCGTGACTTTCGTCGTGTCAAACCCCCCGATACGGGGAAAAGCCTCCTTCGGCCGATTCAAGCCGGTGGGGAACGCGCGCGGAGGGGCCGGAGCCACGCGGGATGCTGTTGGCGAATCCCTGGCTCTGATACTTCGCCCCGTCGTTATGCGGCGGGGCGAAGTGCTGCCGGTGGGCTGGTCCGAGTGCGGGCGCGGGGT